>JANQHL010000072.1 GCA_028277085.1 Flavobacteriaceae bacterium
GTCCCACCTGGGCTCGAACCAGGGACCAACTGATTATGAGTCAGCTACTCTAACCAACTGAGCTATAGGACCTAGTTGTATTTATTTTTCAACCACTGCTTGCCATACCCAGATTTAAGGTACTTCTCTCTATCTCTTGCAGTGCTACGATCAGGATATTGCTCCACGTGGATCAATTTCCAGGGGCGATATCCTTTTGTACTTCTTGTTTTTCCAAAATTATGTTCTTTTAGCCTCTTTTCAACATCTTGGGTCAAACCCACATAAAATCTGTTGTCAATATCGCTCTTTAGAACGTAAACAAAAACCATTTTCTAAAATGAACGTCAGCTACTCCCTGCCTGCCGTTACCGCCAGGTAGGCAGGTAACCAACTGAGCCCTGCCTACCAGCCGCTAGGCGGGCAGGTATAGGACCAATAATTGGGCTGCAAAATTAGCTTTTATTTTTTGATGAAGCAACTATAACAGGCTATTGCTTGTCCTGGCACAACTCTACTAAGACGCCGTTGGTGCCTTTAGGATGTAAAAAGGCCACGATTTTATTATCAGCACCTTGTTTAGGAAAACCAGGTAAAACTACAAACCCTTCCTGCTGCAATCGTTCCATTTCCTTCTCAATATCTTTAACCGCAAAGGCAATGTGGTGGATGCCTTCGCCCTTTTTCTCCAAAAATTTCGCAATGGCACTGTTCGGGTTAGTCGCCTCCAACAGTTCAATTTTATTGGGACCGGATTGGAAAAAAGACGTGCGGACGCCTTCGGATTCCACAGCTTCTATTTTGTAGTGTGGGATCCCAAAAAGTTTTGCAAAAAGTGTATTTGACTTATCTAAATCTTTAACCGCAATTCCAATATGCTCAATTTTATCCATAGTTGATACCGTTAACAATGGCACA
Source organism: Flavobacteriaceae bacterium (assembly GCA_028277085.1). Taxonomy (GTDB): domain Bacteria; phylum Bacteroidota; class Bacteroidia; order Flavobacteriales; family Flavobacteriaceae; genus Croceivirga. The sequence continues at coordinate 898 of JANQHL010000072.1, forward strand.
ATTTACTGGGACTAAAAATAGGAAATGCTGAGATTGGTCATGAAATCGATATTTTTGGGGCATGGAAACGCAAAGACAACGGAAAATTGCAGGTATTATTCAGCAAGACATTGCCGAAATACTACAACGCGCTGCCACCGGAGGGGGACTGCAGGGTACCTTGATCTCTGTTTCCAAGGTGACCATCACTACGGACTTATCTATTGCGAAAGTCTACGTTTCTATATTTCCCTCTAAAAAGGCCTTGGAACTTCTAGCAGGAATTAAATCCAACGAACCCTTAATCCGGCATGAACTCGCGCAACGTACCAAAAACCAACTCCGCCGGGTTCCTGAGCTGAACTTCTATCTGGATGATTCCCTGGATTATATCGAGAATATTGAGGAATCCCTAAAGGGAAAAGAGAATCCTATTGAGAACCGGGACCTACTGGACAAACGAAAAAAATCGTAAGTGTTGAATTTTTCAGCCTACATTGCCAGAAGATATATACGATCAAAAAGTGGGCAAAATGCTGTAAACATTATCAATTTCATTACGTTTTTGGTAATTGTCATTGGCGCAGCCGCACTCTTCGTGGTACTTTCCGCTTTTTCCGGCCTTAAAACTTTCAGTCTGCAATTCACAAATACATTCGATCCCGATATTAAAGCTATTCCTGCCACTGGAAAAATTTTCTCCATTTCTTCCGAAGAAGAGCAACAACTGAAGGAAAATATCTTTATTTCCAGTTTTGCAAAAGAAATCGAGGAACGGGTTTACCTAAGTTTTCAGGACAAAAACCATATTGCCTATTTAAAAGGGGTAGACAGCCAATATTTGCAGGTTACCGGAATGGATAGCACCCTATACTTTGGCAATTGGGGTGTAACGGGAGCAAATGCTGTAATTGGTGTAGGGATTTTTAATTTACTTGGAGGGCCGCTGAATAACTATAACACCCCTTTAAATGTCATCACACTTAAGCCCGGGCAACAATCAATAACCACACAATCCCTGAATTCAAAATCCTTTTACAACCAAATGTCTATGGTGGTAAGCGGTATTTATGCCGTGGAAGATCAATTGGACAAAAAGTATGTTTTCGGTTCTTTACCCGTAGTACAGGCATTTTTGGAGAAAGATTCATTACAGATTTCCGGGCTTAATTTTAAATGGTCTGGTGAAGGCTCCCTGGAGGAAGCAAAGAGCGCTATAAAGTCTGTTTTAGGGGACGATCTTCTGGTGCTTTCCCGTCAAGAATTGAACAGTACGTTGTATCGGATGTTGAACACAGAGAACCTGGCTACCTATCTGATCTTTACTTTGGTACTTATCATCGCCCTGTTTAATGTAGTTGGCGCAATTATCATGATGATTTTGGACAAACAACAAAACTCAAAAACCCTTTATGCATTAGGTACTACTATTTCACAACTGCGTAGGGTTTATTTTTATCAGGGTAGTATCGTCACGACACTGGGAGGCCTTCTGGGGGTGGTCATCGGCTCGTTATTGGTAGGATCACAGTTGCTCTTTTCGTGGTTAAAAATTACGCCTTCCCTGGCGTACCCGGTAGAATATAAATTGGTGAACGTTGGAATTGTGTTGGCTACTATAGTACTACTTGGGTTCCTTTCGGCTAAAATTGCAAGTAGTAGAATTTCTAAAGAATTGATCGCCTAGCTGGCAAATTGATAGTCCCCAAATTTTTCAAGTACTTCGTCAAAGGCGGCAAACACGTCTTCGGCGGCATCACTTGTTACCATCTTCATTCGATATTCCTTAAAGTGCGGAATGCCTTTGAAGTAGTTGGTGTAATGTCTTCTGGTTTCAAAAACACCCAGTTTTTCTCCTTTCCAATCAATGGCCATCTGTAAATGCCTACGTGCCACGTTGACCCGCTGTTCCATGGTGGGTGAAGGTAAGTGCTCTCCAGTTTCAAAATAATGTTTGACATGGTTAAAAAACCAGGGGTTACCAATACTGGCGCGACCGATCATAGCGCCATCCAACCCGTAGACATCTCGCATTCGCATAGCGGCCTCCGGGGTATCGACATCCCCATTTCCAAATACTGGGATATGCATCCTTGGATTAGCTTTTACGGCTGCAATTGGGTTCCAATCCGCCTCGCCCTTATACATCTGCACCCGGGTCCTACCATGAATCGAGATGGCCTGAATTCCCACATCTTGTAGGCGTTCTGCCACCTCAACGATCTTTATCGAATTGTGATCCCAGCCCAGGCGGGTTTTCACGGTTACGGGCAATTGGGTGCGTTTTACCATGGCCTCCGTTAACTTTACCATTAGTGGAATATCCCGTAAAATTCCGGCTCCTGCATTTTTGCAGACCACCTTTTTTACCGGGCAGCCAAAATTGATATCGATAATATCAGGCCTGGTCCGTTCCACAATATCAATTGCCTGAAGCATACTATCCATTTCAGCTCCGAAGATCTGAATCCCCACTGGGCGTTCTTTTTCATAGATGTCCAGTTTCATGACGCTTTTGGCGGCGTCTCGAATTAAGCCTTCGGAAGAGATAAACTCCGTGTACACCACATCCGCACCATTTTCTTTGCACAAGGCTCTAAAAGGCGGGTCGCTAACATCCTCCATTGGGGCTAAAAGCAATGGGAATTCAGGTAATTGTATCTCTCCTATTTTCAGCAAAGCACTGTTTTATGGATAGCAAAAATACTTCAAAAATCAAAATTCCTCAAAATGAGTTTGTTACGGATTGACTAGTTGTCAGTGTTCCCAAGTCTATCCCGTTCATCTTTATCAATCTGACGCTGATTCTCCTTCAATCTGAAGTTTCCAAAATTGTAGGTAAAACCAAAGCGAACAAACTGCGTTTCCGGAATTACTTGAAAAAAGTTATCCTGATTCAAATACTCTGAAGAATATCGAGGATTCACTCTTCCCAGTAAATCTTCGGCGCTCACCGAAACGATTGCCCTGTCGTTTCCAAAGCTCTTACGAACACCAAGAGTCAAATTTGTAGTTGGTGAAAACACGTATGAGCCCACAAGATTTGTAGTCATATGACTAAAAGATAGCTCCCCCGTAAAACTCCCGTCTCGGGAAAGTGTTAAATAATTTGCTAAATAGATATAGAATCCATCTATAGAATTCGTAAACTCCTGATCTCCGCTTTCCACTGCTAGAAATGTTTCGTCTTCGTGGAAGATGGAGCTATAGGCATATAGAAACCAAAAGTTAAGAATACTCTTACTCACCGTAAAATCCAACCCATAGGAGGTACTTCCCAACACATTCTGCCGAAGCTCTCTTAATGTTAGTAAGTCATTATCCTGAAAAACCAGCTGACTAATGTAATTGCCGTTGTCCCTATAGTACAGGTCAATAAAAAACTCGCTGTTTAAAGTGTAGTTGAGGTTAAAGCTGTTCGAAAAGTTGGGTTGTAATCCCGGATTCCCCTCTTCAAAATCGTTCTCATTAAAGAAATAGCGAAATGGATTCAAATCATTGTATCTGGGGCGTTGTACCCTTCTTCCGTAATCAAAAGAAAAGCTGTGCTTCTCATTTGGGGAATACAGCACATAAAGGGAGGGGAAAGGTTCAAAAAAGTCCTGGGTATTGCGCTCATTTAGTGTTAAAGATATCCCTTCTGCATCCGTTATTTCCCCTCGAATTCCTAACTTCATGGACCATTTTTCCCAGTTCTTTACAAAGCTCAAATAGGCTGCGTACACTTTTTCATCGTACAGAAAATCATCCGACAAAGATGGATCCACACTGTCATCAGTGCCTATAAAATTTGAAAAGTCAATGCTACTCTCGGAATCTACTACAGAAATCTTAGCTCCTGTTTCTACTGAGGCACTTCCAATCGGCGTCTGATAATCCAATTGCCCTGTAATAATATCAATGTTTTGGTCGGCATTGGTTTGAAAACCGAAATTCCTTATAAACGAACCGCTATTGTCAAGGTAGTTGGACAGGATTTGTTGGGTGTATTCGTCCTGATAACGTGTATAGTGCCCGTTAAAGGTCAATCTGGCTCCCGGTTTTTTAAGTTTATGCACATAGGAAAGGTCAAATGCCACATTGTATTCATCTTCAAATCCACGGTTATTGGTGGCAAAAGTAGAATCTATTTGGTTTTGGGCATTCCTGATTTCCGCATCTAGATTCCGTTCCCAATCCTGGTTTGGTGCTAAAAGGGCATTAGAGGTTAGGCTTATCGTATTTCTTTCGTCAACATCAAAATCAATGGCAACATTGATACTATGGGAGTCTATATTGCGTACCTGATTATCATCTGTCTGCCACCTGGAGAAAATGGTGTTGTTGGTATCAATGAAATTGATGCCTTTTTCCACATCTAGGTTGTTCTTTTTGCTGTTGAAATTATAGTTTGCAAATACATTTAATTGCTCGGATTTAAAATAGTGACTGGTTCCTATAGAATACTTAGGAAAAATAGCCTGCGTAAACGTGCCGTCGAAACTTCCTTTATAGCCAGGAGATACGTTTTTATTCGTTATAATATTTATGACCGCTCCTTCTTCAGCATCAAAATTGGCCGGAGGATTAACGTAAAGTTCTACAGAAGATATAACCGTTCCGGATAAGCTTTCCAGAAAGTCCTTTTGTTCCTGGGGTGAAAGCTGAATTCTGCGTCCGTTTAAGTACACGTTAGCCGTTCGCCCTCGTATCTGAAGCGCTTCTTGTGTAGCGATCAATCCCGGAGTATTCCTTAGAATGTCCCAGGTACTGCCTTGTGAAACCACCGTGTTTTCAACTTGAAAAACTAACCGGTCCGGAAGACGTTCTACAGTGGGTCTTTTGGCAGTAACAATGACCTCATCCAGATTCTCCGCTTCTGTTGGAATCACTAACGCGCCAAGTTTTACATCGTTCTGAATATCCAGAGCCAGCGGTTTGGAACCTTTCCCTACATAACTAGCTTGCAGTAAATAAAGATTAGGGGCTACTCCTTTTAGTATAAACGCTCCCGCATCATCCGCGGAAGTCCCTTGAACAAAAGTAGAATCTGCCGCATTAAGCAAGAGGATATTCGCAAAAGCAATGGTTTCCCCTTGATTATTGATAACCTTGCCAGAGATCTCAAAAGTCTGAGAAATGGCCACATTTAAAGTACAAAACACCAGAAGTAGGGGGAGTTTTAAGCTATTCATTTGGTGTTTGGGTTGAAGGTCAAAACTACTAAATTATAGTTTTTATAGCAGTATTACTTTTAATTCGAGGGATTTCCAAGATTTGAACGCGCGATCAGATCTCATCATTTTTGTGGCTACAATCATTTCCGTAAAAGCTATCTTTGCCGTTAAATTGTTGCTCTGAATGAAGAACATACGAAACTTTTGTATCATCGCTCATATAGATCATGGCAAGAGTACGCTGGCCGATCGTCTTCTGGATTTTACGGGTTCCGTTACCGAACGTGAAAAACAAGATCAGCTTTTGGATAATATGGACCTGGAACGGGAAAGGGGAATTACCATTAAAAGTCATGCTATCCAAATGGAATATACCTACCAGGGGGAGGTTTATGTACTGAATCTCATTGACACCCCAGGCCATGTGGACTTTTCGTACGAGGTGTCCCGTTCCATTGCTGCATGTGAAGGCGCCCTTTTAGTTGTAGACGCGGCACAAAGCATTCAGGCACAAACCATCTCCAACTTGTATTTGGCTTTGGAAAACGACTTAGAGATTATTCCTGTTTTGAATAAGGTAGATCTTCCAAGCGCAAATCCAGAGGAGGTTACTGATGATATTGTCGATTTGTTGGGTTGTGCTCCGGAGGAGGTTGTCCCGGCGAGTGCAAAAACTGGAATTGGGATTGAAGCTATTCTATCCGCTATTATTGAACGGGTCCCTGCTCCTGAAGGTAATCCGAATGCCCCTTTACAAGCCCTGGTATTTGATTCTGTATACAATCCGTTCCGTGGTGTAGAGACCTATTTTAGAATACTAAACGGCACACTAAAAAAAGGTCAAAAAATCAAATTCATGGCAACCGGGAAAAACTATTTTGCCGATGAAATTGGCACATTAAAATTAACTCAGGTCCCAAGAAACCATATTAGCACGGGAGATGTAGGTTATCTTATTACCGGCATCAAAGACGCTAGAGAAGTAAAAGTAGGGGACACCATCACACTAGCCGAAAACCCGTCTGAGGCAGCAATAGCTGGTTTCGAGGACGTAAAACCCATGGTATTTGCCGGGATATATCCTGTGGATACCGAAGATTTTGAGGAACTACGGGCTTCCATGGAAAAATTGCAACTCAACGACGCTTCTCTAGTTTTTACGCCCGAAAGCAGTGCCGCTTTAGGTTTTGGTTTCCGTTGCGGTTTTCTGGGAATGTTGCACATGGAAATTATCCAGGAACGCTTAGAGCGGGAATTTGACATGACCGTAATCACAACCGTACCTAACGTAAGTTACTACGCTTACAACAAAAAAGAACCTGAGGCTATAATTGTTGTAAACAACCCTTCTGACCTTCCCGACCCGTCTACTTTAGACAGAGTGGAAGAACCTTATATAAAAGCTACAATTATTACTAAATCCGATTTTGTTGGCAACGTAATGTCCCTTTGCATCGAAAAACGAGGGCAGATCACGAACCAGACCTATTTGACCACCGAACGGGTTGAACTTACTTTTGACATGCCTTTGGCAGAGATTGTTTTTGATTTCTACGATCGGTTAAAAACGGTTTCTAAAGGCTATGCCTCCTTTGACTACTCTCCTATCGGGATGCGTACTTCCAAACTGGTACGTGTTGACATTCTCTTAAACGGGAATGCGGTGGACGCGCTCTCTGCTTTGGTTCATGCGGATAATGCCTATACCATTGGTAAAAAAATGTGTGAAAAGTTGAAAGAGCTCATCCCGAGGCAGCAATTTGACATTCCCATCCAGGCGGCCATAGGTTCCAAAATCATTTCCAGAGAAACTATCAAAGCATTGCGAAAAGACGTCACCGCCAAATGTTATGGAGGGGATATTTCCCGGAAACGTAAATTATTGGAAAAGCAAAAGAAAGGGAAGAAACGAATGCGCCAGGTAGGAAATGTTGAGATCCCTCAGCAAGCATTTATGG
>JANQHL010000125.1 GCA_028277085.1 Flavobacteriaceae bacterium
GCCATAATCTGGGGGTCATTAACAATAACATAAGCGGCAATACCGGGAATTACCACTACCAATGGGATAATCAGTTTTAAGCCAGCTGCAAAAAGAATTCCTTTTTGTGATTCACGCAACGATTTGGCCGCCAGAGTACGTTGGATAATATATTGATTAAAGCCCCAATAATAGAGATTTGCGACCCACATACCCCCAACTAAAACCCCAATTCCAGGTAGGTTAATGTATTCAGGATTGGACTTATCCAAAATCATGTCGAAATGACCAGGGGCCGCTTCAAAAATAGTTTTTAGCCCGGCCCATAACCCTTCATCCCCAGAGACGCTATTTAAAGCCAAATAGGTCGTGACCAAACCGCCCAATACCAAAAAGACGACCTGAATGATATCTGTCCAAGCTACTGCCGACAAACCTCCATAAAGTGAATAAGCTGCAGCAAAAAGTGAGAGCCCAATAATAGCATACATCATATCAACCCCAAGGATAGTCTCCAGTGCCAACCCTCCCAAATAAAGGACCGAAGTTAAATTGACAAAGACATATAGACCAATCCAGAAAACAGCCAAAATTGTTTTTAAATTGGTAGAATACCGTTTTTCGACAAATTCAGGAATGGTATATAGCCCTTTGTCTATAAATATTGGCAAAAAATACTTCCCCACCACAAGGAGGGTAACGGCACCCATCCATTCGTATGAAGCGATTCCAAGACCCAGTGCAAAGCCTGAACCGGACATTCCAATAAACTGTTCAGCGGAAATATTGGCCGCTATCAAAGAGGCCCCAATGGCCCACCAAGGAAGGGATCGGCCAGCTAAAAAATAATCCTCTGCATTTTTTTCATGTCCTTTTTTTGATTTGGATACTTTAAGTCCAATAATTAGAATTGATAGTGCGTACACAATAAAAACGAGATAGTCCCAAAATTCAAAATTGTTTTCCATAACTATCTTTAACCTAGTTGGTTTCTCTTATTTTCTTTTCCCATCTCCAAGCGGATAACATGGCCTCATCCATAGTTGCTTTGGCCTTCCATCCAAGTTGTTCGTTGGCCTTGGTAACATCGGCATAGGTCTCAGTGACATCCCCATTTCGTCGGGGACCGATTTCATAATTCAGTTTGCTTCCCGAAACACGTTCAAAACTGGATATGACCTCCAGTACTGTTTGACCTTTGCCTGTTCCTAGATTGTATATTTCGTATGGGGCATTATTCTGTTGCTCCATAAGTCTTTGAAGTGCAATTACATGTGCTTTTGCCAAATCGACTACATAGATATAATCCCTTACGCAAGTACCATCCCTAGTCGGGTAATTCGCACCAAATATCACAAGTTTTTCATGAAGTCCCATGGCGGTTTGTGTAATGAAAGGAACCAAATTCTGGGGTGTCCCAATTGGGAATTCACCTATTTCCAAGGATTCATGAGCCCCTATTGGGTTAAAGTACCTAAGTATAATGGCAGAAAGACTTTCCGCACTTTGGATTGCATCCCAAATGATCTCCTCACCTATCTGTTTTGTATTCCCATAGGGGGACGATGCTTTTTTCATAGGGGCGTCCTCCATGATAGGCAAAACATCAGGCGCTCCATAAACAGTACATGAAGAACTGAAAATGAAAGGGATGGAAAGATTACGGCCAATTCCAGGGCGGCTTCATATATTTTTAATACTTCTTCCCTGATTTTCATTCCACCGTTTCGGGTTTTCCTTGTAGTTTATGGGCTACCTCCCGAATAATCTCTAAAAGGTATTCCGTAGTGGCTTTGGTTTTTCTGTGATTTATAAAACAGGCGCGGATAGCGTATTCCCCTTTTAGCGTAGTGCCCATGATAAACACACGACCATCTTTTTCGAGCTTAGGCATTAGCTTTCGATTGAAGGCTTCGATCTCGTCTTTGGAGCTCATATTTCCAATATAACGAAAACAAGAGACCGCCAACTTGGAATCGGCTACGAGTTCAAAATCGTCCGCTGCCGTGATCAAAGTGTTCAAATACTGTGCTAAATCGATATCTTTTTGGATCATGGCGCGGATCTTTTCCATGCCATAGGCCTTGATGGTCATCCACACTTTAAATGCCTTTGCGTTGCGGGATAGTTGAAAATAATGCTCATTGTATTCAAGACGATTCCCGTCATTCGCCAACTCGGTGTCCAAATAGGCTGCTTTTTTGAAGTAGGTACGTTTTAAATGATCCCAACTTCGTACAAGCGTACATCCCCCTTCGAAAGGAACATAGAACCACTTGTGGAAATCCAGGGCGATAGAATCTGCCTTTTCCATTCCGCGGTACTCGGACTTCAGGCTGTCTAAAATCCTGGCCAGGGCCCCGTAAGCACCATCTACATGGTACCAAAGCCCATATTTTTGGGCAAGTACTGCCAGTGCATCCAGATCGTCAATAGCCCCTGTATTAACCGTTCCTGCATTTCCAATAAGGCAGAATGGCTGTAAACCTTGTTCCAGGTCCAGTGCTATCTGCTGCTCCAACAGATCCAAACGGATCTTAAAATGGGCATCCGTCTCAATTTTTCGGAGATGATCGGTTCCAATACCCAGGAGTTCCACACTCTTGTCCACACAGCTGTGTACTTCCTCGGAAGCATACACTACAAACGGTTGTTGCCGGAAGAGTCCTTTTTTCCGGATATCCTTTTTTTCAAAAAAAAGATTTCTTCCCACGGTAAGACCGGTTAAGTTGGCGGCAGAACCACCACTCACGAGAACTCCCCCGGATTCTGCAGGAAAATCTAATAATTGGGCAGTCCACCGGATCACCCGCCTTTCAATCTCATTCAAGGCAGGGGCCAAATGCCATTTCGTTTGATTTTGATTGATGGTAGCGGCCAGCTTTTCTGCCAGGATGGACATCTGGTTCCCACCGGACATTACATAGGCATACATATGCGGTCCCAGGTTTCCCGTAGCCGTACCCAAAATTTTGTCTTGCACAACTTCTAACAGCTCCCCTGCATCCATACCTTGTTCCGGTAAAGGTTCATCAAACCAACCGGCGACTTCCTGCTGTGGGAAATAATGATACCCTTTAAGGTTATCAATAGACCTGAATCGATCAAGCACCAATTCCGAACTTTTGTCCAGCAGTGCTTTGAACTGCGCTTCCTGAAAATCTAAAGAATCCAATGCTTATCTACTAATTACTTTTTTTGCCCGGAGCTGTTATGTTGACTTTTGTGCCGAAAGTACTTCAAGCCATGAGATGAGTTGACTGAATAGGGTGAAATTTTGGATGACCCGTAGCTGTCCATTAAACCCCCATTTATCCCTTTCCTTCGGGTGATTGAGCATGTACGCCAGTGTTTCGGCTAGCTTGCCAATATCAGTGGGATCTTCATTGATTTTTCCGTTTTTGTCATGTTCTACCTGAAATTTTAATCCGGCAGCGCCTGATACCAATACCGGTTTTCGTTTCCACATCGCCTCGGTAGCGGTTAATCCAAATCCTTCTTGTATAGAGTTCTGAACAATTATCGTTGAAGAACGTTGTAAGGCATTAACAATCAAAGCATTTTCTTTTGGATTGTCCAAAGGCATCAGAAGAATTGCGATGTCATTTTGCATTTCGGGATCTACGCTTTGGTACTGCGCTGTGAGTTCTTTCAATACCGCCTCTCCTTCCGGATCATCTGAGACAAAAGCAGGATCGGGGCCTGCCAGGACCAAAAGCGTCATTTTGATTCTTTTATACTCCAAACTCTCAGGATCACCATGTTCGCGATTATCCTTTTTCATTTTAATAAAGGCTTGCATTAATTCTTTAAAGCCTTTTAATCTATCCCACCTGGAGATCTCAGTCACAAAAGTTCGGTAGATAAGGTGCAAACTGTTGTGTTGGTTTGGACTTCCAAAACTGCCATCCGGCATGACCCTTCGCACCAAATGATTATATCTGTTGTACAGAATGGCCTTATGGTCATCCAAAATACCGGATTGATACAAAATTCCCACGTTTTTATGCAGCTGCAATGCCCTGTTCTTATGGCTTAGCGGATCAATGGCTGGCGGAATTATACTAGTCTTCTCTTTTAGGGATTTAGGGACGTAGGAGGGAAGGCTAAAAACAAAATGGTCATAATCGTCTGTATAGGGAGAGAGGAAATTCCAAACTGCATCGGTAATTGCAGTGTCCTCCTCCAAACCAATATGACAGCGCCAAACAATGGCTACGTTCCTCTGTTTTTTGATCATCGCTGCCAAAGGCATAGGCTGGGGATCATGTACTACAACAATGTCCCCATCCTTGATAAGCTCCAAGGCGTCCGATAGGTTTGCAGTGTTGGTGGCTTCGAAGACCTCGCGGTCAGTTTCAGTGAACTTTCCATCGCCACTACCATGAATAGCATTGTGAATGCGCTTGGTGAGATCAAAGAAATTCGGATCATTTGCGTCAAGCACTAACCACTCTATGGATACTCCAAGTTCTCGTAATATTCGCATTTGGCTGGGAAGCATTTCAGCAACGCCACCTCCAATAGCGGTAGAATTGATCATCCAGATGGTACTTCCGTTTAAGGAAGCTATAGGTTGGGTTGCTTTTTCTATGAAATCTAAGACTGAAGAATTGAGCGAGCCGTATGCCTTGTAATCGTCAATTTTGGCACCGGACTTAACATTAATTTTTTGCATCGATGGAAGTTTGTAATTGGAGGTTGAGAAGATACGAAAAACCCAATAAAATGGACAATCTCCGTGAAATTAAGTAGCGCAAACTTTCCCTTCGGCCCCCTGGTGAGTCGCTACAAGTTCGTAAACGAAATCCGGCTGCAAGCCAGGTTCTTCTCTATGAGAAACAAAAACAACGGCAGAGGTGCTTTGTGAAGCAAAAGCATTGATGAGCGCAACAAAAAAAGCGGCGCTATTATCGTCTAATCCTACCGTGGGTTCGTCCAAAATTAGAAGGGGAGGGTGCTTAATCATGGCACGTGCGATCATGATCAACCGTTTTTCACCTTCACTTAACGTATTGAAATACGCATTCCCTTTCCCCTCCAATTGTAATATGCGAAGCCACTTTTCCGCTAACGTCTTTTCTACATCAGAGGGCATATGATATAAACCTACGGAATCATAAAGCCCCGAGATCACCATGTTTTTAAGCGTATGGTATCCTTTAAAACGGTCAATCATTACCGGACTAAAGTAACCGATTGCTTCCTTCAACTCCCAAATGCTTTCTCCGCTCCCTTTTTTTCGCCCAAAAATGGTAAGGTTTTGGCCATACCCTTTATGACTATCACCGGTAATCATGTTCAATAAGGTGCTTTTTCCACTTCCGTTGGGACCTTTTAATTGCCAGAACTCTCCTTGTAGTACCCTCCAATGCACATCTTTTATCACCGGTTTGTTATCAAAACTTACGGAGATCCCGTCCATTTGAACCAAGGTTTTACCCTCAGCTAAATAGGGCTGTATTGGGGGTGGTATACTATTGATTTCTAATAGCTTAGCCAAGCTTTTTGACGAAAACAAAGCTTCCCGATTGGCATATTGCTCAAGTGCTCCCTCAGTGAGCCGATAATATTCCGATATGAAAGTAAAAGCGTCAGCTCCCCTGGATCCTATCTGAATACATCGGACCGTCTGAGACAATCGGTGCACTGTGTTTTTCAATTCTTGTTGCGATTGAGGGTCTAAATTATCCAGAGGGTTTATTAAAATAATCACTTCTGGTCGCGACTTCAGCAAGTAGTGTAATAACGCCTTTTTGCGTTCCCCACTACTCATGGACCGTAAAGATTGTTGCGTTCCCTGGGTTACTATTTTTAAATCATGGCGCTCTTCTTCTTCTATGAAATGCGCAATGACTCGGCTGGAGAACAGCTCGGTTTTTTTTTCTTTCAGATCAGCGAAATCCGGGAAATTACCTTTTACCAGGTCGTTGGTAAGTTGCGAGCTATTGCTAGCATTGTGGATCAATATAAATGCGTGTGTTGGCATTGGATAATTCGAAGGACTACTACTAAAATAGTAACAATCAAAGCTGCACCCTATAGATATGAACAGGATTATTCTTGTAACTAGTCGTTTTGTCCAGGTGCATCCCGTTGTTTATGGCGACTTTTTGGGAAGGTAAATTGTCTACCTGTATTATGGAAATAAGAGAAGAAGACAGCGAATGCAATTTAGCAAAGGCCTTACATTTTTTTGCTGCCTCAGTAGCGTAACCCTTGGACCAATACCTAGGTAAAATGGAATAACCAATTTCCAACTCCTTGGCACCGTCCACATATTGCACCAATAACCCACAAAGTCCGACCAATTCATCAGACCCCTTCAAAACCAGAGCGTTCATCCCACCCAGGCGTTTTTGATAGCGTTCAAAAATTCGGTCAAATTGCTGCTGGCAAGCAATTACCGGATCATTTGGAATACCCTCCCAATATTTTGTGCTGTCCGGATTTTGATAGAAGGGAAGCCATTTTTTGAAATCGTGTTGAGCTACCTTCCGGAAACGAAGTCGCGCCGTGGTCTCGTTTTCCAGTAAAAGGCTACCCATTTAATTTCTGGTATACGTGATACTATCTCCCACTTGTATGTTCCATTTTTGTGTCAATCCGGCATTTATCTCCAGAACATATTTTATGGGAACCTGAGAAGATATGCCGGTTTCATCCAAGGGCTGTGCATTTTCTGTTATGCTGGCCACTTTTAACGATTCATCAATAAAAAGAAGGTCAAGGGGGAATTCGGTATTCTTCATGTAAAACGAATGCACGGCAACGTTTGGAAATATGAATAGCATCCCTTGATTTTCGGCCATAGATTCCCGGTACATCAACCCGGTCTGCACCTCGTAGTCAGAAGTAGCGATTTCGATATCCAATTGGGTGATTATCGAATCCCGTTTAAGTATTTGGAGTTCTCCTTCCTTGGTGAAATCAACTTTTTCAGTGGCAATGCTGGTCGTGGCTTTTTCTTTACAGGAAACTAGAAAAACACCAATTGCACAGAGCACCACCAAATAGACAACAAACCTTTTCACAATCTATTATTACATTCATTTTTTATTTGCAATCGCTTTGGAGTTTCCTGGGCGAAACATGAGGTACAACCCAATAAGTACAAACGGGATACTTAACCACTGCCCTGTACTAAAAGTTCCCCAGGTTTCTTCAAATCCACCCTGACTCTTCTTAAAGTACTCCAGTATAAACCGAATGGGCCCCCACATAATGGCAAGCCAAAATCCAAAAAGGAAGCCCTCTTTTTTACGCAATTCAGTTTTCCAGTACATCCAGTAATACATAATTAGAAAAACAATCAGATAGCCAAATGCCTCGTATAGTTGCACAGGGTGTCGATAGGGAATGGCTTCTAAAATTGTAGCAAATTCAGGATTGGTTTCCAAAGCCCTGTAGGCAGCATTTGCAGTTTTTTCTTTGGTTAATCCCATAGCCTTATAGGCTGGCATATCATCCGAATCCCTGATAAACCGCACTGCAAAAGCAAAAGCGCTGTCCACCACTTTACCATTGATCTCTGAATTGAAAAAGTTACCCAAGCGTACAAATGCTCCACCTATGGCACAGGTAATCGTTACTCGATCCAGCAACCATAGCACGCTCATATCCTTGTATTTCCTGGAGAAAAGGTATAAACCAATGACCCCCGCAATTGCAGCACCATGACTGGCCAAACCGGTGAAACCCGTAAACTCATAACCATTGATAATCCCGAAGAGAGAACCTTTGGTACTTTCCCGTATAGGAAGTAAGATTTCAATTAAATGGTCTTTGTAGTAGTCCCAATCGTAAAAAAATACGTGGCCCAGTCGGGCACCTAACATTATGGACACTACAGCGTATACAAAAAGGGAGTCCAGTTTTTCCATAGGTTTCCCTTCATTTTTGAAAATACGTTTCATGATGAACCAGCCTACCACAAAGGCAAGTATCCAGAGCATGTTGTAGTACTTGATCTGAAGCACTCCAAGTTTGAACAAAGTGTCGTCAGGATTCCAACTGAAACCTAAGAAATACATAGAAAATCGGTTTTGGGGCTAAGATAAATAATAGCGACAAGACGGCTTCCTTTTCGGTGCTTAGATTTCAAAGAGGGTTGATTTGATTGGATTTTGTGATTTGGGATTTGGTCCCGATAGCGATCGGGATTGGATTTTATCTAGGGAACCGGATCATAGCCGCTACCTCCCCAGGGATGACAGCTCGAAATTCGTTTTATGGATAGCCATCCTCCTTTAAAAAGGCCATGTTTTTTAAGCGCTTCCAAGGTATACTGGGAACAGGTGGGCTGATATCTACAGGTGGCTGGAGTTAAGGGTGAAATCAAATACTGATAGGCTTTTACCAAAAGTATAAAAGGGGCAATCAGTATTTTTTTAAGAGTGATAGGCATTTTTCAGGTGTAGTTTTCGGATTATTCGTTTTTAACACAATACAGTAACACAGCCAGCATTCTAATTGATACTATAAGTAGTGCCCTCTTTACCATCTTTTAGTTGGATCCCCAGGGCCTCAAGTTGGTCCCGGATGTTATCTGAGGTGGCAAAATCCTTATTGGCGCGCGCTTTGTTTCTCAAGTCGATAAGCAAATGCAACACTCCGTCCAAAGTCTCAGAGGTGGTGTCATTTCCTTCCGGAGCGGTTATCCCAAGTACTTCAAAAACAAAGGCGTTCATGCTGTTTTGTAATTCCAATTGATCCGTTGACGTGATTTTAGCCTTACCATCCTTGATCAGGTTAATTTGTCGAACAGCTTCAAAGAGATGTGCGATGAGCATCGGAGTATTGAAATCATCATTCATCGCTTCATAGCACTTGCTTTTCCAGCCACTCACATCGAAATCTGAAGTGTCTGAAGGGTCAAGGGTAGTAAGGACCTTGATACCTTCCATAAGTTTGTAATAGCCTTTTTCCGAAGCAAGTAAGGCGGCGTTGCTCAAATCAAGAATACTGGTGTAGTGTGCCTGCATCATAAAAAAACGGACAACAGCAGGTGAAAAAGCTTTACTGAGGATGTC
>JANQHL010000134.1 GCA_028277085.1 Flavobacteriaceae bacterium
TACTATCCCTTGCTGAATAGGATCAAGGAAAAAGCTCTCGCTAAAATTCTGGCTGAACCAGCTTGCACGTACTACGGTGGCTTCTATTCCACAGTTCAATACAATTTGTTCACATCGCTGGGCTTCTACTTCCCCTTTCCCGGACAAAATGACCAGCTGTTGTACCCCTTGCTGTTTTGCCACTTTGGTTAAGGCTTCAATGGCTTCCTTGGCACCGGGAACCGCCAGATCCGGTTGGTAGGTGATATACATCTTTTCAATCCCTTCCAGCACCGCAGGCCAACCCGCAGGTTGATGCCAGTCAAAAGCAGGGGTTTCACTTCTTGAACCGATGCGGACATTGTGGCCCAAATGGGTTAATCTTTCGGCGATGCGTCGCCCTGTTTTTCCTTTTCCTCCTAATACTAAAATGTTGTTTTTCATGATGATTTCTGTTTTAATTGTTATTGTTTTTAGTGTCTCTCCGAGCACACCTGCCTGCCGGTAGGCGGGATCGAAGAGTAGTATTGTTTCCGTTTTATTTATTAATACTTGCGATGATGAGTAGTGCAAAGGCGATTGTTCCCGTAACCACCCGAACCGTATGAAACCGATTCCAGGGTTGCTCAAATTTTTTCCGCAAGGCACTTAATTGCGCTACACTACTTTGAGCCAGATCAGTTTTGTCCAGGAGTTCATTCAAGGGTACGTTCCCGAAGACCGTAACCAGGATCACTCCAAAGAAGTAGATCAGCACAGCGGTTAAAACCATCCAAAAGTGGGTGGGGGAAACGCCTTTGTTTGTAAAGACCGCAACAATGCCTACCAAAAGCGAGCCCATAAAAACCCCGTAGAAGTTGGGATTCAGGATGCTACGATTCATTTGTTGAAAGGCGCTGAGGTAGCTCAGATCGTCCAATTGTCCAATACCAGGGGTAACGGCGTTGCCCCAGGTGAAGCATAGTCCGGCGACCAGACCAACCAAGAGGACAGTCGCGAAAAGTGATAGATTGCTCAGTGTGATTTCCATGTTTCATGATTTTTCAGTTAGTACGCTTTCGTTTTTTTGTGTAGACCTTGGCATACCAGTACAATACTGTGGTAGCAATAAATTCTAACCCAATGACCCAAAAGCCTGGGTCGGTAAAGAAGGTGTAATGGCTTCCACCATTAGGGATTACCAATAGTGGTACGGTGATCAAAGCATCTAATGCTGCGGCCGTTAAAAAGAAGGTTTGCCCTACCCAATAACCGTGGGTATGCTGCTCCTTTTTGTAGTACCTTCTTGCCCCAAGCCAAACGAGGGGAAGTACTACGGTAAACAAGACCATATTGGCCTGTTGTTCCGGATTGTCCAGTACGGGGACAAAGAAGGAGAGCGTATAGGCGCTTACCCCCAGGACCCAGATCGCTACTCCAATTCCAATTGCTCTAAACGTTTTCATGACTGCTCGTTTTTTAATTACACTCCAAAACTAGAGCAGCCACCTTCCGGACATTTGTTTGAAAAGGAGTATGATTTGTTCGAAAAGGAGAAGAGCACCCGTTCTCCGATCTGACTATGATATCGGACCCAACCTAATTTTTGTTAGTCCTTAGGCTTCCGGAACAGACCTTGAGCGTTGTGAAGAAAGCGTGAAAATCTTTTGAAGCAAAAAAGTAATGGGATTTCTCAATCGTCGTTCCGCCTCATTTCGAAATGACTAATATCTCTAAATTACGTTATCACGTCATTTCGAACCGGATATTGCGAAGCAATAGAAGCGTGAGAAATCTAAATCACGTCACTATTCAGAAATTCCCAATTTGGATTTATGGAAGAAATCAAACGATCCTTTTTCTCTCTCCTCCATTTTTTTAATTCCTTCTCACGATAAATTGCTGCTTCAATGGTTTCAAATCCCTCGTAATACAATAAATAGTAGCAATTATACTTACCTGCAAAGGATTTTCTGGTATGTTGACTATCGAAGTAGTGCTGCGCGAGTCTGCGTTGAATATCGTTGGTCACCCCAATATAGAGTGTAGTTTTATTTTCGTTGGTAGTAATGTAAACAAAGCACCGAAATAGCATTCTCTAAAAGTAACTTTTTTAGATTTCTCAATCGTCGCTATGCTCCTCATTTCGAAATGACTTCGATTCGTTTACTATAGTCATTTCGAACCGATCCTGAGCTTCGCAAGGGGAGTGTGAGAAATCCAAACACTAATAATTCTAACCACCTCAGATTTCTCCTAACAAAGATGGGTAGATCATTTGGAATTATACCTTTACCTCACTGGGACGGAAGCCAAATTTTTTAGTAAACGCATTGGAAAAAGAACTCAGGCTGTCATAACCTACATGCCAGGCGGCTTCTTGAACCGTAGCCTGTTCACTTCGGATCAATTCATGGGCCTTGGTCATGCGCTCGTTTTGCAGATACTTAAATACAGGAACACCAAACAGCGCTTTAAACTCCTTTTTTAATTTGAAGGTATTAAGGCCAATTTGGCGAGAGAGTTCGTTCAGCGAGGGTGGGGTGTCCAGGTTTTCGGAGAGGATTTCCTTTACCTTTAACAGTTTTTCCCGTTCCGAGCTTTTGATCTCTGTTGTTTTTAGGGTTGATAATTGCCAGAAAAAGTGGGATAATAATGCTGTTACCTGACTGCGGAAGAACATCATCTTGGCTTTCCCTTCATATTGATTGGAAAAAATCTGATCCACGATATGCTGCATCTCAGGGGTCATAAAAAAGCGTGGGCCTTCTACATAGGAGGCCTTGGGTCGCACTAATTGATCCAGCAGTTCCGTAAACAACTCCCCTTCATTATTCGGTAACAGTTCCAGGTTTCGGGGGGCTGTGGCAATCACAAGACATTGCAGGGGTTTATCCGGTGAGACAGTATGTACACATTCTACGGTCTCATCGGCATAAAAAGAAAGTGCCAGCCCTTTGGTATGCTCATACTCCATTTTATGCTCCCTAAAATTCATGGACAGGTGCACATTACCCGAACCATAAAAGGCCACCGCAATCATGGGCTCGTCAAAATAGCAGGAATCAACGGTCACGTGATCGGATGCCGCTTCCTCCACCAGGATAGTAAAATCGTTGATATCAATAATGTCTCTTGTCATAGCAGCTACAAATTAAGGAAACCACCAATTCCTTCCAAAAAAACACCAAATACTGCGGGCTATACATTTTACCATACCAGTAGTCAACTATTTAACTATCTTCTTACCAATGTTTTTGCCGGATTGCTACCAAAACACCTTCCAGTATGAAATACTTTAGCATTGCTAATGGAAAACCCCAGCTCCTTATCATACTGTTCCTGCTATTGATTAACTGTGGCAAGAAAACACTCCGGGTTCAAGACTACGGCCCGGAAATATTACTTTCCTGGAATGAAAAGGTGATGGGACTGGCCGTTGCGGAGGACGGCTTGCTCACCTTAAAAGGACTACGTACCACAACTATGATGTATTTGGCTGCACATGATGCGTTAAACACTTTGGTACCTCAATACAGCTACTATGCCTATCAGGGCGAATCCTTGCAAGCCCACCCAATAGCAACCGTTGCCCATGCACTTTATGCCATAGCCGTCACCCACTACCCCGATCATAAACCGGAATTGCATGAAGCCCTGGAACGTTGCCTGGATACCTTACCAAAAGCTGAAATTGGGGCGGCGAAGACGTTGGGAGAAGCAGCTGCGGCCAGACTCCTCGATGAACGGCAAGGCGACGCCTGGAACGGGGAAGCGGAGTATACCTGGCATCCCATGGCTCCCGGGGTATATGCCGAATTTAACGAGCATAGCGGCACCCCGGAAGGATTCATATTTGGAGCGGGATGGGCCAAAGCCCAACCTTTTACACTCCCTTCGCAAGACCACTTTCGATCTCCACCTCCGCCTGTGATCGCCAGCGCCGCCTATACTCAGGCGTTTAATGAGGTAAAAGAAGTAGGAGCCCAACAAAGTACCACTCGCACTGAAGATCAGTCACATCTGGCAATGTGGTGGAAGGACTTTGTGGAAAACTCCCACAACCGATTGGCCCGGGAGCTGGTGGTAAAAGAGCAACTGAATCTATGGGAAGCGACTCGTGCTTTTGCATTGATGAATATGGCAGTCTATGATGCTTATATCAATGTCTTTGATAACAAATTTCACTATAACCATTGGCGGCCCTATACCGCGATCCGATGGGCGGAACATGACGAAAATCCGGATACCCAAGCCGATCCGGAGTGGAACAACCTGCACCAACACACCTATGCCTTTCCTTCCTATCCCTCCGCCCACGGAACGGCCAGCTCAGCGGCGATGCGAGTTTTGGCCACTACACTTGGTACGGGAGATGCTTACCCTTTTGTGATGTCCACACCGGAAGTAGAACAGGCTGGGCCGTTTTCGGAAAAGATCACTATGGATCCCCCTACTCGCTCGTTCAGTAGTTTTTCGGAAGCGGGATTCGAAGCATCGCTATCCAGGGTCTACCTTGGTATCCACTTTCGTTACGATTCCGAAGAAGGGCATCGGTTGGGTACTGAAATTGGGGAATATGCAATTACGCATTTTCTACGGCCGTTACCACAGGAATAGCTTATCCGAACTGTCATTTCGAACCGAACTGCTGCAAGCAGGGAGTGTGAGAAATCTCAAGAACTAAAAAACGGATTTCTCAATCGGCTCCCGTCCCGGGAGCTATCGGGATTACTCATGTCGAAATGACCAGCAGTGCCTAATTCAAATAATACTATCATTTTCTTTACCTTGACATTATGAAAATAGGGTTAACCTTATATTTGACCACAACTTTATGACGCGCTCCCCCTCTTGGCGTTTGGCAGTAGCCATCCTGATTGGAATTCTCACTGTATTTCTGGTGCAAGCCGGGCTTACCTTACTCTGGAAGGCGAACGGTATCACCTGGGGCCCAAAAAACCTGCCGTATGCCCCTCTACCGCAAGTAGGAGCCCTCTCTTCTGCTTTTATTGCCGGGATTATGGGACCATTTGTAGCTGTACTAATTGCCCGTAGAACGGCTCTGGTGCTATGGGTAGTCTTTTTGGGAATTGGGCTGGCTATCGACGGTTTTGCGGCACTCGGTCCCATGCAACCCCTCCCGATGTGGTTCCGGGTCAGTTGGGTATCCAGTGTGGTGTTTCAGGTTGCCATTGGGATTACCCTGGGCAGTAGCTTCCTGAAGAAAAAAGCAACACCATGATGGAAAACCACTTTGTTTTTGCTGACCTCTCTACCTACGAGCTCGCCATAACTAAAAACTTTTATTCCGCCGTTTTTAACTGGGAGTATTTTACGGAAGACGACCGCTATTATTTGGCACATCATGACGACAAGCAAATTTCAGGCCTTTATGAAACACCCCGGAAGTTTAAGGACATGAATATGCCTTCTTTCTGGATGAGCTATATCCATGTGGAAAGTGTAGAAGACACAGTAGCAAAAGCCAAAACCCTGGGTGGGATCATTGAACTGGTGGAGACTGAAAACCCGATCGGAAAAATTGCCTTGATCCGGGATCCGCTCGGCGCGGGTTTTACCGTCTACGAGGGAGATCAGTTGAACAGTCGCTTTAAAAACACCAAGAATGCTTTGGTGTGGAATGAGTTGTTCATTTCAGACTTCTCCCGGATTAGCCCCTTCTACGAAACCCTGTTTCACTGGACGTTTGCTCCTGCTGAAAACGGTCGCCGCTTTATTCTGGATTCCTCCCAACAGCAAATAGGAGCTGTCCAGGAGGTAAGTAACACCCGAAAAGGGAAATACGAGTACTGGGGAGTATTTTTTGCTGTGCAAGACACCGCAACCACTAAAAAAAGTGTGCTGGAAAATGGAGGCTTGCTGGTTTTTGAGGATGACCATTTTACTGCACTGGCCGATCCTTTCGGCGCTTTTTTTCATGTGGTACCCCTAGCGGACAGTAGCATCTCTTCTAAGAGATCCCGATTCGAGAAGTCTTTCAAATGGCGGGCCTTGCTAGGGCTGGGATTGATTATCATTAGCCTGGGGACCGGATGGGCCTGGATCTGGGGTATCTTCTTTGCCCTTTGGGTGGTTATGGACCTGCGCTCCGGTCAGACCCATTTATTCGAACCCATTTCAAAAGTCCAACATCCGGTGCTGTATTGGGTGGTGCTGGTGTTGTGGGCTTTCCTTGGGGTGTATAGCGTATTGTATTATTTGTATCCGGAGTGGTTTTGGGCCGCCTAATCATCAATTTTGGCTACCTTACCCATATGAAGAAATCATCTTTTATAACCTCACTTAATAAGAAAAACTTTGAACGTATTTTAGACGGAAAGAAAGTCGCTCTTTTTACGTTACAAAACCAACAAGGTACTGTATGCCAGGTCACTAACTATGGCGCCACTTTAGTAAGCCTATGGGTGCCTGATACCCATTCGAAATTCGAGGATGTGGTCTTAGGTTTTGACGATTTAGAGGGTTACTTAGGGGCTGATCATTCCTATCTCGGCGCTACTGTAGGACGCTACGCTAATCGGATCGCTGAAGGCACCTTTACCTTAGAAGGTATACCGTATACATTAATTCAGAACAACGGTTCCAACCACCTGCATGGCGGCACCAAAGGTTTTAACGCGGTGGTATGGCAAGCAAAACAATTGGATGCCCAAACACTGGAATTACGGTATTTAGCTAAGGATGGGGAAGAAGGGTATCCAGGAAATCTCGATGTTAGAATGGTGTATAGGTTGACGGATAACAATGTATTGTCCATTGAATATTGGGCAACCACCGATAAAACTACTGTGGTGAACCTCACCAATCACAGTTATTTTAATTTAAAAGGGGCTGGTAACGGCAGTATTCTCGATCACCAACTGCAGTTGTACGCGAACCAGTTTACTCCTTCTGATGCCACACAAATTCCCACCGGGGAAATCCAGGATTTAAAAGACACCCCTTTGGATTTCAGTACGCCCAAAGCTATCGGACGGGACATTGACAGTGCCTACGAGCAGCTGAACCATGCAGGGGGATATGATCATAACTATGTGTTAAACAAAAAAAGCGGAGACCTGAACCATGCTGCTACCGTGGTGGAGCCTGGGAGTGGTAGGGTCATGGAGGTCTTCACCAACGAACCTGGGGTACAGTTTTATACCGGAAATAATCTTAGGGAAGGCCTTATTGGCAAAAACAACAAAATATATGGTCCCAGGTCCGCCTTCTGCCTGGAAGTGCAACATTACCCGGATAGTCCTAACCAGCCCCATTTTCCTTCTACAGTGTTATACCCCGGAGAAGAATATTACTCCATTTGTAGTTATCGCTTTAAAACGATAGCCGATTTGTGAGGAAATTGCCCTGGATAAAACTTTAATTATAAAATGCAAATAGAAAGCTCCCCTTTAAAAAACCTGCCCGAGTACTAATTAAAGTAATGATGGCAGGCGGGGAGGGGAGCTATTCAATCCAAAGTTTAATCACTCTACCTCCACCTCAGCACTCTGACGAATGTCTCTGGAGGAAGCTCCTACCTTGACGTTGTATTTCCCTTTTTCGAGCGCCCAGCCACTCTTGGTTTCATCCCAATACTGCAGTTCTTTTACAGGAATAGCGAGTGAAAGACTATCCACGGCTCCAGCTGCTAAGGTTGCCGTTTTGGCAAAGCCCTTAAGTTCCTGTAGCGGACGATCAACAGCAGCATTTACTTTTTCGGTGTAGAGCTGCACCACTTCTTTTCCGGGGAACTGCCCGGTGTTTTGAACGGTCAATGCCATTTTTATAGAATCATTTTCCATCAGTATTTCCATAGGGCCATACTCAAAACTGGAATAGGACAGGCCAAAGCCAAAGGGATAGGACACCTCCAAACCTGATTTGTCAAAATGCCGATAGCCTACATATACTCCCTCATCATAATGGGTGTAATCTTCATTGCGTACCTTTTCAGCTTCAGGACGTTCCTTGGGCGGGAAAAGGAGGCTGCTAAACATTTGTGTGATAGTCATGTGTTCGCCAGCTTCGGGAAAGTTGGCATGCGAAGCATGATCTTCCAAATTCACAGGAAAGGTCATTGGCAACTTCCCGCTGGGATTCACCTTGCCGCTTAGAATATCGGCTACAGAATTACCTCCTTCCTGTCCACCCTGCCAGGCCAATAGGATCGCATCCGGAAGTGCTTTCCAGGAAGCGGTTTCAATCACTCCTCCAATATTCATTACGACGATCAGTTGTTTCCCAGCGGCATGAAAAGCAGCACTGGTCGCTTTGAGCATATCCTGTTCTATCTCCGAAAGCAGGAAATCGTCTTTTATATACCGATCACCACCTTCACCGGCATTTCTACCAAGGGTTAAGATCCCGACATCAGAGCTCGCTACTATTTCCTGTAATTGCGCTTCCGTGTAGCTGATCTCCGGAGGGGTAAAAGGGTTAAAAATGGCGTCCATCCCTTCCGGTTTTGTGAAACCTTCAACATTGGCTGCTTTATGGGCCTCAAAAGCATTTTTAGCAACTGCATTAATGGTAAATCCGGTATTTGTCAGGCCTTCTTCCAAAGAAATCGTATAGGCTTCATTCACATCACCGGAACCGGTCCCTCCGGCAATAAAACCGAAGGAGGTTACGCCTAACAATGCCACGTTGCGACCAGGAGTCAACGGTAAGGCTCCTTCATTTTTTAGCAAGACCATTCCCTCGGCCGCAGACTGACGGGTAACGGCCGCATGAGCTTCCAAATCAGGATTATTCCCATAGCTGTAGTTTTGCATTTTCTTTGAAGTAAAGATCAGCCTTAGGATTCTAGTTGCGGCCCTGTCAATGTTTGCTTCGGACAGTTCCCCGCTTTCAGCAGCCTTCTTTAAGGCCTTCCACTGCCGTTTTGTTCCGGGTTCCAACAGATCGTTCCCTGCGCTGATCTGTGCAGGCGCGTTACGACCCCCAAACCAATCGGTCATCACCAGGCCTTCAAAGCCCCAATCGTCCCGTAAGACATCAGTCAACAAGTATTCACTTTCCGAAGTATAGGTGCCATTTACCTTGTTATAGGAAGACATAATCGTCCAGGGCTGCGCCTTTTTAACAATATGTTCAAAGCCCTTCAGATAGATCTCCCGCATCGCACGTTCGGAAACCTTGACATCGTTCATAAAGCGTTCGGTTTCCTGGTTGTTAGCGACATAATGTTTCACGGAAGTACCTACGCCATTGGATTCTATCCCATTAACGATAGCTGCTCCCATATATCCGGATAACAGCGGGTCTTCGGAAAAATATTCAAAGTTTCGCCCACACAACGGATGCCTGTGGATGTTAGCACCGGGTCCGAGTATCACGTCAATACCATATTCCAGGGCCTCATTACCCATAGCATTCCCAACTTCGTATACCAGATCTTCATTCCAGGTGGAGGCCAATAAGGTGGCGATCGGAAAGGCCGTACAATAATACGTTCGATCTTCCCCTTCTCGTATGGGAAGTATTCGTAGCCCTGCGGGGCCATCGGATAAATACACGGTAGGTAGGCCTAATCGGGGGGTAGGTACAATAGTCCCCACTGCTCCGGGAATACCGGTTCCGGGTTCTACCCTGCCCATGGCAGAGGCAATGCCCGAGCCTTTCAGTAGGTGGATCTTTTCTTCCAGGGTCATTTGCGAAAGCGCATCTGCAACCCGTGCATCAATGGGTTGACGGTCGTCCTCATAGATATCCAAGGTACCATTTGCATTTCTATCCCAATAGGCATAACCGTCCTGGGAGCGTTCCGCAAACTCCAATTGCTCGGTATACTCCTCTTCAAAACTCAGGAACGTCTTGTTAAAATAACGCCAGCTCAAAAAGCCGGCCAGGAGTACCAGCAGTAAGAGCACGCCTAAAATTTTTAAAATAATGACTACTATTCTCTTCATGATTGTATAATTGTGTCGGTTTGACACAAATATAATTCTTTTTTGTGGCAAATCGACACAAAATAGTATTTTTGTGGTATGGATATGCAAAAATTGTTGGATCACGGCACTGATTATTTTTTACCCAACCTTTCCATAGACCTGGTGGTTATCGGGTATGAAGAGGGATCGCTCAAATGTCTGCTCCTACAGCTAGACGATAAATGGGCCTTGCCAGGAGGCTATATCGGAAGAGAAGAGTCGGTAGATGATGCTGTAATTCGTATCCTGGAAGAGCGTACCGGTTTGAACGATCCGCATTTTAAGTTCCTGGATGTGTTTGGAGGGCCTCAGCGCAGCTTTTCAGAGGAGTTTCGCCAGTTTTTTCTAAAAAAGAATTTACCATGGCGGGAGGATTACTGGATCAACAATCGGTTTATCACACTGGCCTACTACTCTCTCGTCGATATTGCCACTACGCATCCGGTGCCCGGAGTATTTGACGAGGCTGCGGGATGGTTTTCGTTCGATGCTTTGCCACAATTCTGGATGGACCATGGCACTATCGTAGCCGCTGCCCGCAAACGGCTCAAAGAAGATATGCAACGTGAGCATCTGACCTATAACCTGCTCCCCCAGGAATTCACAATGCCGGAATTGCATCAACTGCATCAAACCATACTGCAGGAAAACCTGGACCGCAGCCGGTTTCAAAAAAAGATGCTCGCCACAGGTTTATTTGAACGCCTCCCTAAGTTGAAGAAAGAAACTCCCGGGAGCAATCCCTATCAGTATCGGCTGAAAACGGAATACAAAGATCCCGAATAGCAGAAGCGCTTCTTGTTTCAAAACAAAATCCCAACGGTAATTAATATGATTATTGGCAATCCCTACCTTTAAATTATGAAACCACGTCGTGTAAAGAAAGGTGAGATTCTTCAAAAAACCGGCGAGTTACGCAGTAAGATCTACATGGTACAATCAGGGTTATTGCGGAGTTATCTTATTGATAAAAAGGGGAAAGAACACATCTTCATGTTCGCCCCGGAAGGCTGGGTTATTGCCGACAGCACCGACCCCGAAATTCCCACTACCTTGTTTATCGATGCCCTAGAGGATTCTATTATCCAGGTTAGGGAAAAGGATATCACCAAAGAACATCAGAACACAGCCCCTTTGATAAAACGGCTCTCCGTGTTGCAAAAAAGAGTGATCATGTTAATGAGTTTTTCTGCCCTTGATCGCTATGAGGACTTCATCGCCACCTACCCAAATATCGCACAACGGGTGCCACAACGCATGATTGCTTCGTATCTTGGGATTACCCCGGAAGCCCTAAGTAAGATCAAATCGGGAAAACTTCGAAATACCTGAGCGCATTTCTTAATCTAGGTTAATGCATAACTACTTCCCTTGTCTCATTTTTGCGGAAAAGCATTTTAAATGAAGACGTTATCCTTGTTGTTAAGAGTTTCAGCCGTTTTATGGATCATATGGGGGTTGGTCCACATTTTTGCAGGAATCATGACCATGAAAGGTGTATTGACTAATGACATTACTGCCTCCGTGTCCGGTATTGCGGACAAGGTTGATCCTGCAACTTTACAAATGGACTATCCGAAAGCATCCGGAGCCATTATCGGCCAGCACGGTTTTAACCTGCTTTGGATTGGGTTTGTTACGTTTCTAGCAGCTTTCTACATCTGGAAAGGCAATAAGCATGCAATCTTTCTTGCCGCGATCACAGGGGGTCTTGCTGATTTGGGGTATTTCTTGTCCCTAGACTTAGGTGGGTATGTGAATTTTGTTCCTGGAACGGTAATGACCGTTTTTTCCTCCCTAGCGATTATCACTAGTTTTTATGCCCATTTTAAGCGACAAAATACTTAGAAAACCGTCTTGACGGCTTCAATAGTCGCATCCAAGTCTTGATAACTGATAGCATCGTTTAAAAAATAACTTTCAAAGGCGGATGGCGGCAAGTACACCCCTTGATCCAACATCCCGTGGAAGTACTTTTTAAAAGTGGCATTATTCCCCTCAGCTGAAGAAACAAAATTGATAACGGGTTCCTCGCAAAAATGCACGGAGATCATACTGCCAAAACGATTGATTTGATGTGGAATGCCCTTTTGATGCAACACCTCGGCAATACCCTTGTGCAAGTGTTCCGTTTTTTGTGCCAGGCTTTCAAAGACTTCAGGATTTTGGTCAATTTCGGTTAGCATTGCTAGTCCGGCACTCATGGCTAAAGGATTACCACTTAGCGTACCCGCTTGGTATACAGGTCCTTCCGGGGCAAGATGACGCATAATGTCCGCCCGGGCGGCAAAGGCCCCAACAGGCAACCCCCCGCCAATCACTTTGCCAAACATCACAATATCGGCAGCTATCCCCAACGCCTCTTGTGCTCCTCCTTTTGCCAATCGGAAACCGGTCATCACTTCGTCAAATAATAACAAAATACCTTCTTGAGTGCAAAGTTCCCGAAGGCCATGGATAAAATCTTCCTTTGGAATGATACAGCCCATATTTCCTGCCACCGGTTCTAAAATGATTCCCGCAATTTCTCCTTTATTCGCGGCTACCAGTGCCTTTACACTATCCAGATCGTTATAGGTCGCCAATAAGGTGTCACTGGCAGTTCCTTGCGTAACCCCGGGG
>JANQHL010000240.1 GCA_028277085.1 Flavobacteriaceae bacterium
AACATGGAAAATGACCATTCAAAAGGGTAGGTTACCGAGCCGACCTTCTCATGTTCCAAAATCAAAGAGTACCCTTTCAATTCATATTTTGTAGCCCAAGTCTTGGGAAATAAGCCTTCATCAACCATTTCTTCCAGCATACCTGAATCTAAAATATCTTGTACCTTTTGGACTGAATCTTCATATATTGCTCGAAAAATTCTACCCTCCCACATAAATACAGCGCCCAACTCATCCCGATTCTGGATACTAAGAAACCTTACTTCTTCATACTTTATTCTCATGTGCCAGCGGTTTCAGAATAAAAAATAAATATAAAAAGTAGTCCATTTATTAAAATTGGTTTGTGTTTATTCGGTACAATAATTTTTTTCCCAAATATAGGGATGTTATGGTAATACCACTTATCCATTGCTGTATCGAACTCAGTAGGGCAGGGCAATGACTTCATTTGTGAATTTTTATTCATGCGAGCATTAACGGGTGGAATCATTAGCAACGTTTATTATAAGCCCCCAGGAAGAATAGTTTTTTAATAAGAGCCTGTAGGTAATAAAGCCTTAGCACTGTATGTTCTCCCTTATAACTTGACGGAAGTAATGAATGCCAGATAGTTAAGAAGTAAAATCAATTCTGCTACCCTCTTTTCTCGGACTTTAAACCGAAACGAAATTAACTACTGCTCAGCGAGTTCAGTGAAATTTATCCGATAAATTTTGCGTGCACATTTGAAAAAAGAAAGCCTTACAAATTTGCACGGCTTTGATAATCAACATGGGCGATGTAGGATTCGAACCTACGATCGCCTGCCTACAAGGAAGTATTACTTGATAAGAACTTATCTATCCTATTCATGAATATTTTGGAAGGTTTATTTCAGTTCAACTCCCAATTCGTAACAGTATCCGTAGTTACTCTATTATTTTAGCCACTTGTTTCTGACTGAATTCCAGTTTCATACGTTTAGTCCTTAAGTAATTCCCAATAGTTGCTAATTGGGTTGGATATACTATTGGTAAAGGTTTTGGCACGGATGAATCCGGTAAACGGATCGAAAAACCTGTTAACTGCCAAGGTGCCGCTTCACTCATCGCAAAAGACCAACCTGAAATCTACAGCCACAGTATTGTTTCAATTTGTTATAAAAAAGCCCTGCCGGTTCGTCACTCCGGCAGGGCCTGTTACCCTTACTTCCATTTTTGGCAAAAAAGCTGCTTGCAAGCTTTCGCCTTACAATTCCCGCCTATTGCCTTTGCCCTATATCATTAATGAAAAGAAGCCCCACCCAACTATTTAATGAATGGGGCTTCTCGTCTGCCTAATCCAATATCATGTATCGTATTTGCTTGTTGTTTTCACGGAAAACCCAATTAGATACCTAATGGAAGCGCTCAACTTGAAATCCCGTAAATTCATCAACTTAACACTACTATTCATACAAACAAAAACGATCTTTTAGTATTTAGCTATCAATAGCAATTTTAGTCTCACGGACATTTACAAATCTAACAGGTGACCTATGCCGGAGCAATTAGAAATTTTCCAAAATGTATTGCATTTTAGGATACAACTCGGCCTTAAAGTTATACTTTTATTATATTTGATTGCATTTATGTAATGATATAAATTATTGAAAATGAAAGCTTTCGAGCTAATTCACAGCCTTTCTAAAGCAGAACAAAAACAATTTGTAGATGTAGCAAAATTGAGGTCAAAAAAAACGGCTTTTGCTATCTACAAATACCTACTGAAAACCCCAATGGATCAATTGGATAGAAACAAGATGCATCGCGCTGTTTACGGTAAAAAATTCAGTAAGGAACAGGACGTCCTTCTGAGAAATGGCCTGAAGCGGTTGAGCGATAAGTTGAAAGACTTTTTGATTGACAAACAATGGGAAAAAGAAAAAGCCACTGACGATTGCCTTAAAAATCTATGGTACCTGAAGGCTCTGGAAAACAGGAGACTGCACAACCTGTTGGAAAAAGAACATTCGAAAGTTTATGAAGTCGCAAAATCTGCTTACCGCCAGGATATTCAGGAACGGGTTATGCACATTATGATGTCAGCTCGCTTATACTATGAGGATGACCCCGCTATGATACAGACCATTCAGAATTATCTGTCAGAGGTAAAACGGTTTGCCCATGAACACATACGTATCGGGGAACGATATCTTTCCAATCGACAATGGTCGCTCTATGTAACCAACCAAAAAAAGTCAGCAAGGCATCCCCGGTTCACACCTATCCAAACTTTAGACATTAGTAATATTGAAGACTTATCCAACTACGGGAAATTTATGTATTACATGGCTCAATGCTTTTGGCTGGAAAAGGAAGAACAGATCAACTGCCTGAACAAAGCCGAGTTTTACATTGATAAATGTAAGAATATCCCCCATTACCATATACAGAAGAGGTCCATAATCATTAATCGTGCCCGCACTTACTACGCTATCGGCCTGTATAAGGAAACTCAGGAACAATACCTTAAAGCCATCGAAATACTGAAGCAACGGGGTGCAAAGAACTGGCGGGATATGTATAACTACCTGTTGGCGATAGTAGGTGACAAGAAATATGAACTGTTTTGGGAAGCTGCTGAACGTAACACATCGTGGTTTGAAACACAGGAAGCCCGGGAATGGCTGAATGCACTGAAGGCTATGGTACATTTTGAACAGGGAGACTATGACGACGTTTTATTCATTCTCGGCACCAATAGCGGAAGCAATGATTTGTTGTATCTGGGCAACAAAAACCTGCTCATTAAAACCTACTATAAACTGGATGATCCGGAATCTATAGACCGCGAAATAAATAACTGCAAACAATTTTTTTGGAACCGAAAAGAACATCAATCCCTCGATTATAAAATATACGAAACATATTTCCAGATATACAGACTATTAATCAACCTAAAATTCACCCCGAAAGAAGACCACTCCGACCTGATAAAAAGCATTATCGATTACATCAACTTCCTACAGAGAAGTGAAAACTTCAGCCCGAATGTGGACCCATTTGAGCTGGAGGAAGTCTTCATGGAAATCCATAAACATACCGGGATACCATTGGAAGACCTAACGACCGGAAGAGATAAAGTATACTCCTGAAAACGGGCAACCCCGGACAGTTTATTAGCTCCTCTTTTTGTTTCCGGTCATTATATCTACCGCTGGTAGAGTAGTTTTTATCTGTTACATTGCGGAAAACCAAAGTAATGTCCCAAAAGTTAAGCATTCCCGCAGTAGATGGCTATCAGTTAGCGGCTTCTTGCTTTGATCCGGATGATCCAAAAGGGACCACCCTTATCATTGGCGGAGCTACGGGCGTATTACAGCGCTACTATTCCCGCTTTGCCACCTTTATGGCTGAAAACGGTATCCGGGTATACACTTTTGATTACAGAGGCATAGGCAAATCGAAACCCAAAACCCTGAAAGGCTTTCCCGCCAAAATGCAGGACTGGGGAGAACTGGATATTCGCGGGGCCCTGAAACATGTTCAGGCACAACATCCAAATGATACGCTACACTTCGTCGGGCACAGTGCCGGCGGGCAGGTTTTTGGGCTGGTGGAAGAAAACCACTTGTTCGATAAAGTCGTGTTAGTGGCTTCACAAAGTGGTAACTGGCGTTTCTGGACAGGCCCCGGTAAACTGCAGATGTGGACTACCAGCCATGTTTTGATCCCTTTATTAACAGCAACTGTTGGCTACTTTCCAGCCAAAAAACTAGGACTTTTCGAGGATCTGCCCAAAGGCGTGGCCAATCAATGGGCCGCCTGGATCAGGCACCCTGAATACCTTTTTTCATCAGAGTTACCAACACTTGAAAATTTTGCCGGAGTTAAAGGAAGCTTACGGTCCTACAGTTTTTCTGATGATGGTTATGCCCCTGAAAAAACCGTGGACTGGCTGGCTTCAAAATATGAAAACGCCCAAGTGGAACGCATCCACCACAAACCTGCTGATATTGGTGTGAAACAAATTGGCCATTTCGGCTTTTTTCAACCCGCCTTTCAAAAACCTTATTGGGAAAAGGTGCTGGAATTTCTGAATTCCTGAATCGGAAATCTGTTGTCCCAATAAATAGAAGCACAAATCATTTTTTAAAGTTTTATGTTCATTTTGTCTTGATTCTTGACCCAAAACGAACCAAAAGATCAAGCCAAATAAAAGGGTTCAAACGCTGCAAGCTTACCCGGCGCACCTATTT
>JANQHL010000070.1 GCA_028277085.1 Flavobacteriaceae bacterium
CCCTTGTTGGGCAAAATAGGCTTTACCATCATTACCGTAGCAGCACTTATTTCTACGTTTTCCGCCATCAATGCCTCCTTATACGGTGGCAGCAGGGTAAGCTTTGAGCTGGCCGAAGATGATGAACTTCCACATGAGCTTACCAAATATTGTTGGAACCAACCCATTGGATTGGCAATAACGGCCCTTCTCACCTTGGTCATCGCGAACACCTTGGATTTGGAAAGTATATCAACAGCGGGCAGTATAGGGTTTTTGTTGATTTTTGCCATGGTAAACTACGTTGCCTACAAAAAGGCCTTGGATATTAAAGGAAAAAAGGCAGTGTCCTTAACGACAACCGTACTCTGTCTTATTGCTTTGGTTGCATTGATAGTACAACAGATGGAATCCAATTTAGTAGGGGCCTTGATCGCGATCGGGATCGTTCTCATAAGTTTCCTGTTCGAGTTGATCTATAAAAGAATCTGGGAAAGGTGACCATTGCCGCAAGGATACTATCGTTGACCTCCCTTTTTATTCAGTTATCGAAGAACTTTGCTATGAATTTTGGCGGATCCAACCTGTATCCAAAATAGGCCTTGGCAAATATCCTGTCATTCAAAACGTTGGTCCTGTTCGTTTCTCTGTATCGCGTTGTCTCGAAATTGACGCTTGCGCCAAAGATCCACTTTTCCGAGCTGTATCCGAGCTGCAGGCCTCCGTCAAAGGCCACGGGCCAATTGGTTTCGCTCATCTCGGAGCCCAACCCCTCAACTCCCTCGCTTGAGAAACGGACTCCAAAGGACGGGGACAGGAAGGGCGAGACGAACCAATGCTCATGGATTACCCAGGTATAGTAGTATTCCATCGCTAAATTGATATCAACGCTGTTCTCATAGGTCTTTGATCCCTCTACGACAGACGAGATACGTGAGAACCCGTAACGCAGGGTAGGTATGAAACTGCCAGCACTTGTTCGCTGCCACTCCGTGTTGTACACCACGTTCCGCAACGAAAACCTGGGGTTCAGCACATAGGAGGTCGAGCCACCCCAAAAAATGGTCTTCAGATCGGGGAGCTGTATGTAGGGGTCTCGCCCCTGGATCCAATCTGACAAGAAATCCCCGGTGTTCTCCACATAGAACCCCTGCACCCTCCGGTACCGAAGTTCCTGGGTCCAGTTTCCGAAGAAGAACCGAAAACCATAATCGGTAAAGGAGGATTCCCCCTTGAGGCCATCATCGTCATTCCCGGGCAGTACCCTCGGGGAAAAACCGATGCTCAGGCCGATGAACTCATAGTCCAGGGACAGATCGATCTTCAGGTCTGCATTGGGCGCCACCCCGAAGGGAACATCATCCGAAGCCCCCGTCACGTTATAGGTGTCCGTCTGGGTGAGCAGGTTCAGTTTCAATATGATCTTGTCCACATAGGACAGGGTGGAACCAGGGTCGGGGGTAGCCCTATCCTGGGCACAACAGGTTCCTATCGCCAGCAACACGGTGAAAATAGCGTACCAACTGTGTATCGTGTCCGGGAGGTAGTTGGGATTTGAAACTTTGGCAACTCCAAAGGTCATCTCCCGAACAATGGCGTCCTCTTTGCCAAATATCTCAAAGTAACCCGGTAGGCATTTTCAGTCAGCCAAAAGGAACTGTGGTCCTTACTGTAGATATTCTCCCCTTTGTCCGTATATACGTTCATGGTAATGTTCGTTGAATAGTTCTGGGAGGTCGTACTGAAAGAGCTGCTTGATTTGGAGGAATTGTTCCATAAATTGCCAATAATGTTTCCCTTTTTGTCTACGCGCGCTTTGTTATTGTTTCCCTTGACCTTTGTACGCGAACTGGAATAGTTGGTAACATCTGTTTTTTCAATGGATACAATGCCTTGCACCACATATTCAACCCCCAAAATATCACAGATCTCCCCCATGGTATACCCCTCAATATTATTGGTTATCCCTGCTTTGGACAAGAGAGCGTTCGTCTCAGTGGGGTCTTGGAACTTGAGTTGCAAAGCTTCATTTCTGAAAATCGTAAAAGTTTCTTGCTGGATCTTTTTGGTCATGGTCATATTACTGGTTTCCTTATCCTGTAAAAATCCAAAAGGAAGGATTGCGACCTTGTTATGATGTTCCTTCAAATTCGTTGATACTTTCCCGCCATTGTTGAAGTATTGAATTCTTCCTGAACCAAAGGTAATTTTTTGAATTTCCGCAATGGGAACACTATATTCCAAAGTCTCATTTTGGTATACAAATTCAATGTTCGATTTATCAATACTCATGACCTTGCCGATCATTTCCTCTCCATTGAATTTCAATACAACATCGTTTTGGGAAAGCAGACCCAAGGGTAGAATAAAAGCAAATAACAAAGCACCTAAATAATTAATACGTATTCTCATAACAACAATAAAACAGTTTCAAATTCTTATTTTCTCAATTGGGTCGGTAAGTTAGGTTCCGGGATTATTTGTTGAAGGTATTCCAAAACATAATGGGCAGCGAAAAGAAGCTTTACCTTCGCTTTTACCACTTTCTCGCATTTTGGCAAAATCAACAATTCCAATATCCTCAACCTTTTTTAAAAAGAATAGTAACCTTTTGTTTAAAATGGTGAAGATTTTTCCCTTTTCGTCATGTATACCAAACTAAGGTACTGTAAATGATACTGCATCTGCCGAAACCCCATTAACATTAGGGTATATCATTCTTCCGAGCGTAGGATCCTCATAATTGTTGGCGTAGAATGATTCCCCGTAACACCTTATGAATATGATCTGACCGCTCTGAAATCCCTGATCCAATAGATCGGATTGACTAAGCTCAAACTCGAAAGGGGTAATTTCAACCTGAATGGGGTCTAAGACTACGTCAAAATTCGTGTCGCTCACATCGCTTCCATCAAAAAGAAAGAACCTGATAATTCTTGGATTTGAATTGTTGGCATCAGGATCTGTCCTTCCGTTTACAATAATTGAGTTGCCTCCACCTCCTGTGGACGAGCTCAATTCAGTAATTTCGGTCGATGATCTCTGGCTAAGTGAGGGAATATTGGTAACGAAGGTCGCTTGCTGGTTGTGCTCTACATCGAATCTCTTGAACGTACCATAATCATTTTTTTGGAAAACCAGTGTATAGTCTCCGTACGGGACATCAATCAACGAAAATTCGCCATCCGTATTCGTGGTGGCTTCAATACTGGAGCCCTCTATATTGACGGTCATTCCAGAGTTATCTGCGGGCATCCCAGCTTCATCAAATAAGTTGACCCCCCCTGAAATATTGCCCACCATGGGATCGGGCTGGTTGGGAGTATCGTCATCATTCCCACAGGAAAACATGACAATGGACAGTAGAACTAAGGCAAATGAATTTCTTATTTTCATATTTGTGAATTTAGTTAGTGATTCACTATTGAATATTATTAGATTCTATAAAATAAAAGGCCTCATCCAATTGGGACACATCAAAGTATCTTTCCTGAAAACCTTTTTTTAATCGTTCGAAAAAGAAATCGTCCAATGGCACCAATGCCTTCAAAATATTCGAATGGGCCACAATCGCAATATTGCCAATGGATTCGATATTCCTAAGAATCCAGAGAACATCCTCAAAAAATGCTTTGGTCTCAACTTTGCCAATTTTCAGTTCGTCCAGCTTGACCAGCACGTCAATGTGCGGAAATCCCTCGGATAGTTTCTTTTCAAAAAGCTTATGGGCTATTTGGACATCTGCTTTGGTAAATGACTCAATGGCTTCAAAGGCCATAATGTTCTTGTCAAATTTTCTTATTTGCTCAATCATAACAACTTACTTTTTTTATTGAAAATAACTATTAATTCCAAAATATAAAACCATTGATTTGTGAAATCACAAACTAATCCCGGCGCCAACAAGGTCGGTCGTGCAATTTTCGGTCAGCAAAATATTGATGGAACTTTGACTAAAATTCAAATGCAGCAACTTCATTTAAAATAGTTTAGATCTCTTTTGAGTACAACAGATTAAAATTGAGAGGTAGTTATTAAAAGGTTTAATGGGTATAAACTCCCGAACCTAGACCCCTATCAATTCGGTGTGCTGAGTTTTCAAAGTACTTGCATTTCCATGCTGAACGAATGGGTATAAGTGTTAGTATTGCGGTGGGTGCCCAATTAAATGAAACTCCATACAGTTCTTTTATTAGCAATCTTCTAAGGACAGGATTCCAAGCAATGGACCATACGCGTTGTTGTTCGTAATTTTTATAATATATAGAATTTTTCAGGGAGTATTGGTTCTGGTATGTTTTTTACACCAAGTTGCTGCTTAATGTTAATTTCTATCGTACGAGAGATACTTGTCATTGGTATATCCGTGGGCCTGTTCTCAAAAGGATCTTGGATATTAAATGCAATTTTTTCAAGTAAAAAAAATGGAATTGAAATTAATACCATCAGAGGAATTTCGAAAAAATTAGTTATATCCTCCAATGCAAAAGAAAGAGTTATCAGAAAAATATAGATGAACAGATGCAAAGTTAGTCTATAGGTTTTAGGAAAATTTGTGTTTTTAATACGTTCGGCTTTTCCCATTGAAGCACAGATGTTTACAAGAGTAGTATCTATCTGTATTTGT
The DNA here is from genome assembly GCA_028277085.1 of Flavobacteriaceae bacterium. Classification (GTDB taxonomy): domain Bacteria; phylum Bacteroidota; class Bacteroidia; order Flavobacteriales; family Flavobacteriaceae; genus Croceivirga. The sequence goes on from JANQHL010000070.1 coordinate 4,607, forward strand.
TGATAATCATTAATTAAATTTTCTTTATGTAAAAGTGATAAATCGTGCGATTGATTGTTTATTAAGCTTAAAGGAATGTTTTTTTGATTTTTGATTGATTTTAGTTCATTTTTAGAAATAAATTCACCTATGTTCTTAGATGAATTTAGGCTTCTTAAATTCTGTGATAAAGCATAGCACCATGCAATCTGTCTATAAGCCATATTGACTATTATTTCACTATTATCATCTTTAACAAATCCCTTTAGTTGAATTACTAAAGTTCGAGAATCATTAACAATAGATCCCCAAACTTTTCTAGCCTCCCACCATCGATCATAAGAATGGCTTAACTTAAAAGAGAGAACCAATGCTATAGCTGTTCCTAAAAATGTTCCAATTGAAATTGGAATTTCGAAATCAATCAGATATTTAGATAAAAAATATACAATTGTTGCAAATAAAGAAACTATAAGTAAGTCCAACTTAATGGTGTTGAACCAATATTTAATAGGGATTCTTTTTTCTAAAATCATTTCCTATCAGTGTTGTTTTAAATTACGCATAACCATTGTTGTGCGTTCGTACTCTTATTCAGATTTATGTACTTCAAGTTCGATTTCGACCATAAATTCAGGCAATGCCAATCCCTTTCCTTCAAGCCAAGAACCAGTTGGAAATCCATTTTCATAAATTTCAGCTCGACATGCTGATTTTTCCAACATTTGTGCCATATCAGTTGTGAAAACATCTTCTTTTACCACATCGTCAAATCTGCAACTAAAGCGTTTTAGTATTTTTTCCAAATCAGCATAACAGTTTTTCATCTGCTGTTCTATATCGCCAACAGCTGTTGGATTTCCTTTATCGTCCATACTTACTGCTCTAGAAATTTTAATGCTATTTCCAATTTTCACAGCGTGAGAATATCCGTAAGCCTTTTCTACACCAGGTCGTAATAGGAAATACTCAGGTTTCTCAGATTCAACTATCACTTCCTTTTCAACTTCTTTGGTTTCTTCCCTTTGTTTCTGTTGACAACTCTGGAAGATAAAAGTCAATACAAAAAATGTAGTAAGCAAGGTCTGTCGGGGGTTTATTTTTTTTCATAATTCTGATTGTTTAGTGCCTACTTTGGTCGGTTTTCGGCTATTCCGTTTTTTATTAATTTTCATTTTTCACTATGACGCAGAACATGGGAATATAGTTATTAACTAATATAGGAATATATCATCATTGACTATATCCTGCTTATATGTCTCACTTCTCTGCAGATTTACATTCCTTAAATGGGCCGATTTAAAGGACAGAATTGATAAAACTTTTTCTATTTTCTGAAGTGTCTTATTTCTGGTCTCATTTAATAGTTTCGTAAATAGACGTTTTACGGGATAGAGTGTATATCAAGTTTAGTGAATTCTTTGTTTATAATAGCGAGGTGATTTCTTGCGTTTTTCGAAAATGGTTCGGAAGAGCAAGAGGACAACACGCTAAAGCGGCGTTGTGAAATTATTTAATTGTCAATCAGTCAGTTGTGTGAATTCCAGTAAGCAATCACTAGGACAGTCAGTGCTGGAAAGGCCTATAAACAGCGGATTTTACTGTCCTAGTCAACATATTTGGTGATACCGAAATAGAACCAACAGCCTATTTAAAAATGAAGCGAGCGAAATAAGATTTTGCGCTGCAAGCGTCCCAAAACTTACCCTTAACTAATACTACTGAGCGAGGTGAATTTTCACTTTTCCGTGATTTTTTAGTAAAAAAATCCCCATAAATAGGGGCTTCCCAGACTTTTTTAGTAAAAATCATGGAAAAACAGTCAGGCTCTATTATTTTAAATATTTGATTATCAAATATTTAAACAATCATAACGTGGCGTAGCCCGTTATCCTCTTGCTTCTCTTCCATTCTTTTGCGGAGCAAAACAATTCCAGAGAACAACGTTTCAAATTTTTTCAAAGTAGAATGCACCCTATTTCGATTTTACTTCACGCTTATCTACCCGAACACTATAAAATCGAAACAGGATCCATGCGCAAAGTTTAGAGGTAAGGATTTGGGACAAATGGGGGTTTTACTTTTGAACTCTAGCTTGTTCTTGTCGCTTTTCCCTTTCTTCAAATTTTCTTCTGAGTATTTGCATATCCTCACTAACCTTACGGTTTAAAATTTTGGCGTAATGCTGTGTAGTGCGCACTGATTTATGCCCCAGCATTTTGCTTACAGATTCAATGGAAACACCATTGGAAAGGGTAACAGTGGTAGCGAAAGTATGTCTCGCCAAATGAGTGGTGAGTTTCTTTTTGATGCCACTTAAATCAGCTATTTCCTTTAAATATGCATTCATCTTTTGATTTGTCAATACTGGTAAAACCTTCCCATTTACTAAAAGGGGACTGTTCTCATATTTTTCCAAAATCATCATGGCTGTTGGAAGTACAGGTATATTGCTCTTGGTCTTAGTCTTGGTACGTTTGGTATTGATCCATAGCTCTCCATCAATGCCCACTACAAAATCATCATGTGTCAGTTTTTTAGCATCAGCATAGGCCAAACCTGTAAAACAGCAGAAAACAAATACATCCCTGACATGCTCCAAGCGTTCAACAAAAAATGTAGTGTCCATTAATGTTTGAAGCTCCTCAGAAGTCAAAAACTCTCGTTCAACGATTTTGAGACGGGCTTTCCAATTAGCAAAAGGGTCTTTGGAAATCCATCCATTCGCATAAGCGATTCGGATAATCTTTTTAAAGTTGACCACATATTTAATTGCAGTGTTGTGGCTACATTTTCGTTGTGTCTTTAAGTAGTATTCAAATCCGGAAATGAATGCGTAATCCACTTGGTTGATAGGAATGTCTTTTTTCCTGAGTTCCTTTTGCAGGTATTGTTCTAAATGACTTTTTGCAGTTCGGTATCGTTCTGCTGTACCCTCAGCAAATTCTTTACCCACTAGGCTATTTACTTGGTCATTGTGCTCTTGAAAGACTTCAAGAAGCATTTTAGTAGGCTTATCCAACCCTAAATAGGCTTCTTTAAGTGACTCCGCTGTAAGTGTTTGTTCTCGACCTTTCAATAAATCGGCATGCCGATATAAGTCGGTACGAATCTTGCTTAACTGTGAATTTAGTTGTCGAACTTCCTGCGAAAAACCAAGTACCTTACCGTATGCAGCGTCCCATTGGCTGGGATGTATCTTTCGCCTGGTACTAAACTCAGATCGCTCTCCATTAACCGTGATACGAACATAAATCATCGACCGTCCTACACGGTCTGTTTTGTATTTTCTTAAATAGAATAGAAGGGATAGCATAAAAGTGGCACCTAATTTAACATCATTTCCTCGAATTTAGAGAAAAAAAATTAAATCTTAATCCCTGTAAATAACTGATTAGTAATGTTTTAATTAACATTAGGTGCCCCTTTTTGATGAGATTTGAGGGGGCACCGAAATGGGCACTATTTCAACTGATTCCATTTGGTTCCATTTGGAACTAGTTGAAATAAAAAACCTGTAAATTGTTGATTTACAGGTTTAAATGATATAAAATGAAATATATCAGCGGAGGAAGAGGGATTCGAACCCCCGGAGGTGTGACCCTCAACAGTTTTCAAGACTGCCGCATTCGACCACTCTGCCATTCCTCCAATATCGATTTGAGTTGTTTTCCTATCCCAACCCGATTTATACTGTTTTTCTTTTTTTTATTGCCTCTAGCAAAGTTTCAGTTTTTATATATCTGGCGGGCTTGCCCGCCGAAGCTTTAGCGAAGGCGGGTGCAAATATACATAGCTTTTTCATAATCCATAGTGCTTGTACCTCCAAATTTTAGGGTTTGGGATTTCTGATCTAGATGGTACTTTTGCCGACATGAATGAATGGTGGCATTATCCTGTATTGATCCTTGTGGGATTTGTCGTTGGTTTTATCAATACCATCGCGGGTGGCGCTTCGCTAATTTCCTTGCCTACCCTTATTTTTCTGGGATTACCTCCCGCAGTAGCGAATGGTACCAATCGTGTTGCGATACTAGTGCAGACCGCTATGGCAACAGCAGGATTTAAGAGCAAAGGGGTGGCTAATTTTCCCTTTAATCTCTATTTGGGAGGTACCGCGTTGCTGGGCGCTATTGTTGGTGCGCAGATCGCGGTGGATGTTAAAGGCGAAACCTTTAATCGGATTTTAGCGATCATTATGATAGCGGTAGTGTGCCTTATTGTCTTTAAACCCCGGATCAAAATCGAAGATTTGGCGGAACGAACCACTGGGAAATACCGGGTTTTAGGAATGATCGCATTTTTCTTTATAGGGATTTATGGCGGATTTATTAATGCAGGGATCGGCTTTGTGATTATTTTGTTTCTGCATTACGTCAATCGACTAGATTTGGTAAAAGTGAACGCCACAAAGGTTGCTGTGGTTTTTATTTATACTTTGGCGGCTTTAGGCGTTTTTATACTTAACGATAAAGTAAATTGGAAGGTTGGAGCGGTTCTTGCTTTTGGGAATGGGGTAGGCGCCTGGTTTTCCAGCAGGGTGTCAGTGAAAAAAGGAGACGGATTTATCAGAACCTTTTTAATAGTCATGGTGGTGGCTATGGCCATCAAATTATGGTTTTTTACATAAAACAATATGCCAGGATTTGAATTTTTTGGAGAAGCAGAAAAGCAACAGGTACAAGACGTTTTAGACAACGGTATCCTTATGCGCTATGGATTTGACGGGATGCGACAAGGGCATTGGAAGGCCAAAACCCTGGAGCAAGCACTTGCTAGGCGAATGCAAACCCAACACGCTCATGTGGTCAGCAGCGGAACTGCAGCACTTACCGTGGCGTTAGCGAGTGCCGGAGTAGGGGCAGGGGATGAAGTTATCCTCCCTACCTTTACTTTCGTTGCCAGTTTTGAATCGGTTTTAGCGCTTGGCGCTATACCCATTTTGGTAGATGTGGATGATACCTTAACCTTACACCCCTCTGCTGTGGAAGCTGCTATTACTGAAAGAACAAGGGCGGTAATGGTAGTGCATATGTGTGGTTCCATGGCGAATTTAGAAGCACTACAAGCGATTTGTTCAAAAAAAGACCTGCTGTTGATTGAGGATGCCTGTCAAGCCATTGGTGGGGCTTACAAAGGAAAGCCCTTAGGGAGTATTGGGGATATCGGTTGTTTTTCGTTCGACTTTGTAAAAACGATCACCTGTGGGGAAGGTGGTGCATTAATTACCAATAACACTACCTTTTATGAAAATGCTCATAAGTATTCGGACCATGGGCACGATCATATGGGAAATGATAGAGGGGCGGAAGCCCATCCTTTCCTGGGCTATAACTTTCGGATCTCCGAATTAAATGCGGCAGTAGGCTGCGCCCAGATCCAACGTCTGGATGAATTTATTGCAATACAACAAAAACATTATACTATTTTACGGGAGGGCCTTGCCGCCGTTGAGGGGATGACCTTTAGAACCGTGCCGGAGGGAGGGGAGGAGAATTATTCGTTTCTCAATTTCTTTCTACCAACTGAGACGCTTGCTAAAAAAGCGCATCAAGCCTTAGGCGCGGAGGGGATAGATGGTTGTTTTTACTGGTATGACAACAACTGGCATTACTACCGAGAATGGGAACACTTACGCAACAAAAAATCCCTGGGGGACCTTCCTCAGGAAGTTGTAGAGCAGTTACCGGATTATCATACAACGGACTTCGCTATTTCGGATAATTGGGTAGGGCGAACTATTTCCTGTTTGATAAAACTAGGTTGGACGGAAGAAGACGTACACCAAAGGGCTACTAAAATGGTAGCGGTTATTAAAGGTTGTATTTAGCTTTCTTGTTTCGAGATCTTTTATCTATAATCTCTTGTCTCTAGTCTAGCATCTAACATCTAGCATCTAACATCTAACATCTAGCATCTAACGTCTAGCACCTAACATCCAAACCTACTAATACCTTACGTATTCTACAATCTCCAATCCATAACCGATGAGTCCTACGCGTTTGGTCTGTTGGGAATTGGTTAGCAGTCTGATTTTGGTAATATTGAGATCATGAAGAATTTGCGCGCCAACCCCAAAGTCTTTGGCATCCATCTCAATTTTAGGGGCTTTATAGTTTCCTTTAGATTGCAGCTCTTTTAATTCTGTTAGGCGCGCTAGGAGGTTAATGGACCGGGAATCCTGGTTAATGAAGACAAAAGCACCTTTCGCTTCCTGGTTTATGGCGCTAAACATGTCTTTAAGTTTATCCTCTGGATTATTGGTGAGCGTACCCAAAATATCATTGTTGACCAGGGTAGAATTAATGCGCGTTAAGATCCGGTCACCCTTTTTCCAGTCTCCCTTGGTAAGGGCAATATGTATTTGGTCATTAGTGGTCTGCTTGTACGCCCGTAGCCGGTATTCCCCAAATCGCGTACGGATCGGAAAATCTTCCTTTTTTTCGATAAGGCTATCGTGCTCCATACGATACGCAATGAGTGCCTCAATGGAAACAATTTTAAGATCGAATTTTCGGGCTACTTCCAATAGATCCGGAAGTCGTGCCATATTACCATCAGCATTCATGATCTCTACAATTACTCCTGCGGGCTGTAACCCGGCGAGTCTTGCAAAGTCGATGGCTGCTTCAGTATGCCCGGTACGCCTTAGCACACCGCCCTCTTTGGCAATAAGCGGGAAAATGTGCCCGGGTCGTGCCAATTCATGGGCTTTTGTATTTTCATCGGTTAGGGCAAGCACCGTTTTTGCCCGATCCGCCGCTGAAATTCCTGTGGTAACCCCACCGCCCCGGAGATCCACTGAGACGGTAAATGCGGTTTCCAGGGGGTCGGTATTGTGGTCTACCATTTTGTGTAACCCAAGCTGCCTGCATCTTGTCTCGGTTAAAGGTACGCAAATAAGCCCCCTACCGTGAGTGGCCATAAAATTGATGGTCTCCGGGGTAATCAGTTCGGCAGCCGCCAAAAAATCGCCTTCATTTTCCCGGTTTTCATCATCCACTACGATAATCACCTTCCCTTTTCGGATATCCGTTATGGCTTCCTCAATGGTGTTGAGTTGGACAACACTTTCGTTACTTAGCATTTGCGGTCTTTTTCTTTCTAAACTTAAAAAATTCTGTAATTCGTTGTATAAAATTGCCGTCGCCCATCAAACCTCTGTCTGCCGTGGCGCGTTTGGTCAAGTAAATTCCCAGGGGCATCATGATTATCATGGACAACCAAGCGCCTAGTACAGGGTTAATACCTCCTTTCTTTGCAGAATTCTCTGCGAAAACACCAATAAAGTAATACGTCAAAAACAAAATAATGGCAATAACCATAGGCAATCCCAATCCTCCTTTTCGAATAATGGCCCCCAAGGGAGCACCCACAAAGAAAAGAATGACACACGCAAAGGCTAAAGCAAATTTCTTGTGTAATGACAGGATATGCCGGTTGTAGATCTCATACCGCTTTTCCAGTTCTTCCCTTTTTCCATTAACGGAATTGAGAATATTTATCACCGAATTTTTGGCGTTACTCAGCATTTGAGAGCGCTGCCACTGTGGAAGCAAGGACACAAGGTCATCGGTATTGGCCGTGGTGTCAATTTTTATGGCCAGGTCTTCAAGGGATGTTTTCAATGGTACTTTTTTCAAACTATCTTCCTTTTTTAAAGGGAAAGCCCCCATTCTGGTGTAGATGTTTTTTGAAAATGCCCTGACCTGACGCAGGTTATTGTCTTTTAGCGAATCTATATCCTTGGTAAGACGGATAACATTCTTCATTTTATCTGTCATGATATCCGATTCCGCTTCAATATCCTGGTTGTTTAACTCGGAAACGTCAATATTCTTTACATAGGTTTCAAATCTTGAGCGTGTAAAGGGACGTTTTTCGCGGTTTTTCGGAGATTTAGGTTGTATTTCCTCGTAGTAGTACCCATCATACAACACCAATTGAATAAGATCAGAGGCCTCGCTGCTGATCAATTCCCCCCGTTTCGATTTGATGACCGTGGTATTTACTTTACTTTCCGATTTCTGATGAATGATCACATCTTCCAGATATTGATCTTTATCCCCGGATTTTTTGGCCACTTTCATATTCATCTGTGTGCCTTCAATATCGCTAAAAACGCCCTCTACAATAACTGCGGCGGGTTTTACCTTAGCGATATTCCGGCGCATATTGAAGATCTTTTGTTCTGAAGAGGGGATGATATTGTTCGCCAGAAAAAACGCGCCAACACCAAGGAAGAGGACAAATACAATAATGCTTCGCATGGCCTTTTGTAAAGACACCCCCGAAGCTTTCATCGCAGCAAACTCATAATTTTCTGCGAAGGTGCCAAACGTTAGTAAGGAGGCAAGTAATACGGTTAATGGAAGGACCTTATCGATCAAGGTGGGCATGTAATAGAGCAAAAATTTACCGATAATCCAGATATCCAAATCCTTACCCGCAAGGTCGTCAATAAACAACCACACCGTTTGAAAAATGAAAATCACCATCAGAATGGCGAAAGAGCTAAAGAAGTTGTATAAAAACCGCGATAATATGTATCGGTCAAATATTGGAAGCACGTCAAATCTTTAGTTTATCACTTCTTTTTTTAAAGGAAGTCGAATCAACCGTAATTATCGCCAATCCCAAGGAACTGGTCCCTTACTAGTTTCGTATGATGTAATAGCCTTCATCTTCATACTTGGCCACATCAAAGGTAAACAAGCTTTTGGGTAATGGCTGATTGGTTTTGAAAGAATTAACGGTAATGGTAGTTTTAGTGCCATTCTTTCCGGTCTCAATCAATTTGTAAATATGCTTGGTTTCGGCATCAATCCCAAGTAGGATCGAGTTGATGTCCGAATTGGAGTCTATAGGGATTAATTTTACATATTGGATTTTTCTTCCCTGAACGGTTTGTAAAACATCCCACTGGTAATTATGCCCTTCTCGGTAAAAGGTCAGCATTTTAGACGGGGTAATTGTCTCCTCGTCATCCGATTTATCCTCAATAATTACCTCCTCGTTGTCCGGGACTACGGTATAGACCTTACTGCCGTCATACAATTGGGTAGAACCAAATAATTCTACAAGGTACTTGTCGCCATTTAGCGTAGCATTTCCCCGGGTTTCGCTCTTGGTGTCAGCTTCTGTATTTTCCAAAGTGTACTTAAAATCTATGCCGATATTGTCATAGGAGATTACTTTATTATACACCTCCTCTAAAAGGGCTTTGGCCTTTTCTGAGTTTTGGGCATTTGCACTAAAAATTAAAGCTAAAAAGAAAACTATGGTCAGTGTCTTCGAACTCATTTTGGGTTTTGCTTTATCTGTTTTTGTTTTGCACTTCATTTTCTAATAATTGCTCCAGGGAAAAAATGTCGGGAACTAAGACCTGCCTGGCCTTGCTACCCTCAAACGGGCCGACAATGCCCGCGGCTTCCAACTGATCTATGATTCTGCCTGCTCGATTATATCCCAATTTTAATTTTCGCTGGATTAAGGAAGCCGAGCCTTGTTGGGCATTTACAATGACCTCTGCGGCTTCCCGAAACATACTATCCCGTTCGCTGATATCGTAATCAATTCCCGTGCCAGAATCCTCACCCACATATTCGGGTAGGAGGTGAGCACTTGGATAGGCTCTTTGTGACCCGATGTACTCGGTAATTTTTGCAACTTCCGGGGTATCGACAAATGCACATTGGAGACGGGTAATGTCATTGCCCTGGGTAAACAGCATGTCACCACGGCCAATAAGCTGATCCGCTCCCTGGGTGTCTAAAATGGTTCTTGAATCAATTTTTGAAGTTACCCGAAAGGCGATTCGTGCCGGGAAATTGGCTTTGATGATTCCCGTGATCACATTTACCGAAGGCCGTTGGGTAGCAATAATGAGGTGAATGCCAATCGCCCGAGCCAATTGCGCCAAGCGGGCAATAGGAGCTTCCACTTCTTTTCCCGCGGTCATGATCAGGTCGGCAAACTCATCAATCACCAAAATGATATAAGGTAAAAATTTGTGTCCCTCATTCGGATTGAGTTTCCGGGATTTAAACTTTGCGTTGTATTCTTTGATATTGCGAACCATGGCCAACTTAAGCAGTTCGTACCGCTGGTCCATTTCTATACACATTGAATTTAGGGTATTGATCACCTTGGTATTGTCTGTGATTATAGCTTCTTCCGAATCCGGGAGTTTAGCCAGAAAATGCCGCTCAATTTTATTGTAGAGTGTGAGTTCTACCTTCTTTGGATCAACCAGAACAAATTTGATTTCGGCAGGATGTTTCTTGTATAAGAGCGAAGTGATTACGGCATTCAATCCCACGGATTTCCCTTGTCCCGTAGCACCAGCCATTAAGAGGTGCGGCATTTTAGCGAGGTCCACCACAAATGTTTCGTTACTTATAGTCTTTCCAAAAGCTATGGGCAGCTGCATTTCCGCTTTTTGAAACTTTGAGGAAGCAATTACGGAGCGCATGGAAACGATCGTGGCATTTTTATTGGGAACTTCAATCCCGATTGTACCCTTTCCCGGAATTGGAGCAATAATTCGTATTCCCAGAGCCGCCAGAGAGAGGGCGATATCGTCCTCAAGGTTCTTAATCTTCGAAATTCGAATGCCCGCCTCAGGAACTATCTCATAAAGCGTTACCGTTGGTCCTATGGTAGCTTTTATTTGTGCAATCCCGATCTTGTAGTTCTTAAGAGTGGCTACAATCTTGTTCTTATTCTCTTCCAGTTCCTGCTGATTAATGGTAATCCCTCCGGATATGCCATGCGGATCTAACAGGTTTATTGGGGGAAACTTGTAATTGCCCAATTCCAACTTAGGGTCAAATTCCCCAAAGTCCTTAACCAATTTTTTAGCCTTTACATCACTTTCTTCTTCTTCTTGTGCGACTTTCTCCACTTCAAGCGCTATTTTGCTTTCTTCAAGTTCAGGAATGTTGACGTCTAATCCGGCTTCATTATTTAGTGGGGGAATATCCTTTTTATGCGTGTAGGTGTCAATTGTGGTTTCACTTTCTTCGGGCTCCAGGTTCAACTCAATGGGTTCTTGTCCTGTTGTAGCTACCGAAGGTTTAGGTTGGGAGAAACGAATGGCCCTGAAATAATTCCCTATGGCTTCGGGAGA
>JANQHL010000183.1 GCA_028277085.1 Flavobacteriaceae bacterium
CCCTAGTTTTGACGGATTCAATAGAATAGGGCAGGCATCCACGCAGGCGCCACATTTGATACAGGGATATATTTTGGACGATCGATTCACATCTTTCCGGGTAAACACCAAAATGCCGGAGGTGCCTTTTACAATGGATATATCAAGGTTTGACACCGCCACACCCATCATAGGGCCACCCATGTACACTTCGCTAATTTCTTCGTCCACACCTACTTGTTCGAGCACAAAACGCAATGGTGTACCCACCGGGACAAGGTAATTTCCTTTCTTTTTAACTCCGGGCCCCGTAATGGTGATTACCCGTTCCTGGATACCTCGGCCATGAGGGAGTAATCGGCCAATCTCTGCAGCAGTGGCAATATTCACTACAACTACACCCACTTCTATAGGGAAGCTTTTTGAGGGCACTTCCTTATCAATGAGGGCGGTGATTAGCATTTTCTCGGCACCCTGGGGATACTTAACCGGAAGCACTTTTACGGAAATCGGCAGATTTTTCGGGATATGCTTTGTTAGATGATCAGCGGCATCTTGTTTGTTGGCTTCAATACCGATGATCGCATTTTTAGCACCGGTAGCTTTCAACAGATAGGTAATCCCGGTAAAAATATCACGTTCCTGTTCCAACATCACACGGTGGTCCGTGGTCAGATAGGGTTCACATTCAATGCCGTTGAGAATCAAGGTGTCACATTTTTTCCCTTCCGGTATTTTCAACTTTACATGGGTTGGAAATGCGGCTCCACCTAACCCCACAATTCCAGCATCCTGAATTCCCTGCAGGATTTCTTCCGGGGTGGCGGTGTTGGGATCAATCGGTTTTCCTTCAAGCACTTCCTGGGTTGAAGCGGGAAATGCCTCAAGATAAATGCCGGGAGACATTTTTCCAGAGATGGTCGGGACATTTCCAATTTTTCGGACAATACCGGAAACCGGAGCATGCATAGGTACTGATACATAACCATCGGCTTTGGCCAATAGTTCTCCCCTATGCACTTCCTGCCCTTCGCGGACTACAATTTCTGAAGGCGCTCCGATGTGTTGTGCCATAGGCAAAATAATGACTGGAGCAAAGGGAAATTGCCTGATGGGAAGACCACTGGTCTCGTCTTTACTCTCAGGAGGGTGAATGCCGTGTTTAAAAGTATCCTTATGAAAATTGAAAAGTGCCATTATGCCTTGTGTACCTTAATTAAACTTTTCACCTCGGCTAATCCATTTATCAATGTCCTTGGCAGATCGTTCAACCGGTAACCCGGGGTGAATTACGCCGGCGGTACATTTTTCCGCTGCTTTAACCAGGTCTTCATAAGGTCCGGCCTTCGCATTTTTGATATATGCCTTGTTGTCTTCGTTGTAAGCAAAAATGTTGGGGTTGAGCTTAATACACTCATCACACGAAGTACATTCATCCGTTTCCAACCAGGGGGCCAAATAGTCACCAGTTGACGGCTTTTCTTCCTCCGCCACATCGGTTGCCGCAGGTTGGCCCATGGCCATTTGTACAATAGGGTCGCCACTACCGCCGGCTAGTTGCATAAGCCCTTGTGCAATATTCCCTACTACCTCGCTTCGTATTCGCTCTTCCAGATTCTCCTCCTGCGGTTGTTCTATTTCTACTCCGGCGAGGTCGCGTAACATCAACCAGAAGTCGCGTCGTTCTTCACAAGACTCCACAATTGGTTTGGCTACCAAAACCCGGTTGAGTTTTTGATTTCTATCCACCGCCCAGATATATGGGAATTTACCTTCACGCTCGCTTTCTTCCAATTTCAAAAAGTCCGCCAACAGCAGCATATTTTCATTCCAGGCATTACGCGGAACTTTTCTGAAGTGTTTTCTAAATCGCGCTTCGGTCAGGGCGAAGTCGGCAAAAGTCATGGGTAATTCCATAGTACGTTCCTGTCCGTACTCCAGATATTTCAAGCCATAGGTAGGCCATACCTCGTCCATGGCCGGATTACCGGACAAGTCAAAGGCCTCCCTGGCTTTAATTCCATCATCCGGATTGTATTTAAATATCGGGTACGCTCTCGATTCAACAGCAAGTTTGGCCTGATGTGCCCCCAGATCATCTCCTACACCATGTTCCGGTTGGCAGGTAGTATAGAGATTAAAAAGAGCCGGTCGTTTGGTCATCAAACCATCAATAAAGCCTTCAATCATCTGACTGGTATTGGCCAATGTGGCTTGCAAAACGTAGGTGTTTCGGTGTGCCATAGCTATAAGCCCGATCTCTTTTCGCGGTTCACTTTTTCCCTTCCATACTTTACCGTATTCTGCCATATCCGAAACCTGACCAATGAATCCGGAGGTACAGGCCTGACCTCCTGTATTGGAGTATACCTGCGTATCTACGATAATCACTTTGATTGGTTTTCCTGACGCCATCAAGCGGGAGAGATTCTGGAAGCCAATGTCATACATGGCCCCATCTCCACCAAGTGCAACCACTGGCGGACAAAGCAACCATTCTTCATCGGTAAATTGTTTCCAGGTAAAGTAGGTAAAGAAGTCATCATGTTCAGTGGCATCGTATTTCCCTTCGAGTTCCAGTTCTGCCTTACGTATGGCTTTAAAACCTTCGGACATTTTGGCCATGTGCCCTTCAAAAACACCCATTGCCATAGAGGGTGAATCCTGGAATAAGTGGTTGGCCCATGGGAAGGGATAGGGGTTGAATGGCCAGGTGCTTCCCCATACGGAAGTACATCCGGTGGAGTTGAGCATGCCCATATTTGAGCGACCTTTACCTGTGGTACCATTGGTATATTTCCACTTCAGTTTTTTTAGTTGCGCCAGTAGTTGGGTTACGTTGCGCAGCCATTCCTGGTCAATCGGTTCACTTTCATGCTCAGATTCCAACCTGCGCGTAATTTCGGCCATGGTTAGATCGGAACTTTGCATTTCCGTAACGATTTTGGACATGGCATCCGAATCGGTCAAATCCACGCGATTCATCAACTTCACCTGGATGTGTTTTTCCAGCTTATCCGTTAGCTGCTCCAAATAGGCCATGTGCTTTTCAATACGTGGTTGCATGAGCGACTCAACGGTGGCGATAAATAAATGCACCACTGATTTCTCCGAGCAGCCCAGGCAAGCCCCATCGCCACTGGCAAAATTCAGGTAAGCCTCTTTATTTAATAGAATGGATTCCAGTGGGCCGATTTTCTCTTCAAGATTATCTACCCGATTGAATTTTTGTGGTGTGTTGGGTAAGTCCATCCACAAATCCCATTCTTTGTTGAGTTTGGCAATAGACCCCTCGGTCTGCGGTATCGTAATCAGTGCCTCATCATCGCAAACGGCCACACACTCCATACATCCTTTGCAGGTATTTGGATTAATCGTGATACTGAATAAACCGCCACTATTTTCTTGCTTTTTCTCATGTAGATCAAAATAGGGCCGGGTTAAGGCGAAGTTAAACTCGCCCAATTCTTCTTTGAACCAATCAAACTCTTTAGCCAATGCTGCGCTATCCTCAGCACTGTCAATAGTCATGTCAATAGCATGTTGCATATGATCATTGACCGTTGCTCCATTTTTTGAAGCGGAAAATAGTTTTCGGACATGGCCTTCCATTTTGCGGACGGCTTTGGGTAAGTGTTCGAGCTTTCCATGACGTTGCTTCACGCGTTTTACTATTGTATCGAAGACATCAGCTACTTCACTTACCAATCCGGGTATAGCGGTATCCGGACAGATGGTATAACAATCACCACAAGCAGTACAGTTGTTTGGAACCCATTGCGGGTGTTCAAAGCGTATGCCTGTCATATCACGGAATACTGATGAAACGGCCGGCATTACACTCAGGCCTATGAAGGGATCGGTAAGGTTATCATTTCCCATCCCTCTTAAATAGAAATTACCCGTTTGTTCCCAAAAGCGATGAATATCACTTAATTGTGAAGCACTTTGTGGGATTTCCTTCATCATTCTGGGTAGGGGTAAGCTCGCCTGTCCATTGCTTTGGGTCTTGTCTCCGGCACCCAATACCTTATTCGTTATTTCATGTACTTCGTCAAAGCCACGTTTTACCACACGCATATTGTCATCGACGACACGTTGCCCCTTTGAGCCAAATTTTTGTTGTAACTGGCCTTCAATGGCGGTTAATAATTTTTCTTCGGACAGCCCGGATTTTTCCATTAGCGGAGAAGCCGCGAAAAATGCCCCCTGGAAGGCAATTCCCTGCATACGTAATTGCAATTCGGGATCTGTAGCTTCTTCCCGGGCAATTTTAAATCCATCGATATAAAATACATGGATATTCTTATCGATAATTATCTTTTGATAGCGCTCAGGAATATCAGCCCATACCTCATCCGGCGTTTTTTTATCGCTTTGAATGATGAAACTCCCTCCTTTTTTCAGTCCGGCCAGTGCATTGGTATGTTTAAAAACATTAGGGTCGGGAGATAGCACCACATCGACATAGAAGTATTCACAGTTGATCCGAATGGGCTCAGAAGCGGCCGCGAGGTAATAGGTGGTGGGTTGTCCCTTTTTCTCCGAACCATATTTTGGATTCGCCTTGATGTCATAGCCCAACAACTCATACAAAGTCATCGCCAGGTTCTTTCCTGTGGTTATGGCCCCCCAGCCACCAATGGAGTGAAAGCGTACGGTAACCGCATCCTTTGGCATAAGGTTTGGGTTTTCCGAACCTCGAACAGCCAACTCCTTAACACGAGGATAGGAGGCTACAATGGTTTCCTGATAGGCCTTTTGTTTCGGCGAATGCGGGATTTCCCGAATAAAATCAATGGACAGATAAAAGTTCTTTTTGTGTTTTCCGTCCGGCAACATATTCTCTATAGCGCCTATGATGCCTTCCGGTTGCAAGTCCCGGCTTCCCATACCGAAGGAACCTGAGTAAATTGCAGGCATATCGGTTATGGAATAGGTTGCCAATTCGGGATACGGATGCTGTTTTTTATGCACTCCATTTTCGACACACTTGTTCAGCACGGAACGAACTTCACGTGTGATTGGAGAATCGACGGCCAGGGGTTGATCCAGTCGTTCTAATATGGTGACGGCTTTCTTGCCTTTCAATATTTTTCCAAGCAGATCTGCTGGGAAGGGCCGGAACATCACCAGATCGACCACACCTACTTTTATTCCTCGTGTTTCTCTAAGGTAGTCCACCACAACTTCCGCGCTGGGCACCAAACTGCCCTGACCTAAAATAAGGTAGTCGGCGTCTTCTGCCCGATAGGTCATCACGCGCTGATAGCGCCTGCCCGTGAGTTGGTAATATTCTTCAAACGCCTGATCCGTCAATTCCTTGATATGATCAAAGAAAAACGGACGTTGTGCTGCCACACTCTGCATATACGAATCCTGGTTTTGTACAATTCCGGCCATTACCGGGTTGTCCACATCCCATAGTTCCGGGATACGACGACGTGTTTCCCCATAAATAATACGTTGTGCCGGTGTTGGCGTTTGGATAATATCATCAGGTCGCCCCAAATATTCTTTGATCAGTTCACGCTCCGGTAAAAGAAAGGATTCGATCAGGTGCGTGGTTAAAAAACCATCCTGGGCAATAATACCCGGGGTAAGTGCCAATTCGGCAATACGGTGGGCAATGATATTAAGGTCGGCGACATGTTGTGCTTTTTTTGCAAACATTTGGAAAAAGCCCGTATCATCAACGGCGTGGTAGTCATCGTGCCCGGCATGTACGTTTAAGGTAGATTTGGTCATGGCACGTGCCCCAATATTCAAAACATAAGTAAGACGTTTACCCACAGCGGCATAGAGCGATTCATGCATATAAGCGATACCCTGGCCGGATGAAAAGTTAGATGCCCGTAAACCGGTCATAGACAAACCTGCTGTTACCGCTGCGGCCGCATGTTCGCCTTCAGGTTCTACGAATATCAAAGGCTTGTCCGAAATATTCAAATGCCCTTTGGCAGCGGCATCTGCCCAAAACTCCCCCATCTGAGTGGAGGGTGTGATGGGATAGGCTCCGGCGGCATCGGTGGATTCCCGTTCGCACATGATCGCTGCGGAATTTCCATCCATAGCTACAGGCTTACCCGGATATTTGTATTTGGATGGCTTGGTGCCTTTAGTAGTTGTTGACTTTTTTTGGGGGACTATTTTCTGCAATAATGTCTGGCTCATAATGATGCGCTATTTGTGATAGGTTTGCTTTGCTTTACATGCATGCTAAAAATTTCTAATCAACGACAGGTAAAAGAAAGAAGACGTATGGATATTAATTAAAATTATAGAAAGTAAGGTGTTCACTTTATGATATTTATCAGGAATAGTACCTGAATCTAAACGATGCGGATCTTCAAACAAAAGTGGAGTATTTTTTTTGTCTACCGCTTTAAGGTGAAGTCATATGAACATGCTGTGCCAATTCAGCTTTCTTTTTTTAAGGTTCTCCACAGGGCACTTGCTTAAAGCCCGTCCGAATGCTTCATATTAACAAATTTGAAAGTTAATGTTAATACTAAAGGGCATGTTAAAACTTAACATGCCCTCCCTTTTTCACGCGTCTAGTTTTGCGTTTCAATCAACAAAAAACACGAAAATGAAAACCTACAGACTCCACGATCAACAACGATTCAAAAGGTTGCAAAAACTATTCACTATACTATTTATTGGTATGTTCAGTGTTGTGTCTTTTGGACAGGCAACCAACGCTTCAATCAGAGGAAAGATAACGGATGCCAGCGGTGAACCGCTGGTAGGGGCTACTGTAGTAGTAAAAAATACGTCAACAGGGTTTATCTCAGGGACCGTTACCAATGAAAATGGAAATTACCGGGTCCAACAATTGCAGTTAGGCGGGCCCTATTCCGTCACAGCACAATACCTCGGCTTCCAGGATATGATCAAAGAGGGCTTTACCATAAACTTAAGTGACGCCCTCGTAGTAGATTTTAGCATGCAGGAAGCTTCTACTGCATTGGAAGAAGTAGTGGTGACCTCCAATACCCTCACCAAACGGATAGAGCAATTGGGGGCATCGACCAAAATTGGAACGGACCAAATAAAGACACTGCCCCTGGAAGGAAGGAATTTTACGGGATTGACAAGCCTTTCTCCCCTACAAGGAGGGGGAGGCATCAATCTTGCTGGGCAGCGGCGTACCTCAACCAATATTACGATCGATGGCGTGAATGCAAGAAATCAACTAACTGCAGAGGAAATAGGGAGGGGTCCCTATACTATCTCTCAAGAGGCTATACGCGAGTTTGAAGTGGCTACAAATGATTATTCCGTGTTACAGGGAAGACAAGGTGGTGGAGCGATCAACGCGGTTACGAAATCAGGGACAAATACCTTAAGTGGAAGCGCTTTTTTCTATCATAGGGCAGATGCATTGCAAAGTCAGTTCAATATTCGGGGAGAAGATCGCGATGCCAATTTTTTTACTTCCCAATACGGGTTTAGTCTGTCCGGTCCAATCATAAAAGATAAGTTGCACTTTTTTGCGGTGTATGAGCGACAGGATGCAGGAGAGCCTTTGAGTATTGCAGATATCCAAAGTGATAATGACCAAAACCTTTTAGGTATTTCCCAGCAGAATTTGGATCGGTTTTTACAGATAGGCCGGGACGTATACGGTTTGAGCAATTCACAACAGACAGGTCAATTTGATAGAGAAACGGAAGCCAATAACTTGTTTATCCGGCTGGACTGGCAGATCAACGACAAGCATAGACTTACCTTACGAAATCTATACAACAAATGGGAAAATCCTTTTAGTGTAAGTGATAACTCCAACATTGAAGTAGCGGAATCCTTTTCGAATTTTCAGTCACAAGAAAATAGCACCTTGTTGTCGTTACGTTCCATATTTTCCCCTACTGTTATCAATGAATTTAAGGTGCAGTACCAACATGCGGAAAGGGATTTTACTCCGAATACAGAACTTCCTGCTGCCAATATCCCGCGAGCTATTGTAGAGGTATCTTCGGTGTTGCCCAATGGCAATACGAGAAACCGAAGTGTTCAATTGGGAGGACAACGATTTACCCCGGAGACCAATTTGGAAAACCAACTACAGATTGCCAACACCACTTATGTAAATTCTGGCAAATTCAATTTTACATTCGGAACGGACAATCTGATCACCTACCTGGAAACATTGCTATCCAATGAGCAGAACGGTCGTTTTTTCTTCGATTCCCTGGATGATTTTGAAAATTTAAATGCCTCAAGATATGCCCGTGAAGTTCCATTACAGGGGCTACCTGTGGTAGAACAGACGGTTTTGGACCTTTCATTGTTCGGACAGGTTGAGTTTGATTTGGCGCCAAATCTGAATTTGATGGCAGGGCTTCGTTGGGATGCTACCGTTTTTATGGATGAGGCCGAATTTAATCCCACCGTATTTCAGGAGTTGGGCATACGCACCGATGAGCGAATTGACGATTTTGACAATATTCAGCCACGCTTCCAACTGACCTGGAACGTAAAAGGAAAAAACACCGATATCATTAAAATTGGAGGAGGTGCTTTCAGTGCCCAACCGCACTATTATGCTCAAGTGAACAACATTCAAAACAGCGGGACCTTGCTAGGAGCTATTGATGTGACAGGGGATGCTGTGCCTACACCGGACTTTATCTCGTATCGCAATGATCCCAGTACTGTTCCCGGAGTACCGGAAGGGGAGACGCCATTTTCAACCATAAATGCGGTGAGCCAGGATTTTGAAGTACCTACTATTTACAAAGGAAATATCAGCTACACCCGCTTCTTTGGAGATCGTTATACATTAGGGATTAATGCGCTCTTTAGCCATACAACGAATAATTATGTATATCAGGAAGCTAACCTCGTAACAGATCCCTTTTTTACAACACCTATAGAAGGAAGGGATGTCTTTGTCCCTGCAAATACCATTACAGAAAATGGCCTAACCGATTGGACGAATTCCAGGATTTCCGACCAGGTGGGCCGAACGTTGGTCTTAACTTCGGATGGGGTCCTGGACAATATTACCCTTATCGTGGAAGGATCCGCCCGTATTGGGCGTGATGGGTATGTAAACGGTAGTTTTACCTGGAACCGGACTAAAGATAATTCTTCCTACAACTGTTGTGTAGCCAACACTTCTACTTTCATTCCTGTGGAAGGTGATCCAAGGGATTTGAACTACGGCTTTTCCGACAATCATTTTGATACCAAGTTAGTACTCAATGGCTCGACCCCCACCTGGAAAGGATTCAACTTCGGTGCCACTATCATTGGAACCGGTGGTACCCGTTATTCCCTTCATGTAGATGATAATACAAGCGCCAATGGTGATTTTAACCTACGAAATGATATCGCCTATATTTTCGACCCCAATGATCCTAATACACCACAGGCTATCATAGATGGATATAACGAAGTGTTGAATGACCCTGAGACCCCGGAAGGGTTTAAAGCGTATTTACGGGAAAGCTTTGGGGGGTTTGCCGAGCGTAATGGCGGTAGAAATCCTTTCCGGGCTATTGTAGATCTACGTCTGCAAAAACGGTTTGGTTTTAACAGGAACAAACATGGTTTGGAGCTTACCGCAGATCTATTCAACTTTGCCAATTTGTTGAACAAAGAATGGGGACGTACCAACAACTTTGGTAGAAGAAGGGATTTCATGCGAATTAATGGTTTTGATCCTGTAACAAATTCATATGACTACAGTGTACAGACCGGGGCCGGCACGGAACCAATAAATGGCACACCATGGCGGCTCCAGTTGGGTGCTCGTTATACCTTTAATTAAGTTTGAGATTGTTCATTAGCAACCAAGAGGGGTTTAGTTGTGTACAAGCCCCTCTTTCTCTGAACTTTTTAAAGAAGAGCAATTGATTTTTTCTTTAGGGCAGAAGCAATGGTCTGACGGGTGGCGCCAATAAGGTCGCCCAAATCCTTCTGAGTGAGAAGATCATAAAGCACATATGCATTGCCCTCTGTGTCCTTGATGTTTTTATCAAAATACGCCTGTAGGAAACGAAGCTTTTCCGTTGTGCTTTTCTCGTTTATTTTTCGCAGTTTTTTTTCTGCTGTGCACCATCGTTGTACGACATAGGAGATAAACCATTCCGCGATCCGAGGCTCCTCTACGATTACCTTTTTGAAAAAAGACAATTTGTACGCTCTCAATCTGGTTGATGTAAGCGTTTTGGCAAATTCAAAAAACTGGTTATTCAGGTATTTTAGATTGCCAAAAAAGTCGTTTGCTGATACCACGTCGTACACAAATTCTTCTCCCTCTTCCGTGTAACTTCCCAATTTTATGGCTCCATCAATGATCTCATAGATGAACATATGTTCCATTGGAGGTTTGTACAGATATTTGTTTTTGTGAAGGGTCAGTTCGGAGACAACATTTTCCAGTTGATAACCCGTATCCTGTTGCAAATAAGGGAAAAGTTGGAATTTATCGTAATTTTTAGCCAGGGGACGCTCCATTTCATTCCAATGTTGCGGAGTGCCAAATTACGCTGCCAAAGTTGTTACAAGGTTAACCCTCGGTTATTTAACATCCCCTTTTTATGGGTTAATACGTTAAGAAATTTAAACTTGAAGAAAGCTTGAGAAACAATTTAAGATCACTTTCAATCAAAAAACAACTTAGGTCCCAAAGGCAATACAGAGGCTAGGAAGTGCTAAGAAAGGATTTAGGATACAACATACGTTGATCTAAGTAGGAGCATTTTTCTATAAAACATGTTTTTCAAGAACCGCACAACAGTTCAATGCTATTCCTATCCTACCTGGCTATCCTCAAAGCGGCTGCATAGGCATTTGGTAATGCGCTATCTTCAACAGCTTTGGTCGCCTTTTCCACGTCATATTCGAAACGCATGAAATCCACGGTAATGGTATCTTTTTGTATAGGCTTTCTATGTTAAGCAAGCCATTTTTAATCTTTTCGTCTTTGATCAAGGAGAGGTTTCCAGAGCTGGTAAGTTCCTGAAATGTGTTGTTCACTTGGTAAAAACGCTCCCAGGTGTAAATGTCCACAATATCCTTATTGAATGCTTCGGGATCACTGATGGGTTTTCCCTCAAAATATACCAAAGTTCTTTTGGCGGACTGGATCAAGGTGTTTCGGAGTTCAATGAACTTATCGATTTCGGCAATGGTGAGTTGCAGGTCGCTTTTGATATTTTTGAGGTAGACCATTTCCGTGGCCCTTACTTTTTTTACCTCATTCCGGTTATTTATCTGTAGTGCAATTAAAATCCCAATGACCACGAGGACGATTTCGCCTAAGGCATAAAGTAGATATTTGCTGAAGCGGTTTTCAACAAGCAATTTTTGACGGATTTTTCTAAAGAATTTGATCATGATTTGCCATTCTTACCCGTCGTATTCCCTTAAAGGAACTTCTGCAGAATGGAATTCGATTCCCAAATCCTGCTTTGCAGAATCGCTTTTATACACTATTCGAGCTTGTCCATTTGGTTTCTCTCCATTCAACATCGCTGATATGTCAGAAACTTTCCAACTTTCGCTGCTCAGCAAATAATTTTTACCATGTAGCCCGGTCTTAGTGGCCGCCTGGTATATACCGTTTGCCACATCCTTGACGGCAACGATGGCAAATTCTGCGTCGGTATCAAACAGCATTTGTACAAAAGGATTTGGGGCCAGCTTATTCTTAAAGAGAAATTGCAGTCCTGAAGATGTGGAATCCTCTCGATTTGAAAGTGACTTTCCCATAACCGCTACAGGTGAAACACTGGTTATTTCAAAATCAGTATTCGGATGCTCCTTGATAAATTTCTCCACCGTCTGATTGGCAATAAATTTTGCCTGTGCATAAGGATGACCCTCTTCGCTCATAAAGGGTTCATCATTTTCATCAATGCTATCATCGGTACTCTTTCCTTCGGGAAGCAATGGAAAATTCGTATTGTATGATGCAACAGACGCAACGAAAACTACCTTTTCAATTCCTGGTGTTTCTTGAATGATTTCAAGAAAGTTTTCCGTCCCTTTTATCGTTGGATCGAATAATTCTGATTTAGGGTCTTTTACATCCAACTGGAAAGGTGTTCCACCGTGTACAAGGATATTGCATCCGGTAACGAATTCCTTTAACTGATATTTATCCTCAACTTTTAGTGGAAGAATTTCCAGGTTTTCTGCATGGGCCAATCCCTTCAAATGGTCATACTTTTCTGTTTTGGAAATATCGGTAGCCGATACCCTTACCTGATATCCCTCGTCCAAAAATTTCTTTGTGGTATGACTTCCTATAAAGCCAGCACCACCTATAATTCCTACAGTTTTCATATGTTCTATTGTTTTATTATCAGTTTAAAGGTTAAAACCCTAGCTACCGATAGCGATTGGTATTCATTGCAGTTACTTTTAGTTTCCATAAACCTTTTAGGGTATGTTTTCATTTCTCTCCGCCTTGGGCGGATGGAAATCCCATTTTAGGTTCAAACCCACGGGATTCCTGGTCGCTTCCACTTCGACTACGCTCAGTGTGACAGCTCTGTTGGAATTGACCAGCCCCAAAGCACCATAATGGTACGAAGGGCATCCAAAGAATGGATACGCCCCGTTTTGTGTACTGCTTTCATATAAGGTAGGCGATTGAATCGACCTATTCTTGAGGTGGCGTTACAGCATAGCCCATTTTTCTAGCCAACCCAATCGGTCACAATACACGGAAGATTCCGCTATTTTTCCATTTTCCACACGAGCCGTATATTGATAGGGCAGCACGATATCGGCTCCGTTTTCAGTAAAGGAATAGCTTCCCCATACCGATACCCAATCGCCCTTGAACTCACCGCTCAATACCCGAAAGGTATTATAGACGCATTGATTGTTTTGGTTTTAAGGGTTATTATTTTTAGGTAATGTTTATATGGTTTTGTTCCTTGGGTGTTTTCCTAAAAACTTACCACCCTTCTGGCGGGGTAATGGTAAATCCTTGGGTGGCCATAACGTCCCCCGTATCATAATAATAGTATACGGCAACAATCTCCTTCCCATTTTCGGTAAGTATAGCAGTATGATACCGTACCGGGCTCTTTTTACCTGTTTTTTTGTTGGTGATGGTGTTAAGCCCCCAGCACAACACCCATTCCCCTTCATTCCAGTTATTGGTTACTTTTACCGGGAGGTATAATTCACTGGTTACCTCGTAGGTGTATTTATCCATACTTGCTTTAAGAAAATCCTTGTGTTGTGCCACGGTCAGTGAGTCATTGCCAGCACCCAGACCGTAAATCATTGCCTTAGGAGAAAGGTTCTTCTCGAGTTTGGCTAAATCCATGTCCTTCCAACCCTGAACGTGTTGCTGTGCCAGTTGTAAAGCGGCATCGGCATTAGGAAAGTCCAGGGTTACTTCGCTTTGTGCCTGAACCATATTGATGGAAAAGAAAAGGACAATTACCGATAGCAAGGTTGTTTTTAAAGTTCTCATAATGTGTTTTCTTTTTGGTGATTATTTTTTGTGTTCTTACAGTGTATTTCAAATTATATATTGGTTTTGAACAAAACAACAGCGTTTGTGCTAAGCGATTGTTTTACTGTACGAAACAACTGTTTTATTTAGCGGGAGGCGTAAAAATTTCCTATAGGGTTTGAAGACGTTTTAACAATTTATCCTTGGCTTCCTTACTTACCGGGATGATTTTGCCAGAAATGGATACATGCGTATGGCCCACTTCGTCAATTTTTGAAATATTGATAATATAAGATCGGTGTACACGCATAAAATACTGCAGCGGTAGTTTTTCTTCGAGGGATTTTAATGTACCAACCAACAAATAGTGTCTATCAAGGGTAAACAGCTTGCTATAATTCCTGTCGGCTTCCAGGTATCTAATATCTTTAATGGCCACGGCCATCAACGTATCACGTTTTCTTACGAAGACCTTATCGGTCAGCACAAACTGGTGTTGAGCATCATCACCGTTGAACCTGGGTTCATTAGAAACAGCTGCTACCGTGAGTTCTATGGCCCGTTGTAGGTCAATGTTTTTGTAGGGTTTTGAGATAAAGGCACGGGGCCTGGTCGTTTTTGCCCTGCCAAAGTGGGCTTTATCAGTGTTTGAAGTAAGGTAAATGATGGGCACGTTAAATTCGGCTTGTACAAGCTGGGCAGTTTCTATCCCGTCCAATTTTCCCTTTAGCTGGATATCCAATAGTAAGATGTCTGGCCGTGTGTTTCTAATAAAGGGGAGTACATCCTCACCCTTTGGCAATAGGCCACAGACCTCAAACCCCATTTTGGTTAGTTGCATGGATAGGTTGGCCCCAATCACCATCTCATCTTCAACGATCAATATTTTAACAGGATAGTCCATCGTTAAGCAGCGGTATCAAGTTCAAATGTGAATGATATACGGGTGCCATCCTCAACTTCTTCTTTCATTTTACCATTCAATTGAATCGTAAGCAGTTGCACAAGTTGCGAGCCAAAACCGGTTCCCGTTGATTGACTGGTATTTTTCCCTATCCCGCTATCGGTTACATTGAGCAGGAGTGTATCCCGTTCTTTCTTAAGGTTTATCCATACCATTCCATCTTTTTTGTTTGGAAAAGCATATTTGATGGCATTGGTCAATAGTTCGTTTACTATAAGCCCTAATGGAATAGCGGTATCGATATCCAATTCTAATTCGTCCATTTTACACTCTATTTTTATCCGTTCCTCCGCATTGAAACTATCCAATATCCCCTCACCGAGATTGATGAAATAGTCTTTCATCTCTATACTTCCGAGATTATCACCTTGGTAGAGTTTCTGATGTATTATACCCATGGACTGTACCCGGTTTTGACTTGCTAGCATGGCATCGCGGGTTTTTGAGTCCTCCAGGTGGGCCGATTGCAGGGAAATGAGGCTTTTTACCATTTCCAGATTGTTTTTTACCCTGTGGTGGATTTCTTTTAACAACAGTTCATTTTGATTATTTTTCTTATCCAACTCCCGATTCAGGCGAACCAATTTTTTGTTGTGTTTTTTCCGCTTTGAATAGAAGATCAGAAGTACACCTATTAATATGACCATAAGTAAACCAAAACCTAAAACCACCAAAAAATTCTTTTTTTGGTCGGCCAACAATTGCTCTTTCTTCTCGGTTTCATATTTCACCTGCATTTCCTGCAAGGTTTTTTCCTGCGTATCGGTAAAAAGACTATCGGAAAACAACGACTTCATTTTCATGTACTTGTAGGCACTGTCATACCTGCCCAAATGCTCATAGGCAATGGCAATGTGTCCGGGTACTTTGGCCAGATACCCCAATTCCTTTCTTTTTTTTGCACTATTCAACACCTGCATGCCCACATCAATACATTCTTGATACTTACCGGAATACAGAAAATTTCGCATCATCCCGTTTTCGGTCATCATTACTTGTCTTTCCATATGTTGCGGGATCTCTTTCCTCGCCTTTCGAAAATAAGAGGCAGCACTATCATATTTTTTATTGCTGTTATGAAAAAATGCCAGGTCTCTAAAGGTCATTCCCAGCACAATTGGGTTTTTGGACTTCTTGGCTACCTCCAGCGTTTTATTAAAACAATGCGATGTATTTTCAAAATCCTTAAGTGCTCGGTAGGCATGACCCGCGAAACTCCATGCTAAGGCCGCATTGGGGTAGTCCTTTGTTCGTTCAAATTTCTCCCCCGCTAACATTCCGGCGACTGCGCTTTCTTTCAATTTATCGGTAGTGTGAAAAATCATAGCACAAAGCAGGTGCCCCTCGGCAATCCCCTGGACATCTTTTAGCGCTTCCATTTGGCGCAGCCCCTTCAGGGCCAAATCCAATGCCTTCTCATGATTGCTTGTACTGTAATGCCAAAAAGCCTGCTGGTACTGAACTGTAGCTTTCCCCCGATCATCATCAAGCTGATCATAGATTTCTGATGCAATCGTACACCATTTTATAATGGAGTCAGACTTTCTTTCCTTGTTGTACAATTTGCTGATTTCAAGGGCCAAACGGGCAGAAGTCTGTTGGTCATTCAATTTGTTGGCTTCATTGTATTTATACCTCAAGATAACTGCAGCACTATCCAGATTTTTCCACTTCAGGTTTTCAATTTGATCTTGGAAATCGTTTTTCGATTGGGCTCTTATGGAATAAGTACCCATGGAAGAGGCCAAAACCATAATCAGAACACATTTTATGGTATTTTTTGCCAAACCGACTATTATGTTAACAGTATGGTTCATTCTTAGGGGGCCATTTCTGGTTTAAAGGTAAAAGATTAGGGGGGTGCCGGCCTTAATTTTTTCTTCCGTTTTACTATTCAGCCGGGCAGTAAGGAGAGGTATAAGTTAAGCGCCAAAACCTTTGTTTCATCCCGCTGATTTTCAATTAGAAATGTAAAGGAAGGTTCAATTTACCGTTATATCGCCTAAGATGCAACTTCTGCAACGTAAATTAGTGGAAATTTAGTTGACCATTTTGCGCGAAAACAAAAAAGACCGAACAGCTTTACGAAAAGGTAAAAGAATTGTGCACGTTTGCATCTGGAAGAACCCATAGCAAACACAAATCCGCAATATAACCCGCAGGTTGTTTTAAGGTCTTATGCGTGAAGCTGAAAAACTGCTTATCGGACCCATACGAGAAAGAGAAAAGCCTGAAAACAGGCCGTACTTATCCCGTACCTTTTAGTCCTCCGGAAAGCACATTGACCAACAACAATAGTTTTAATAATAGTTGATTTGCCTTTTCCGAATCGTTTTCCCGAAGCATTCTCCAAGACGTTAACGATTGGAGCTGAATTTCGTGTAGCATGTCTAAAGCAGCTTTTCGGAGCCTAACGTTTTCCAATCGGGAAAGCCTGCGTTGATCTACAGTACTTCCTAAAAGGCTTTCAATCTGCTCCAGGCACAGTTGATAATCCGTTAAGATCAGGGACATGAGTTCTTCTTCTGTGTTCTTGTCCGCTACAAGCGCGGCAAAACGTTGCATAATTTCCCTATCCGCGTTCAAAAGATTAGTTTCAATCTGGATAAACCCGAACTTCAGAAAAGGCCAATCCTGTGCTGCTGTTTTTAGCAACTCAAAGTCTTTGGGAAATTCCTCGCTAAACTTGCCCAATGCGGTACCCGTTCCAAACCATCCCGTGAGGTTAAATCGGGATTGGTTCCAACTGAACACCCAGGGAATAGAGCGCAGGTCGTTAAGCGAGCGTTGCCCGGTTCTACGTGCTGGGCGGGACCCGATTTTGCTTTGCTCCAGCACATCTATGGGAGTAGCCTGCCCGTAAAACGAAATAAAATTAGGATGATCCAATAGTGACCGATACTCGCTTCTTGCCATTGCCACCAAGCGATCCATAATGCCATACATTTTTTGATTCTTCTCCGTTTCCTTGTTTAGCATTGTCTGGCGGGCGGTGCCTGAAATTAACATCTCCAAATTGTAGGCCGCATTGAGGCGGTTGGCGAATTGATTGGCGATGGTTTCCCCTTGTACTGTAATTTTGATATGACCGCTCATAGATCCCGGAGGCATACTCTCCAAAAAACGGTGGATTTTCCCTCCACCCCGGCTGATGGTTCCTCCGCGACCATGGAAAAATCGGAGAGGCACCCCCAGGTTTTCCCCAACTTGGGTGAGGGTTTCCTCAGCCTTGTAAATATTCCATCTACTGGTTAGGATACCGCCATCTTTGTTACTGTCACTATAGCCAAGCATTACTTCTTGCACAAAAGCGGCTTTATGTTGTCGTTGTTCCCGCACGAGTGGGTGTGTTAGAAAAGCGTTTAAGATCTCGGGTCCGGCTTTGAGGTCATCAATGGTTTCCAAAAGCGGTACCACAGGGAGATGTGCCTCTAACAGTCCCACCTCCCGTAGAAAAAGAAAAACAAGCAATAAATCGCTCAAACTTCGCGTCATGCTAACAATGACCGAGCCAATACCGGCTACACCGTATTGATCTACATATTTTTTTACCTCCCTAAAATACCCCAGGACATTGTCCGCCTCGGGACCGCAGGACACACCCGATACAAGAAAAGGGCGATTACTTTGTAATTCCCCATTAATAAAAGCCAGTCTTTTTTCCTCATCCCAATTTGTATACTCCGTATCTGAAAAGCCACTTTTTTCCAGGATCTGGTGTATCGCTTTTTCATGATAGGTACTATTCTGACGGATATCCAGCTTCGCCAGATGAAAACCAATACAACCCAGCATGCGTTCCACCGGAAACAGGTATTTTTTGGCGATATTTCTTGCCGTTAACTGGATCAGAAGCTCCCTCAACTGCCGTAATTCTTCCGATAAATCCTTGGGATATTTATAGTATTGTTTCTCATCCGTTTGAGGGGTAGCGGAAATAGTATTGTCCAATTTAGCTATCATTAGATTGACAAACTGGCGCAACGGTTCTGAAGGGTTTCGTTCCAGGGCCTGCTGGCCTGCTGGCCCAAGAATTTTGGCCTTTTTTTGGAGTTCATCAAGGAACGTTTTGGGAATACTGTTGAGATAGGCAGAGAAACTTAGTTTCCTGGCCAGTTCAACTAATTCCTTTTTTAAAATGGCTAAGGCGGCTTGTCGATGCAGTTGTAAAGTTTC
>JANQHL010000191.1 GCA_028277085.1 Flavobacteriaceae bacterium
GGCGACGTGTGCGACAGCGATTTGGATAACGATGGGGTAGAAAATGATATTGATTTGTGCCCCGATACGCCTGCCGATGCGGTAGTAGACGTAGACGGATGCGCCATATTTTCATTGCCTTCGGATAATTTTAATATTCGTACCGTCGGGGAGTCTTGCATATCTTCGGATAATGGACAAATTCAAATAGAAGCGGTTAACGCCCTGGATTATACCGCAAGTCTACAAGATTCCGATGGCTCTGAAATTGATTCCGCCACCTTCACGGACGCGGTCCTATTTTCCAACCTTGCTGCAAACAACTATGTAGTATGTATAACAGTAAGTGATGAGCCGAATTATGAGCAATGTTTTGATGTGAACATATCGGAGCCTGAATCCTTAGACGTTACTGCCCAAGTGAGCTCACTGGAAAACGAGGTTTCCCTGACCCTTAAAGGAGCAAGTGCCTACACAGTGGAAATAAACGGGGAAGTCTTTAGAACAGCTGCATCTCAGATTACGCTCCCGCTGAACAAAGTAGAAAATACCATATTGGTCAAAACGGATAAAGAGTGTCAAGGTATATTTGAAAAAGTAATTATAATCAGTTCTAAAATCTTTATTTATCCCAATCCAACAACAACTGGTGGTTTAACTATTTATTTAGGGTCTGATGAATTTGACAATGTGGAGACATCACTCTTCAATTTAGAAGGTCAACGTTTGTATCGTAAACGTTTCGCTCCTACCAATGGCTTAGTTCAAATGGATGTTTCTGCACTTGCCAATGGTGTTTACCTTTTAAACATACAGACTTCCAAATCGCTAATAACGTATAAAATTGTAAAAAGATGAAAATTCTAAAGAAGATATTCTTCGGATTCGCAATAATAGGTCAACTATTGAGCTGTAGCAGTAGTAGCTCCGATGGTGATGACAATATTCCGGATGATGATGGTCCCGGAACCTCGGTTACTCCTCCTTCTGCGGCCACCTTGGTGTTTCCTGAAGACAATACGGAGTGTAATGAGGGGGTGGTTCTAGATGAAACCACCAGTACGGTAACGTTTAGATGGAATGCTTCCCAAAACACCGATTCCTACTCGGTTAACCTTACCAATCTGAACACAGACGAAACTACCGTAACCAATGCCCTAACAAACGAAGCCCCCATAAACCTAGAAAGGGGAGCTCCTTATGCATGGTTTGTCATTTCACGGGCTACTGGTGTTTCAGAGAGTGCGACAAGTGCTACCTTTCGTTTTTATAATGAAGGCCCGGGCGTAGAAAATTATGCCCCATTTCCTGCCGAAGCAGTTGCTCCTTCACGAGGTGCAACTATTGATTTCTCCAGTACCCTTACTTTGGAATGGACGGCCTCGGACGTTGATGAGGACATTGCCTTGTTTGAGGTGCTTTTCGGTACGGATAGTGCCAACCTGGCCTCTCAGGGTGAAACTTCTTCAACAAGTCTTGATGTTTCAATTCCATCAAATGGGGTTTACTTTTGGCAGGTAATAACCTCAGATGAAGTAGGGAACTCTTCCAATTCTGAAATTTTTGAATTTAGGGTAAATTAGAAAAACCAATCCAGATACCATAGGTCTTTCCACTTGTAGTTTAAGAAAAAATTATGACGTCTGGTATGGAAGGCTCCTAAAAAAATTGGTACTTGCATACCGGTTGAATCCTTTTTTGTGAAAATAAAAAAATGAAGTATTACCTTACCGTGTTCGCATTATTGATAGCTGTTGCCGGTATTTCCCAGATTTCCTTTAACAACCCGGATGTGGGAGGAGTTGTTTCCTTTCGAACTACAGCTATAAAGGCGGATACCCCCAAAACCGAAGGTTCTCCTTATTTTGAGGAAGAATTTAAATTTGGACAGGTGTTGTCCTATGACAAGGTACAAATGAGCGGAAAACTTCGCTATAATGCCTACACCAGTGAGCTTGAGTTGCAAAAAAATAAGTGGGAATATTCCTCAATATTAAAGCGACGGTATATTTCTGCCGTCATTGGGGATACTAAATATAAAGTGCTCGCCTACAAAGACGATGTTCTGGGCAATGTAAAAACAGGATATTTCAATCCGTTGAATGACGGTGAAATTCAGTTACTTTTTAAGCCGGAGATCAAGATAAAAAGGGGCAGATCCGCTGCCACCAGTTATGATAGGACCGTTGCTCCGCGGTTTATAGATGTTAGTGCCTATTACATTAAAAAGGCTGAGACCCCAGCCGAGAAAATCTACCTTAGAAAGAAATACGTCTTGGAAGCTTTGGATAATGATGCCGAGATTAAAAAGTTCGTTAAAGCCAACAAACTTAATCTCAGAAAGGTAGATGATATTATCAAGGTTGTTGACTTCTATAATCAAAAATTTACAGAAAAAACCAAGTAATAGCAAAAAAGTGTATCCGGGACTAAAAAAATACCTTAAAAGGTACTTTTCTATTTTGGGATATGTCCCGTCCTGAAATAAGTTGACACAAAATCGACTTATTTTATGAAAGACAACAGAATCAAGAAAAGCGTACCCAACGCGATTACAACTTGGGCTTTAAATTGGCGGTTGTATCCCAAGTGGAAAAGGGCTAGATGACCTATAAACAGGCGCAGAAGAAGTACGGTATTCAAGGTAGGAGTACGGTTTTGGTCCGGTTAAGGAAACATGGTAATTTGGACTGGAGCAAACCTGCCCTGTTGATGAAATCAAAATCCAAGGAAACCCCGGCACAAAAGATCAAGCGTTTAGAGCGGGAGTTAGAGGATGAAAAGCTAAGGAACAAGATCCTCAATACCATGATCGATATCTCAGATAGCCAATATGGTACTGCGATCAGAAAAAAGTATTTGTCCCAACAATCCAACGCATCAGACAAGAACAAGAAGTAAGTTTATCTCGTTGTTGTCGATTGTTCGGGATATCCAGATAAGGATTTCATCAAAGTATCGCTCAAGCAAAAAATCTTAGGTTAAACAACCTTGATGATATACTTCTTTTGCTCAATGCTTACAATTCTAACCTCAACATTTCTAAATAGGAGTTCAATTTTTCACCATACTAAAAAAGGGCCATCTTTATCAAGATGGCCCTTTTTATTTTCTTTACCCCTTCGCTCTTTCAGGGACGTTTTACTGTCTTACTAGATTAAAGACATGAGGATTTCCGGCGATGCTTCCACTAAAATCCAAGGTAACCTCTATAATTCCTACGCAAGTCAATACTCTACCTCCCGGCAGAAGCCTGTAAAAGTTTGGACCAAAACTCACTTGGGAATCTATGCCGTCTTCATTTACTCCAATCACCGACCCATCACTTGGATCAATTGTCAAAATCAAATCATCAGCACCTTCGTTTATGTAAGTACCATCAACAATCGTAATTTGATTATCTCCAGGACCAAGAACCACTTCTCTCGTAAAGTCCGTTTCTCCAAAAAATGCTGCAAAAGTCGATGACACAACATCATAATTTCCTGCTAGCGCAGAGATATCAACGGAGGGACACTGCACATCAAGACCAACATTCAACGTGGTTATACTGTTTTCCAAAAACTCTGCCCCCTCCACGGAATCCAGATTCAGGATAACGGCATCCGCAGCAGCTGGTAAATCAACTCCAGGAATTGTTGTAATGACAATATCAACTGTAAAAGAACCCGCTGGTATTGAAGGATTCAACGTACTGATGGAATAGAACGAAGGGTCTAACGTACTCTCTTCATCAACTGAAATTTGAACCGACCTATCTGATGTAGACAGTGTGGAAACCCCAATAGTTATGGAACTTTCCGTATTCTCAGCAGGGTTAAAGGTTACTCTAGTATCTTCTCTTCCTCCATTGAAACCGGCAATGGCTCTACCATTTTCAACATCAAAGATTGGACGTTCGTTCTCTTCACAGGAAAGAATCAAAACCCCTGTAAAAAGCAAAACGAATATTTTATATAAATGTGTTTTCATTTTTTTTCTTTTAGATTTTAATATCCGTCGTTCTGTTCCATATTAGGATTCGCGTTGATTTCATCCTGAGGAATCGGGAATTGAAATCTGTTATCTCCGGCAGGTAAGGTCAATATTTCTGCAGGTGTGCCAGAACCGTCTATGACATCTCCAAATGTTGACCTCTGAACTGCCTCGCCTCTTCGTTTCAGGTCAAAGAAACGATGTCCCTCAAAACATAGTTCTACCCTTCTGTTGAATTGGATAGCATCTTCAAGAGCTTGTCCTGTTTCACCTCCACTAACGAAAGTAGGAAAAATTCTAGCCGCTCTGAGCTGATCGAGACTAGCTAGCGCTGCGCCTTCCTGACCAAGCTCAAACTGGGCCTCGGCTTTGTTCAACAATACCTCTGCTGCCCTAATGGCTTTAAGGTCTACCCGACCATTTACTTGTCCTGCCTCTCCTAAAAACTTTCTAACGGCATTATAGTCATTACCTTGATTGGTTCCAACAAACTGCATAACCTCTCTCCTGACATCATCCGCAGGTATGCTGTTAAAGAATTCCAGGTCAACGGCATACTCAGAAATGGTAGTCTCAATGTTGCCATCACTGTCTAATGTACTTTGGCTATAAAGCACTCCAACATTGTTACCAACTCTTGGATCATCATCGGAACCCGTCTCTACCCCTGTATCAATAGCCAATTCGAATACAATTCCCGCGTTGGTATCGTCTGTATACACCTGTTCCAATTCTGAAGATTCGCCAGCAGCGGCAGGTGTACCATCCGCTAAAGGAATAGCTACCTGATTGGCTGCATCTATAGCCTTTTGATACTCTCCGTTATACAAATACACTCTGGACAAAATACCATATACGCCATCTCTATCGATACGTCCCTCGCCATTTTCATTAGCTACCAATCCGGCAGCAGTTTCTAAGTCTCCAATGATTTCCGCATAGTTGCTCCCAACGGTCTCTCGAGCAGGCTGCGCAAATGGATCGCCGGTATCGCCATCCTCCACTTTGACATAAGGGATACCAAGAGACCCATTGGCGTCACCACTTTGGGTTGGAATCTTGGCATAAATCCTTACTAAGTCAAAATGAGCAAAAGCTCTAATGGCCAAAGCCTGTCCTAAAATATTGTCCTTTTCAGGACTATCGGCCAAGTTATCAATTTGACCAATAACCAAATTCGCTGCGTTTACGGCTTCATAAGCCTCACTCCAATACAAAACCAAAGCCCCTGCATTGTTGGCCTCATATCGATAATCATAATACAACTCATTCGATCTTCGACCTGTTTGAACAAGAACAACATTGTCAGAGAGGATATCTGGCATTCCCTGAAGTCCGGAACCTGAATTGGCATAATAGTTTCTTACCTGGGCATATGCACCATCAATACCAGTCTCGAAATTTGATATACTAGTAAAAAAAGTTTCTGGATTACCCTCTACAAAAGGCTGCAATCCGCTTAACTCATCATCACAGGCCACAAAACCAAGTGATAATAGCATGATTGAAATTTTAAATATATTTTTCATCTTTCTTCGCTAATTTTTATTAAAATCCTATCTCCACTCCAAAGATGTATGACCTTGTCTGTGGATAACTGAACAAGGAGAATTCCCCGCTAACGAAACCAGCATCACCAGGCTCACCAGTTTCCGCAGATCCAAGACCAATCTCCGGGTCTCCATTATAGTCGGTGATGGTCCAGATATTTTGTCCCGTTGCGAAAACCCGGAACGAATCGATTCCTGTTTTGGTTTTGTCAAGGAATTTTCTTGGCAAGTTGTAGTCCAAGGTCAATGTTCTTAACCTTACGAAATCCCCTCGCTCCAAAAATCGTGTTGATGTTTGGTCTGCCGTATCTTGGAATAAAGGGCTGGGCAATACATTTTGATCACCGGGTTGTCTCCAATAATTGAAGGCTTCCGTACGTTGATTGCTGTCAATATTTCCAATTGCAATACCCTGTGACCTTTGAAGGTTTGTTATCCAGTTACCGCCCCGAAATACAAAATCTCCTCGCACCCCAAAACCTTTGTATCTAAAATTGGTGAAGAAACCTCCCTCTACGTCAGCTTGGGGCGACTGACCTGATAGGGTAGTAGCAAACGAAGCGTTAAACTCGTTAGTTACATTACCATCGGCATCCAAATACAAGGGTTCTCCATTAGCCGGATTAACACCAGCATATCGTGGTAAAAAGAAGGTATTCACCTCTTCCCCCACACTTAAAATTGTATTTCCCAGAGGACTAATAATATCTTCTCCGTCAACCAAGGCCGTCACTTCATTATCAATGAACGTGATATTACCTCCTACAGACCAAAGTAAATCCTGACCTCTGATGACGTCCACGTTAAGAGAGACTTCAAGACCTCTGTTTTCCAACTCCCCAACATTAGAGATTATAGAGTTGTTTTCATCACCTACCGTTCTAGATAAGGGCCTGTTCAAGAGTAAGTCTTCTGAAGTCTTCACAAAATAATCAACAACCCCATTGATCCTGTTGTTAAATAACCCAAACTCAAGACCGATATCTAAAATGGCTTGAGATTCCCATTGCACATTAGGGTTACCGTTACCAACAGGTATCGCGGTAGATTGACCATTGTAGGTATCAAAATTCAATAAATTCAAGAAACCAAAATCTCCAATGTTTTGATTACCTGAAGTACCGTAAGAAGCTCTTAGTTTTAAATTGTTGAAAACAGAACCTTGCATGAAATTCTCATTGGAAATGTTCCAAGCAGCACTACCACTGTAGAAGTAACCATATTGGTTTTCAGGGCTAAACCGTGAAGAACCATCCCTTCGTATAGATCCCGAAACAATATACTTCCCGTCGTAATCATAATCTACAAACAGTCCTTGAGAGAATAGAATTCTTCTGGCCTCGCTCGAACCCACGGTGAGTGGATCAGCTGCTACATCTAAGTAAGCAATATCCGGGCTGGGAAACCCTCGACCCCTTGCCAAAAGCTCAGTGACTATTTGTTCATTGTACTCCAACAAAAAGCTTGCTGTGAGGTTATGAACACCATTAAAAGTGTCGGTGTAGGTAAACAAGTTGTTTACGTTATATTCCAAATCAATGAACTGTTGATCCGTTTGGTCCCCGGGGAAATTAGCATCCCCAACAAAACCTTGTAAAACACCTCCAGAGATAGAACGGCTGGTTCTATTGAATCGGTTACTCACCACACCAACGCTAAAGCGATTACTAAATTTATCGGATAGCCTCATATCTGCTGACAAATTACC
Organism: Flavobacteriaceae bacterium; assembly: GCA_028277085.1. Classification (GTDB taxonomy): domain Bacteria; phylum Bacteroidota; class Bacteroidia; order Flavobacteriales; family Flavobacteriaceae; genus Croceivirga. Next base: position 7,213 of record JANQHL010000191.1, read on the forward strand.
AATAATCAAGAGGTCACGTCTATCTTCAGGCTCCGTCTGAAGGGCTCGAGCAATAGGAAAGCCTGTAGTTGTAGGGTTAAAAACAGGTTCTCCCTCAGCGTCGGTGACTACATTTCCATCCCCATCTCTCAAAAAGAGGGGGTCCCATGGGTTATAGTCATACATTGCCCTAAATGGGTTTTGCACATTATTCCTATCCCTGGGCAAGTCTGTAGTAGACCTAGAAAAGGAAAGGTTAGTCCCAATCGTTAACCAGTCTTTTGCTTGATATGTGGTATTCAAACGCGCAGAAAGCCTTTCAAACCCGTCAATACGATCTATGATACCTTCATCTCTATCGTACCCAAGGGATAAGAAGTAGGTGAGTCTTTCATCTCCTCCAGAAATCGAAAGGTTATTCGATTGAACCATTCCTGTCCGTAACAATTCTTCTTCCCAGTCAGTATCCAAAGCGATCAAACTTCTAATCCCTGCTGCATCTGAAGTTGCTCCTGGTAAGCTTTGAGCAGCCTCTACTCCTAACTCAGCGAATTGACGCTCAAGCTCCAATTTTTGAGAAGCATCCATTAAATCAAATGGGTCGGGAATACGATCCCTAAATCCATAGGAAGAACGGAACGTTATTCTAGCATCCCCAGCTTTACCCTTCTTTGTTGTAATCAAAACAACTCCATTTGCTCCCCTGGATCCATATTTGGATACCGTTGCCGCATCTTTCAAAATTGACATGGATTCAATATCGTTGGGATTCAAATTGTTGATAGGATTAAGATCCCTTTCGGTATCCACTGGAATTGGGACACCGTCAATTACATATAAAGGAGTCGACTGAGCATTTATGGAGCCTATACCCCGTATTTGAACAAATGCCGTATTCCCGGGACGTCCATTTGCCGCGGTAACCTGAACCCCAGCGGCTTGACCCTGAAGAATGTTATCGATACTCGTTGTTGGGACAAAGGACTCAATAGTAGCGGTATTTACCGTGGAAACTGCCGATGTATTCAGTTCGCTGGACTTTGTACCATACCCTACTACGACTACTTCTTCAAGTGCTTCCGCATCTTCTTCCAATTGAACATTTATGGTATCCGCTTGACCGACTGTCCTATCTACTGTTCTTTGGCCTAGATAGCTATACCTAAGTACCTGTCCAATATTGGCGGTAATGGTATAATTACCGTCAAAATCCGTTTGAGTTCCGGTATTTGTTCCAACAACCAAAACAGAAACCCCAGGCAATGGGAGTCCATCTTGATCTGTCACATTTCCCGAAATCGTTTTTTCTTGAGCAAAAGAAAACGACATAGTCAACACCAGGAATGGTGTCAACATCCAAGTTAATATTGATCTCATTTAACAAATTATTTGAATTAGCGGGTCAAAAATGATAATAAATCGTTAATATTCCAAACCATATCCTCTATCGAGGAATTCAATGTTAAATTTTGTTAGATAATTATCAATAATCATTTTATCTCTCTTTTTTTCAAGGGAATACACATTTTTTTAACATAAAAAATAAAAAAACATCAAACTTATTCATAAGTTCCAACAATTCCTACAAAAATATTGTGAAAAGCTACAATCCATTACTCCAAATAGCCGGTACTGATGAGGCCGGAAGAGGTTGTCTTGCTGGTCCTGTGACCGCGGCAGCCATTATCCTACCTGCCGGTTTCAACAATCCCATTTTAAAAGATTCCAAACAGCTTACGGAAAGGCAGCGTAACCAGTTGTTACCTATATTGGAAAAAGAAGCCGTTACTTTTGGAGTTAGCCATGTTTTTGAAGGTGAAATTGATAAAATCAATATTCTCAATGCATCTATTTTGGCAATGCATCGCTCCTTGGATCAGTTGTCCTTCCGACCCGAACAAATATTGGTTGATGGCAACCGCTTTAAACCTTACCAAAAGGTTCCCCATTCATGTATTATTAAAGGCGATGCAAAGTTTTTCAGTATTGCCGCGGCATCTGTCCTGGCCAAAACCTCCCGCGACGCTTTCATGGAAAAACTTCATCTTGAGTTCCCAATGTACAATTGGGCAAAAAACAAAGGTTATCCTACTCGAGAACATCGAGAGGCTATTCGGAAATACGGACTTACAAAATACCATAGAAAAAGTTTTAGACAACTACCCCAACAACTGGTTTTTGAGATGTAGTCAAAGACCGTAACTTTGTCTCAAAGCAATGTTTATGAAATACCGAATCCTCCTGCTGTTGGTACTTGTTCTCTCCTGTACCAAAGAACAAAGCACTCCCGATTCTTTCTTACATTTCTTCCCCCAAAGCGCTAACGCTATTCTAAAAATCAACAATTTAGGTCGCTTTGAAAGTGAATTGAAGAACAACTACTTCATTTCAAAGACTGAAAAATCCAAACTGTACGAAGCTATTCGTCAAAAATTACGCCCCGTAACCGCCCTTTCACTAGAAGAAAATTGTACGGTGGCATTTTATGAGATTGGCAAAGGAAATTTTGAGTTCCTATTGGTTACTGCTCCTTCTCCCCAAATTTTCGCTACGGTAAACCCTGAGGATATAGCCCAGACGACATTTTCATACGAGAATACCACCATTACAAAATACCAATGGGAAGGCGCCCAGTGCTATAGTACAAGTATGAAACAACAGCTACTAATAGGTTCTTCTCAACTACTCCTGGAAAATGCAATACGCCTCGATGCCAGTAACATTGTGCCACCGGGCCTTCAACGTCTTTACGATACAGCGGACCCCAACACCTCTGCCGCAATTTTCATCAATTTAGAACGCAAAAATGAGCTGATCTCAGCCCCATTACTACCCGAAAGCGATATCGAACCGGAAACTTTTGCAGATTGGATTGCCCTAGACGTTACAGCAGGGCAAGAGGAACTCCTGCTTTCCGGAGTAACCATAGCAAGTGATTCCACGGCAAACATGATAAACCTGTTTAAGGGAACTACCCCCTTAAGCAATAAAGTCTCCAGTATAGCCCCGCAGAATGCTAATGCCGTGCTTTCCTTTAGTTGCAATGAACCTGAAACTTTTTTACTAAATCAAAAAGAATATTTGGATGTAGCCCTTGTAGAGAATGAAGCGCTACGGGCGTTTGAAGAGTTTGGGATCATTTACCTGAAT
>JANQHL010000248.1 GCA_028277085.1 Flavobacteriaceae bacterium
TTTGTCGGGGTGGCAGGATTCGAACCTGCGACCTCCTGCTCCCAAAGCAGGCGCGATAACCGGGCTACGCTACACCCCGAAACAGTTCTTACGAACTGAAAATCTCAACTTACAATACCCAAATTCCAATTGGTCTCTATAAAGTAGACCGGGAACCCTGCCTGACGTCAGGCAGGCGGGCGGAGTTTATGCCGTGCCCGTCTGCCGACAGGCAGGCTTGACACGGTACTACACCCCGATACAGTTCTTACGAACTGAAAATTTCAAATTGCAATTCCCAAATCCCAAACCGCCCATCAAAAGTAGACTGAGGACTTGGCGGAGTCCAAAATGTCCGCTGGACATTTTAAACGAAAGGGCCAACGGGTCTGTGGGCCTTTCTGAGCTCACTCTGGCGGAGAGACTGGGACTCGAACCCAGGCGACGGTTACCCGTCGACAGATTAGCAATCTGCTCCGTTACCACTCCGGCACCTCTCCCTGTATAGTATGAACTTTCGCTAAAAAAGCGAGCCTGCCCGACAAGTTCTATCTTGTCATTAAGGCGGGTGCAAAAATACCGTTTCAAGGGTTACTTAGCAACAATTTTTTTAATTATTTGATCATAATCGTGATAAGGACCTCAGCGAACCTCTTTTACCCTCCTCCGTGATTGCCTTAACCTCCAAAAGCACGCTTTTTGCATTTTTAGGAATAAGAAACTCCAGGATGGCTTCTCCATTTTCATTGGTTCCCAAAGAAGGGTTCCAATACAAAGTGGAGGTGCTTTTGCCCTTTGCCAGTCCTCTATTTTGTGCAGTAAAGTAATCCATTATATCAATGGATGGCCGAAATCCTTCAAAGGCTACCTGCGCCTGATCTCTATCCAAAAAGTCTGTTGAATATGCCCCGTTTTTGGTGTAGATGAGTATAACCCCTCCGGATCCACGGGTGCCATAAATGGCCGCATTAGGTCCAAAGAGAAGTTCAATCCGTTCTACATCAACAAATGGAACGATATCCATCACCTCTCGCAATGGGCTAGTTCCTCCAGCTCCGGAAGGGGAAGCGTAATAGGAGTTTTGAGATAATGGAAACCCATCTATTACCCAAAGAGGACGTCCAGCTCCCGCCATTGAAAGTATATTTAAAGAGGGGTTTAAATCTCCGATACCGGAAACATAGACACCAGGAACGCCTAGAAATAATTGCGGTAAAGTTCTTGGTCGTTCAGGGTCTTGATACACCACCCTGCTCGGTTCTATACCATAAACCGAGGTGGCAACTTTACTTAGTTTTCGTTGTCCCACCAAGGTCACTTCTTCCAGGGGAATTAGGTTAGAAGGTTTATCATTGAAACTAAAATCTGACAATCGTTTTTGAGGGATCATCTGTCCACTTTCCCGGATGGGGTTGACAGCGGGACGCTCGGTTCCTTGATTACGTTTTAGCTCAGGCAATTCATATTGGTAGGGAACTACTTTCACCAGCTGTTCCCTGGCATTCTTACCGTCCCTCCTAAAGGTCATGGTGATCTCTCCTTCAAGTTGAAGTCCGGTAAGAGTAAACAAGCCTTCCGAATTAGTAGCCACTTCCCGTACCTCAACATCTCGCTCAGTATTAATGTAAATTTTGATCTTGTCGTTAGTTAGTACCGTATTATTCAGATCATACGCCTGACCATAAAACTCCAACCCACTTTGAAAAGCGTATTTGATTTGTTCCGGCACTTCATTTTCTGAAGTTATGGATGATCCCTCAGGGATACGTCGTGCCAGTACCTCAAGATCTTTAAAGTAACTCATCCCCCTTTCATCACTCGCTACCGTAGTAGCATTGGAGATGTTGTTGACGTCTTTTAGGCTCACCATTAACTCAGAAGCAATCGGGTTACCCTCTAAATCGGATAGTTTTAACGTATAGCGCATCTTTCGCGTACCATCTTCCAAAAATTCAGATGATTCGGCCAATGTCACCTGAAGATCATCTGCCTGGATGTGTAGGGGTCGTTCTGCCCATATTTGGCCATTAGCATCTTCTAAAGTTAAGTTTAAAAGACCATGAGGAAGACCTTCTTTTTTGATGTCCAATTCAACAAAATCTTTCTCCTTATCAAAGACGATTTCCGATCGCAAACATTCTTTCCCTGTCTTGCTCCCTTTTAAGTAGTAGGTACCTTCCCGTAATTGTGCTGTAGCGCCAATTCTGATTTGTATCTTTTGGTCTTCAATATTATTTGCCAGTAGCACCGCTCCTTCTGCTAAGGGCTGTGCCAACTTGATCTTTTCTCCATTGAATTTTTCAAAATAGTAGTTTTTTCCCATGTCAGGAACCAAAGTAAAGGTTGCCAGCCCACTGCCATAATCCATCACATTAGCCACCTTTATCCCGTTTTCGTCAACAATAACCCCGTTAATGGAATTTCCATTGCTATCGGATACAACTCCTTTGTTTTCCAGACCTACTACAAAAGAACCGCTTTCGGAGAAAATCGTGGTTGTTCCGCTATTATCATCTTCCCGACTGGCGGATTTAGAAACCCAAACTTCTTTTACAGGGAGGCTGTCGTCTCCATAATTTAGCATCCAACGGGTATACGCCCTAAGGTAATACTTGCCGGCCTCCATCTTTTTGGGAAGCTCAACAAGCCCGTTTACAGCTCCTTTTTCGATTTTATGATATTGGTCTGTGACCAAATTCCCGTCAGCATCTAAAAGCTCTACCCGAAGGACGTCACTCGCGCTTACTCGTAGCTTTTTGGGCCCGGTAAGTACATACGCTTTGAAAAAAACAGATTCTTTGGGTTTATAGGATGCAGCATCCAGATGTAAAATGACCTGTTCACGCCAGGTAACGAGGGAATCCTTTTGACTCATCTGATACAACAATTCCGCCTCAAAAGAAGCAAGGGATACCTCGGCTTGAGGACCGTGGTGCTGTGATTGTACCAAAAGAAAACAACCCAGGAACAGGAAAATACAGGAGATAAACCTCTTATTCATAGCGATACTCTTTTATGTTAAAAGCAAAACTTTCAATTTACTTTAAAATACTATTAATTGTTGCAAAAGACAAAGGGTTTGTCAAATCATTAACAAAATCTCACCTCCCTAAAAACCAAATTAGACCGGATTACTCCGGATATTCTACCCGCAAATGGTAGATATTAGTAAGTTTCTTTTTGAGCACTTTTTTGATCATCTCTATTTCCTTGAGGGTAATGTTGGCATTGATAAATTGGTTAGCGGTAAGCTGCCCCTGAACAATTTTTTCAATAAACTCATCAATTATCGGATAGGTGGGGGATTTTAGGCTTTTTGAGGCTGCCTCAACGGCATCGGACATCATTAAAATAGCGGTTTCTTTTGAGAAGGGTATCGGTCCGGGATATCTAAATTCCTTTTCGGAAGTCTCGGCATCCAATTCCTGCTGCTTTTTATAAAAGTAATAGACCAGAGTCGTACCGTGATGTGTCCGTATGAAATCTATAACCCTATCCGGAAGATTGTTCTTTCTCGCCAGTTCAATGCCATCTAGTACGTGATCAATTATGATTTTTGCACTTTCCTTGGGAGGCAATTCGTTATGCGGATTTGCATTGGTAATCTGATTCTCGGTAAAATAGGTGGGGCGTGCCATTTTTCCGATATCATGGTACAAGGCTCCTACTCTAACCAACATGGCATTGGCCCCTACTTCACTGGCAGCCGCTTCGGCCAAATTGGCTACTTGCAGCGAATGATGGAATGTTCCAGGTGCCTTGTTAGCGAGCTCTTTAAGCAATTTTGAGTTCGTATCGGAAAGCTCCAAAAGCGAGACATCGGATACCAAACCAAATATTTTTTCGTACAAATAGATCAATGGCTGTGCAAATAAGGTGATCATCCCATTCAGTAGAAAAATACCAAAAGTGATCCATTGAATATTCTCCATATTCCCTTCGTGAATGCTGTGGAAGGCAAAATATCCTATGATGTAGATTAAGGTGATCTGTCCGACGGAAATGAACAAATTGGCCCGTTTGTAAAGTTCGGATACGGTTAAAATAGTAACTATACCGGCAATGATCTGCAAGAAAATATATTCAAAGCTGTTGGGTACAACAAACCCCAAGATCAGGATAGTAAGCACATGCACAAATAAGCCCAAACGTGCGTCAAAAAAGTTCTTTAAGATCAACGGCAGGATGCACAGCGGAACCGCATACAAGTACTGATCATTGGTCTTCACCACCAGCGTAGTGATAAATACCATCAACAAAATATTGAAAAATATAAAGGTCACTTTATTGCTGTTGGCAAATATTTCCGGCCGGTATTTTTTTAAAAAAAGAAATAGCATTATCAGCACCAGTGCCACAAGGATGGTATAACCGAAAAGGATGAAATAATAATTATTTCCCTTCCATAGTTCCGATTCGTATTCTTCTTTTAGGGAAACCAGGATATTGTAGTTGTCAGCTTCTACCACCTCTCCTTTTGCAATCATCAGTTTTCCCTCGGCAATAGTTCCTCTTGTATACGATATCTTCGAGAGCTCTTCTTGTAATGCGCTTTCGCTAAGGTTCTTGTCATAAAAAACGTTGGCTTTTAAAGCCTTGGTCAAAATTGTAGCGAGCCTTGCAGCAATCACGCTATTCCCAAGATCTTTGGTCTGTTGTTGAGCCAACGCACTACTTTCCTCCAAATCTCGCACCTGCCCCGGCCGGATGGCAATTGCTTCATTTGTAAAAATTAAAAACAGCTTTCCCGAGGAAATATCATTTTCAAAAATCCCCAATCCATAAATCGTATCCAAAATGCCATTACCAAACTCCAACAGATACTCTTTGTATTGTGCAGTGTAGGTTCCAGCTGAAAACTGACGTTCAAATTCGGACTTAAATGCTGTGCGTGCACCTTCTGCGATAGTATAGTCATAGGTGTAGTAGTTGGGTTTGTTCTCTTCCAGGTCCTTTCGTTCCTGCTCCAGTTCAGTGTCTGTTTTTTTGATAGAAAAATCGAAAGGGGCGTACAAATTTTCGTATTGCCAGGGTTTCCCTTTTTGAAATTCATATTTGAACTTTCCCCCTTTGGGAAAGAAAAACACGATTAAAGCAATGGATATTACGTAGAGAAAATATTTGTAAATCAGTGATTGATTCTTGTAAAAATTGTCCAGCGACTTTCCCATCGAGTATGAAGACTTCCGTCAAAAATAGAAAATAAATGAGCAATCGTTCCAGCTCCGGGATTGCTATTAAAATTAGTATTTTCGTCCCAACTAAGTTTTGAAGCGAATGAAAGAAGTTGTTATAGTAGCTGCTGTTCGAACCCCAATAGGCAGTTTCTTGGGATCATTATCAACCATTCCAGCCCCGAAATTAGGGGCTACAGCGATAAAAGGTGCTCTTGATAAAATCAACCTATCCCCGGATATGGTGGACGAGGTCATTATGGGTAATGTGGTACAGGCCGGTACCGGTCAGGCCCCGGCCCGACAGGCGGCTATTTATGCCGGCATACCCGAAAACGTCCCCTGCACAACTGTAAATAAGGTTTGTGCCTCAGGTATGAAAAGTATTATGCAGGCTGCCCAATCCATTGCCCTGGGTGATACGGAAATTGTCGTAGCTGGTGGAATGGAAAATATGAGTAGCATTCCCCATTATATGCACTTGCGAAGTGGTCACAAATTTGGTCCGGCTACGCTAACAGATGGTATGCAAAGAGACGGTTTGGTTGATGTATACGATGGAAATGCGATGGGAGTCTGTGCAGATGCCTGTGCCGACAAATACGACTACAGTAGAGAAGAGCAGGATGCTTATGCCATACAGTCCTACGCCCGTTCTGAAAATGCATGGAATTCCGGCAAGTTCAAAGACGAAGTGGTTCCCGTGGAAGTGCCTCAACGAAGGGGAGAACCTGTTCTTGTTAATGAAGACGAGGAATACAGAAATGTAAAAGTGGAAAAGATTCCCAATTTACGTCCTGCGTTCTCAAAGGAGGGTACCGTAACTGCTGCAAACGCATCTACAATCAATGACGGTGCGGCCGCGCTGATACTCATGAGTGCGGATAAAGCTGAAGAACTTAAATTACAACCCCTGGCCAAAATCAGGAGCTATGCTGATGCGGCCCAGGAACCGAAATGGTTTACAACAGCTCCTGCTAAAGCGTTACCAAAAGCGTTAGCAAAAGCCAACGTCAACATCGATGAGGTAGACTACTTTGAGTTTAACGAGGCTTTTTCAGTAGTGGCGCTTGCCAATATGAAACTTTTAGGGCTATCCGATACGAACGTAAATATAAACGGTGGAGCCGTTTCTCTGGGTCATCCCCTCGGATGTTCCGGTGCTCGAATTGTGGTGACTTTGCTCCACATACTTGCCCAAAACAATGCAAAATTAGGGGCTGCCGCTATCTGTAATGGAGGTGGCGGAGCTTCTGCAATGATTTTGGAACGACTTTAACAAGAGCGATACATGCAATATGGTATTGGGCATCTAAGCATTGTTCCTTTGCGGCTATCCCCCGATGAAGATGCAGGGATGATATCTCAAGTTTTGTATGGTGATCATTTTAAAATAAAAGAAGCAAGAAAAGCGTGAAGTAGGATTCAGATTAGTTGTGATAAATGCGAAGGATGGGTACAAAATAACCAGATCATTAGGATTTCTGAAACTACTTTTCAAGAGATTGAACAGCAAGATGCCTTATACAATACAGACTTTATTACACAGGTTTGCACAAGGGACCAGGTTTTCCTCCCTGTTTTGCTTGGTTCGCGAATGGATGTTGCTCCCTTATTGCAACATACCGTAGAGGAAATGCCTTTAAACTCCAGCCATCCCAAAACCAATTTGGTCAATACTGCACTTCTCTATTTAAATTGTCCACATCTAAAGGGCGGAAAATCTCCTTTCGGTATTGATGCTGCTGGTTTTACCCAAATGGTCTATAAAATAAACGGTTTCCGGCTTTTACGTACCACCGCAGAACAAGCTACACAAGGAGAACCTTTGAGTTTTATCGAAGAAAGTGAGCCAGGAGATCTTGCTTTCTTTGACAATACCGAGGGTAGTATAGATCACGTGGGTATCATTTTGGAAAACAATCATATCATCCACTCATATGGTCATGTACGTATTGATCGCCTGGATCATACCGGTATTTTTAGCACGGCACAACGGGGGTATACCCACCAACTACGCGTCATTAAAAAAGTAATATAAAAAAACCCGCTTTAAAGCGGGTTTTATATTGTAGAATGGTATAGTTTTATTCTCCTAATAGCTTCTTAATACGCATGAAATTTTCATTATCGCCGAGCGCACCGTAAATATTCTTCAACTGCGAAAGTATGCCTTCATTATCCGTATTTGTCTTTAAAGCTTCTTCCAGTATCTCCGCACCTTTACGGAACAAATCGTCCTTTTTCGTCTTTAGCTCATCGTACCGCTGTGCATCTGCTCTTGAGGTACCCAACTCATTCATCTCATCGATAAGGGCATTTCCCTCATTAACATAAGAAGTGGAAAGATTGAGCTGTGCATTCACATATCCAGGATCTACTTCCAAAGCCTTTAAATAGGCTGCCCTGGCCTCCTCCATATTCCCTTGCTCCATATTGATCACGCCGATGTTGTACAATAAATCCGGATTATCTGGTGCCATATCTGAAGCCTGGGACATCAACTCTTTAAACTTATCTTTGTCGCCCAGGGTATAATACAGATTTGCCTTGTTCAACACCAGGTTGACATCATTAGGGTTGTTGGCAATCGCATCTTCATAGGCCGCCAATGCCTCATCATTTTTCCCTTGTTCTTGATAAATTAAGGCGATATTCTTAACAATTTCTGCCTTTTTTGATGGTGTCTTTTCTTCTTTTGGATCCTTATGGGTTCCTGCCTTAATGTAAAGATCACGGGTAGTCTTTTCTAACTCTTCTACTTCTCCGGAAGCAACATTTACCGCAGTGTATTTTAGAGAACTCCCGTCATAATTGATTTCTTTTAGCTCTTCATAATACTTTATCGCCTGATCATAAAGCTCAGGGCCTCCATTTACTGCAGTACTTGCCGCATAATATAGGTAAATGGTATCCGTTGGACTAAGACTGTACGCTTGATACAACTTAGTAGCGCTTTCCCCATACTTTTTATTACCACTGTCTTCTACTGCAGAATTTACCAAATCTCCAGTCATCTGTCCCAGTTTTTGATTGGCTTCCGTTGTGTATTTCGCCTTACCACTGGTTTCTTCGATACTCACTACTTTTTTGTAAGCCTCAATGGCTGGTCCAAACTCGGATAAAGTGGAATGCGCATTACCCAACAAGAGGTAATATTGCGCTTGCATTCTGGCATCTGCTCCATCAATACTTCCGGAGGCACCCTCCAGGGCACTTTTGGCCGCAGCTGCATCTCCACTTTTTAAGGCTTTGGTAGCCGCCTTTATTTCATCCTTTTGGGAATAGCCAGCCACTGCCATAAAAAGGGCTAGTACTATTGAAAGTGTAGTTCTCATTTTAAACGTCATTTAATTAGTGTTTATTCATGTTTTAGTTCTGTTCGCCATCATTGGTATCAAGAGCCGTGCCATCTTCTTCATTCACCTCGATATTCCGGATATCTACATCATCCACGGCATCTTCATCTTTCATCACTTTGGCAACCGCCGCGATAGAGTCTCCTTCTTTTAAGTTAATGAGCTTCACTCCCTGAGTTGCCCTACCCATAACGCGCAAATCCTCAACACTCATTCGAATGGCAATGCCTGATTTGTTAATGATCATTAGGTCATCCGTATCGGCAACATTCTTGATGGCTACCAATTCTCCAGTCTTTGAAGTAATGGAAATAGTTTTTACACCTTTTCCGCCTCTATTAGTTACGCGATAGTCATCAATATTGGATCTTTTGCCGTATCCATTCTCGGATACTACCAGAATGTCTTCTTCAAAATTGTGTACGGAAACCATTCCTATCACTTCATCCTTATCGTCTGCCAGTGTGATACCCCGGACACCTGAGGCATTTCTTCCCATAGGCCGGGTTTTTCCTTCTTCAAACCGAATGGCTTTCCCGGATTTCAGTCCCAGGAGAATCTGACTGGTACCCGTTGTCAGTTTGGCTTCGAGTAATTCGTCACCTTCTCGTATAGTAATGGCATTAATTCCATTTTGGCGGGGTCTGGAATATTGTTCCAGGGATGTTTTCTTGACTACACCTTTTTTTGTAGCCATTATCACATAATGACTGTTTACGTAATCTTCGTCTTTCAAATCCTGGGTACAGATAAAGGCCTTTACTTTGTCTTCCCGGTCAATATTGATAAGATTCTGAATTGCGCGTCCTTTGGACGTTCTGCTACCTTCAGGAATCTCAAACACCCGCATCCAGAAGCACTTCCCTTTTTGCGTAAAGAACAACATGTACTGGTGGTTGGTTCCCACAAAAAGATGCTCCAGGAAATCTTCATTTCGGGTAGTGGAAGCTTTCTGCCCCACCCCACCCCTATGCTGGGTTTTATATTCCGTTAAAGGGGTTCTTTTGATGTAACCGGCATGGGAAATAGTAATGACCACTTGCTCATCGGGAATCATATCCTCTATGCTGAAGTCCCCTCCGGCAAAATCGATTTCTGATCTGCGGTCATCCCCATATTTTTCTTTGACTTCAAGGAGTTCCTCCTTTATGATCGACATTCTTCGCTCTTTTTTATCAAGAATATCCTTTAAGTCCTCAATGGTTTTGAGCAACTCATCATACTCTTCGCGAAGTTTATCTTGTTCCAATCCGGTCAACTGGCGCAATCGCATCTCTACAATGGCCTTGGCCTGAACTTCTGTCAGTTCAAACCGTTCAATCAAGCTATTCCTGGCATCTTCCACATTTGCGGAAGCTCTGATAATGGAAATAACTTCATCGATATTGTCCGAAGCAATGATAAGTCCCTCCAAGATATGAGCGCGCTCCTCAGCTTTTCGCAATTCGTATTGGGTACGCCTTACCACTACCTCATGACGGTGTTCTACAAAGTGCTGTATAAGTTCTTTGAGATTTAACAGTTGCGGCCTTCCTTTAACCAGGGCAATATTGTTTACACTGAATGAAGACTGCAATGCGGTGTACTTATATAACATATTAAGCACAATATTTGGGATCGCATCACGCTTAAGGATATACACAATACGCATACCCTTACGATCAGATTCATCCCGAATATTGGCAATACCTTCAATCTTTTTGTCGTTGACAAGGTCTGCCGTTTTCTTGATCATATCGGCCTTATTGACCTGGTAGGGAATTTCGGTAACAATGATGCACTCTCGTCCCTGTACTTCTTCAAAATGTGCTTTGGCGCGCATCACTACTCTACCTCTTCCGGTATGAAAGGCCTCTTTAACCCCGTCGTACCCATAAATCATTCCCCCCGTAGGAAAGTCGGGTGCTTTAATATGTTTAATTAGCTCATCGATCTCAATATCAGCATTATCAATATAAGCTACGGTACCATCCACCACTTCCGAAAGGTTATGTGGCGGCATATTGGTTGCCATCCCTACTGCTATTCCGGAAGCTCCGTTAACCAAAAGATTGGGGATTCGAGTAGGGAGCACCGTTGGTTCTTGTAGCGTATCATCAAAATTAAGTTGATGATCTACGGTTTCCTTATCAATATCTGCCAGCATTTCTTCGGAAATTCGACGCATTCTTGCCTCCGTATACCGCATTGCTGCTGGACTATCCCCATCGATAGATCCGAAGTTTCCCTGGCCGTCTACCAACATATAACGCAAGCTCCATTCCTGGGCCATACGTACCATAGTATCGTAAACCGAAGTATCTCCATGAGGATGGTATTTTCCCAATACCTCCCCTACAATTCTGGCCGATTTTTTATAAGCACTCGATGCCCTTACACCCAACTCATGCATTCCGAAAAGCACCCTCCTGTGGACGGGCTTAAGGCCATCCCTAACATCTGGCAGGGCACGTGACACAATGACCGACATTGAATAATCAATGTAGGCAGATTTCATTTCATCCTCAATGTTGATTGGTATCAATTTTTCTCCTTCCGCCATCGCAAAAATCTATTCCTTTTTTGTGGTTAAAATATCATGGCAATATACCAAAAATTGCCCCTTTTCGGGCACTACCCTTTTACTTTATTAAAAAAATTATCAACACGAAAACCCAACAATTCGATTTATCGTAATCCGTTAAAAATTACGTAAAAACTGCTATTTTTCGTGATTTCGTCCGACTTTGTCGAATATGGGTACGGTATTTGAACACCGTTGGAATACTTTTATTAATTTTAGTTCGATTATTAAGAATAGCTATGGACGATAATTTTTCACCAAGGGTAAAAGATGTCATCGCTTACAGCAAGGAAGAAGCCTTGCGTTTGGGACATGATTTCATTGGTACCGAGCATTTGATGTTAGGTTTGTTGCGAGATGGTAATGGAAAAGCGATAAATATCTTGGACGCCCTGGATGTAGACTTGGATCATCTGCGAAGAAAAGTAGAGATTTTAAGTCCGGCCAACCCCAATACTGGTGCTCTGCAGAAAGACAAGAAGAACCTACACTTAACCCGGCAGGCCGAAAGGGCGTTGAAAACTACTTTTCTAGAGGCGAAACTCTTCCAAAGTTCGTCTATCAATACCGCTCATTTGTTGTTGTGTATTCTCAGGAACGAGAATGACCCGACTACAAAACTTTTGCACAAGTTAAAGGTGGACTATGATAATGTTAAAGAGCAATTCAAATCCATGATCACCAGTGAAGATGATTATGTCGATTCTCCAACCTCGGAATCATTTTCCAGCGACCCTGAAGATAGCGGGGAATCCAAAGAGAGTTTTGGAAGTACAAGTCAACAAAAAGGAAGCAAAAAATCTAAAACCCCGGTATTAGACAATTTTGGCCGGGACCTTACCAAACTAGCAGAAGATAATAAGTTGGATCCTGTAGTGGGTCGTGAGAAGGAGATTGAACGCGTATCACAAATACTCAGGCGGAGAAAAAAGAACAATCCTTTGTTGATCGGTGAGCCGGGAGTAGGTAAAAGCGCTATAGCAGAAGGCCTGGCACTACGGATCATAAACAAAAGGTTTCCCGAATTCTGTACAATAAAAGGGTTGTTACCCTGGATCTGGCATCACTAGTTGCCGGAACGAAATATAGGGGTCAGTTTGAGGAACGTATGAAGGCCGTAATGAATGAATTGGAGAAGAATGATGATATCATTTTATTCATTGACGAGATCCATACCATAGTAGGTGCAGGTGGTGCTACCGGAAGTTTGGACGCTTCCAATATGTTCAAACCCGCTTTGGCAAGGGGGGAAATACAATGTATCGGTGCCACGACACTTGATGAATATCGCCAGTACATTGAAAAGGACGGCGCCCTTGAGCGACGGTTCCAAAAGGTAATGGTAGAACCCACTACTGTAGAAGAGACCTTGGAGATTCTGATGAACATCAAAGGAAAATATGAAGATCATCATAATGTTTTATACACGGATGATGCGATTGATGCCTGTGTGAAGCTCACCAATCGGTATATGACGGACAGATTTTTACCGGATAAAGCCATTGATGCCCTTGATGAGGCTGGCTCCCGGGTACATATCGTAAATATGGATGTCCCAAAGCAAATCCTGGAGTTAGAGCAAAAACTAGAAGATGTTCGCGAGCTGAAGAACAGTGTGGTAAAAAAGCAGAAATATGAAGAAGCCGCAAAACTCAGGGATGATGAAAAACGGCTTGAAAAAGATTTAGCTGCTGCCCAGGAACGTTGGGAAGAAGAAAGTAAGCTGAACCGGGAAACGGTTACCGCAGACAACGTGGCCGACGTGGTAAGCATGATGAGTGGTATTCCGGTTAATCGTATTGCGCAAACAGAAAGCAATAAGCTTGCCGAATTACCGAAGTTGATCAAAGACTATGTGGTAGGTCAGGACGAAGCGGTGCAAAAGGTGGCCAAGGCAATACAACGTAACCGGGCAGGTCTGAAAGACCCCAATAAACCCATCGGATCTTTTATCTTTTTGGGACAGACCGGAGTCGGTAAAACACAATTGGCTAAGGTATTGGCGCGGGAGTTGTTTGATTCTGAGGACGCGCTTATCCGGATCGATATGAGTGAGTACATGGAAAAATTTGCTATTTCCAGATTAGTAGGTGCTCCTCCGGGATACGTTGGTTATGAAGAAGGCGGACAGCTTACGGAAAAAGTGCGTAGAAAGCCCTATTCTGTTGTACTGCTGGACGAAGTAGAAAAGGCACACCCGGACGTATTTAATATGCTTTTGCAGATCCTGGATGATGGTTTTATCACAGATAGTCTGGGCAGAAAAATAGACTTCCGAAATACCATTATTATAATGACTTCCAATATCGGAGCCCGACAGCTCAAGGATTTTGGACAAGGTGTAGGGTTTGGTACTGCAGCTAAAAAAGCGCAAGCAGATACCCATCAGAAAAGTGTTATTGAAAATGCCCTTAAAAAGGCCTTTGCACCAGAGTTCCTGAATAGAATTGATGATGTGATTGTATTTAATACTCTTGAGCGAGAAGATATCCATAAGATTATTGGTATTGAACTGGAAAGGTTATATCAAAGGATCAAAGAAATTGGCTACGATCTAAATCTTTCTAAAGCCGCTACGGATTACATCGCAGATAAAGGATTTGACAAGCAGTATGGGGCTCGGCCGCTTAAACGTGCAATTCAAAAATACATCGAAGATGTGCTGGCTGAAGAGATTGTAAATTCTAACCTCGAGGAAGGCGATAGTATTTTTATGGATTTTGACGACAAAAAAGAAGAGTTGACCATTAAGATTGAAAAAGCGGAACAGTCTTCTGAAGCAAAGTCATAAGATAAATCTATGACAAAGTAAAAAGGAGAAGTCGTTGACTTCTCCTTTTTTTTGTTTAACCCTAATGAATTACCATTTTTTGTGACATACCTTAACGATTTAAACGATAAATCTGCCTTTAATCTAAAATTTTTCAATATTGATACCAACCACCAATACTTTCGTAGTAACACTATATAATATTGGGGATGAAATTAGGTTTTACCAAAAAACCTATAGTCGTAAAGGAATATCACCTAGACATAGGCACAGTAAAAGTATTTGATAATTTCATGGTAGCTACTTTTGATGAAGGGGCGACCATAACACTTGAACGTGCCTACCAGATCATCGGCATTTCCGAAATCCATTTCAGAGGTAAAAAGTTTGGGTATATCAGCCTTAGAAAAAACTCTTATGCGATTGATCCGATAATCTATACTTACCTGCGCGGTTTGGATAACCTAAAAGCCTTTGCAATCGTTTCCAAAAAGGAAATTGATATGCATAACTTTAAGATTGAAAAACTGTTCTACAAAAAGAATATGGAGTTCTTCATTGAGTATGAAAACGCCATAGTCTGGATTAAAAAGAGATTAAAATAACCCACTCTTTTTTACGACTTTTTTTC
Organism: Flavobacteriaceae bacterium; assembly: GCA_028277085.1. Lineage (GTDB taxonomy): Bacteria > Bacteroidota > Bacteroidia > Flavobacteriales > Flavobacteriaceae > Croceivirga. The sequence continues at coordinate 14,477 of JANQHL010000248.1, forward strand.
GCTAGCTTCTTGTTTAAATAGCTCCAAAAAGGCCGGACCGATGGCAGCAATTATTGAAGAAGCGGTTACCGATTCGTAACCCTCTTTAACCGCGGCAATGTCGCCAGCCAATCCATGAAGATGAACACCAAGAATGCCTGCCGATACTGGAGGATACCCCTGTGCCATCAGTGCAGTTATCATACCGGCTAATACATCACCGGATCCAGCCGTCGCCATCCCGGGATTACCGGTTGCATTAATATATCCCTTATTGTCATAAATTGTAATGGTATGTGCTCCTTTGATAACTATGATACAATCGTGTTTTTTAGAAAGCGCCTTTACCTTTTCAAGTTTTTGAAAGTCATCTTCCCACGCCCCTATCAGGCGCTCCAACTCCCCCGGATGAGGAGTCAAAATGCACTTTTGCGGTAGTTTGGACAATAACTCCGGCTTTTTGGCCAATAGATTTAGTCCGTCCGCATCGATGACCAGAGGTAATGTTGCGCTTTGAATAAAGCCTTCAAAAGCGCTTAAGGTTTTTGGATGGGTCCCCAATCCCATACCAATTGCCACAGTTTTTGGTGTAAAGGGTACAGTAATCTTTGAAATGCAGTTTTCCTCATCATCGGTAATGACCATGGCTTCAGGAACCAGCGTCTGTAATGGAATATAGCCGCAATTGGGGAGATAGGCGGTTACAAGACCGGCCCCTGTAGCCAAACATGCCTTCGCCGCCAGGCCAACAGCACCGATCTTTCCATGACTCCCCCCCACAATTAAGGCGTGTCCGTAATTCCCTTTATGCGAGAATTTTAATCTTGGCGTATACATGGAAACCACCTCCTCCTTCCCTACCAGTTCGTAATCTGCTTCCAGTTGGGTAAAATACTCCGCTTCCAAACCAATATCCAACACTTCCCATTGCTCAGCGAAGATTCCTGTATCGGGAAGAAAAAAAGGCAATTTGGGACGTTGAAAGCTTAAAACCTGATTTGCGCAAATGGCGTTATCCGAAGACGAAAATCCCCTGTCCATAGGCATCCCTGAGGGAATATCTAATGATAGTATAAACGCTTTAGATTGGTTTAAATGCTGAATTAATGCACTTACCCATGAATCTGGTGCCCTGTTCAACCCGATCCCAAAAATAGCATCCACAATAATGTGCTCCTGCTCAATAGTCGGAAGATGATGTTTTTCACCTAAAAATTCCGGCCAAAGTTTTCGTTCCTTGAGTCGGTCCAGATTGATAAGGAAATCCTGAGAACGTTTTTCGCTGTAGTTCACCACATAGACGGAAACCTGATAATTGTGTTCCAATAAATGCCGGGCAAGGGCAAGTCCATCACCTCCGTTATTTCCAATACCGCAGAACAGTTGAAGTTTTACTGGACTACCCTGCAGCCTTTTATCTAACCAATTAAATATCCCTATTGCAGCCCTTTCCATTAGCGTATTACTGGAAATATCCTGCTTGGCTATTGTAAATTTGTCAGCTTCGTAGATTTGTTTTGCCGATAGAATTTTCATTTGACAACTTTAGTTAAGAAAATTTGACAATTTGATAAAAATTGAAGAACAATTTGAACTACTTGAACAAAATACTACTTTTGATCCCTTACCGTACTGATTCGTATGCAATTTACATATTTGGACATCACAGGTATTATTGTATTGGCCATAGAAGGCACAATCACAACCAGTATTACCCCTTAGGGGTAATAGTTCTTCTCATATCGTCCGTATTTTGCATTTTTTTATCCTAATCAAATTCCAATGAAAGTACTGAAATTTGGAGGCACTTCAGTAGCTAACGCCTCTAATATAAAACAAGTAAAAAAGATTGTAGCTGATACCGCTACCTCCCGACAGTTGGTTGTTGTCTCCGCCTTAGGCGGAGTTACCGACCTCATACTGAATTGTTTGGAATTGGCAGCAAAAAGAGACCATAGCTTTAAATCCGTTTTGGTAGAAATTGAGGAAAGACATGTAACTACAGTTAAAGCCTTATTCCCCTTAACCCAACAGAGTTCGGTATTAGGTACCGTAAAAGGCCATCTTAATGAACTGGAAACCCTTGTGGAAGGTGCTTTTCTGATTGGTGAAAGGACCCCCAGATTATCTGACAAAGTAGTAAGTTATGGAGAATTACTCTCCTCATTTATTATTGCTACCTACTTTAAGACGGAAGGGCTGCCTGCAGGGCTTAAAACTGGACGGGAATTGATATTTACTGACGACCAATTCGGGAAAGCCAATGTCGATTTCAAAGTAACTACCACAGCTTGTGAAACCTACTTCAAAAATTCTACGGATCCAATTACGGTTATACCAGGTTTCGTTTCCTCATCACTAACTGGTGACGCTACTACGCTTGGGCGGGGTGGTTCAGACTATACCGCTGCCATCTTAGCTGCTTCCCTGAATGCCGAAGAACTGCAGATCTGGACAGATGTCAGCGGATTATACACCGCCAACCCCAGGTTAGTAAAACAGGCTAAAAGTGTACCTCAAATTTCTTATGAAGAGGCCATGGAACTTTCTCATTTTGGAGCAAAAGTTATCTATCCGCCTACCATTCAACCTGTGTTAAGCAAAGGTATTCCCATTCGGATAAAAAACACTTTTGACGCCGACCACGAAGGCACTTATATCACAAAAAACAAGAATGGCAAGGGCAAAACGGTACGAGGGATTAGCCATGTTGGAGGGATTAGTTTGTTGTCACTGGAAGGCCCAGGAATGGTAGGTGTTCCGGGAATATCCAAACGATTTTTTGAAACGTTATCGCTGAAGCATATTAGCGTGGTTTTGATAACACAAGCTTCTTCGGAACACTCCATCTGTGTAGGTATTGCAGATAACGATGTGGTAAGCGCTGTTAAAGCGATCAACAACGCTTTTGAATTTGAAATAACTTCCAAAAAAGTACATCCTGTATTGGTAGAAGATGATTTGGCTATTATTGCTTTGGTAGGAGACAACATGAAAAGCCATCAAGGCCTTAGCGGAAAAATGTTTAGCACTTTGGGAAGGAATAATGTAAATATCCGAGCTATTGCGCAGGGTGCTTCGGAAAGGAACATTTCAGCGGTAATCAAAAAAGAGAATGTAAAAAAGGCATTGAATGCGTTACATGAAACCTTTTTTGAAGAAAATACGAAACAATTGAACCTTTTCGTAATGGGTGTGGGAAATGTAGGTGGACGGTTCCTGGCACAAATCAATCAACAAAGAAACTATTTGAGGCAAGAATTACAACTCAACCTTAGGATAATTGGTATTGCAAACTCCAAAAAAATGTTTTTTGAGGAGGAGGGTATTGCCCTGGAAAATTGGCACTCTGCTATTGAGCAAGGCACTCCAACCAATATGGAGGGCTTTCTCCAAAGGATCAAAACCTTAAATTACCGCAACAGTATTTTTGTTGACAACACCGCAAATGAAGATGTAGCGGCTACCTATGCGGAATATTTGAAAAACAATATCGCCGTGGTTACTTGCAACAAGATTGCCTGTTCTTCCACCTATGAAAATTATTTGCATTTGAAAGCATTGTCCAGGCAATACAGCGCTCCATTTTTATTTGAGACAAACGTAGGTGCTGGGTTGCCCATAATTGATACCTTAAAGCACCTCATTGTGTCCGGGGATAAAGTCCATAAAATCCAGGCGGTGTTGTCCGGAAGCCTGAATTTCGTATTTAACACCTTTACTGACCAAACCACCTTTCACGATGTAGTAAAAGCAGCACAGGAAGAAGGTTATACAGAGCCAGACCCCAGAATCGACCTGGGAGGCGTAGATGTTATGCGAAAGATACTGATTCTGGCCAGAGAAAGCGGATATGCCTTGGACATTAAGGATATTGAAAACGATTATTTCCTGCCGGAACAAAGTCTAAATGCTCCCACGGTAGACCTATTTTTTGAAACCTTAAAGGACTATGAGATGGATTTTCAAGCTTTGTATAAAACAGCGGCGAGCAAAAATTGTAAGCTAAAATACGTAGCCCAATTCCAAGAGGGTAAAGCAAAAGTTGGACTGCAAGAAATTCCTCTGGGGCATGACTTTTACAATCTGGAGGGGAGTGATAATATCGTACTTTTCTACACCCAACGCTACCCTAAACAGCCGTTGATCGTTAAAGGCGCTGGCGCTGGTGCAGAAGTTACCGCATCAGGTATTTTTGCAGACATTATTAGAATCGGTAATTTTTAGCCATGGAGGAATTAAAAGTCTTTTGTCCTGCTACTGTAGCTAACGTTTCATGTGGGTTCGACGTGCTGGGTATGGCGTTAGCCACTGTAGGTGATGAAATGATTGTGAGAAAAACAGCTACCGAAGGAATAAAGATAACCGAAATTACAGGTCAGGAATTACCATTGGAAACCGAAAAAAACGTGGCCGGTGTAGCTGGATTGGCTCTTTTGGGGAAAAGTAAGGCAAGCTGTGGTTTTGAAATTGCCATCCATAAAAAAATAAAGCCGGGAAGTGGTATTGGAAGTAGTGCGGCGAGTAGTGCAGGAGCGGTTTGGGCTATAAATCAAATGCTTGGACAACCGTTTACCCCGTTAGAGTTGGTACATTTTGCAATGCAGGGAGAGAAATTAGCCAGTAATGTGGCCCACGCAGATAACGTAGCCCCTGCTCTTTTTGGGGGATTCACCTTAATACGAAGCTATACCCCACTTGATGTGGTACAGCTACCCGTTCCCCAGGAACTCTATGCAACGGTGATACATCCCCAAATTGAAATAAAAACATCTGACTCGCGCAAAATCCTCAAAACAGGGATCACCTTGGAAACCGGAATAAAGCAATGGGGAAATTTAGGAGGCCTTATTGCCGGACTTTTTAAAGAGGATTATGAATTGATAGGGCGTTCCTTGGAAGACCATGTTGTGGAACCTGTTCGCTCGCTGTTGATTCCAATGTTCGATACTATCAAAAAAGCGGCAATGACAGCCGGTGCACTTGGTGTCGGAATTTCAGGATCAGGTCCATCAATTTTTGCACTTTCTAAGGGTGAAGCCATTGCTAACAACGTAGCAGAAGCTATGGCTGGTGTATATCAAAATACAGATCTGGACTTCGAAGTACACGTTTCCGGAATTTGTTCAACAGGGGTCAAACCTATTTAAATGATTGTATGAAGTTCTACAGCCTTAACAATCCTGAACATCAGGTTAGCTTCAAAGAAGCCGTAATCAATGGAATTGCCCCCGATAAAGGATTGTATTTTCCCGAGCAAATACAACCATTACCTGCTACTTTCTTTGAAGAAATTGAGTCGCTATCCGACCAAGAGATTGCCTATCACGCCATGCTGCAATTTGTTGGGGATACCATCCCTCCGGAAAAACTCCGTGAAATAATCCACCAAATGTTGGATTTTGATTTTCCCCTGGTTACCCTGGAAGAAAATATTGCAGTTTTGGAGCTATTCCATGGACCCACAATGGCCTTTAAAGATGTTGGAGCACGATTTATGGCGTATTGTCTGGGTTATTTCTCTGAAGGAAACCAGGAAGAAGTGACTGTTCTAGTGGCCACTTCCGGCGATACCGGGGGTGCGGTAGCCAATGGATTTCTTGGGGTAAAAGGGGTTCAGGTAGTCATACTGTATCCCAGCGGAAAGGTAAGCGAGATACAGGAAAAACAGTTAACCACGCTAGGGCAAAACATTACGGCCCTGGAGGTGACCGGAACCTTTGACGATTGCCAGCAAATGGTAAAAAAGGCTTTTCTGGATAAAGAAATTGGGAAACACCGGAGGCTAACTTCTGCCAACAGTATAAACGTAGCACGTTGGCTTCCGCAACTTTTTTACTTTTTGATCGCTTCTAAAAAGGCCAAATCAGCAGGTCACGAGATTGTGTTCGCAGTACCCTCCGGTAATTTTGGAAATATTTGTGCTGGGATTGTTGCCCAAAAATTGGGGATGCCGGCACGTCAATTTGTGGCGGCCACC
>JANQHL010000163.1 GCA_028277085.1 Flavobacteriaceae bacterium
AGGGCAAGAGATTACCTAATGAAGTTACCGGCTCGGCTCGAGCGAATTTCAGAACGCATGTCTTTTCCCAAGGATCAGTATAAGTTTACATGGGTAACCGCCAATGGTGTTCTTTAGGCATAACAGTTTCTTGCTGAGGTATTGCAATGCTTTAAAAAAGAATACCTTCTTTTTGAAATGGAAATAGTCATGAAAGCCTGTAAAAAGAAATAAAAACTGTGGTTTTTATGCCGCCTCTAGTGGCATTTATTACCTCGAAATTGGATAACGGAATACTTGTGGCATTTTTCGTTATTATCACCTTCAGTTCATGCTCTAATCAACCTATTTTTCATTTTGTTGAAGTACAAGAGAAAAAACAGCACGTAGTAACATGGGATAAAGGAAGCCCGGGCGTGGTCGTTCTCAATGGCGGGGGAAGCGTATGACCAACACGATTCGATACTGAAAACATTTGCAATCAAAATGGACATCCCGATTACCTTACTCGAGTCGAATAAAGTTGATGGAAACGACCCCTCTCATCAAAAGCTTATTGAAATTCAAAAAAGGCTGTATCGGTATTTTCAAAAAAAGGTACCGCAAACAAAAATTATTTCGACGAACAAAAGCGGGCATTTTATACAACTTGACGAACCTCATCTGGTAATTGATGCAATTCAAACGATGATTGCGCAACTACGGTAAAACAAAACGGCAACCAACATGAGGTATAATTCACTACTTCGGGTCTCCAGGATTCAAATAATTGGCTACCTTGAACTTCCCTTAATAGGCAATAGATAGCTTGCCTTGGGAGCCTAAGCCGAAAAAGCCATCTAGCGTTGGGCAAAAAACCTAAAAAAATGATCGCACGAATCTGGAAGGGAAAAACAAAACGGGAACATGCGGAAGCCTACACGGAATTTATGCAACAACGTGCGGTACCGGACTATGAAGGAACTGCCGGATTTGTAAAACTGATCTTCTTAAAGCGAACCGACCAGGAACACGCCTATTTTGAGCTGATCACCTTTTGGGAAAGTTTGGACGTCATTAAGAACTTTGCCGGAGAACCCATTGAAAAGGCTAAATACTATCCTGAAGATCAGGAATTTCTGCTGGATTTCCCTGAGAACGTTACTCATTTTGAAGTCTTTGCCAAATAAACCCTTTTATTCAACTATGGAACTACCCTCAGAAGTAAAATCATCCATCCATAAAAGCGTCCTCTGTTGGCTAGCCACGGTATCTATGGAAAATATCCCCAATGTCTCTCCTAAAGAAATTTTCAACGTCTACAACAGTGATACCGTAATTATTGCGAATATCGCGTCGCCCCAAACCGTTCGCAATATCAAGCAAAATGCAAACGTATGTGTGAGCTTTATTGATATTCTCGTGCAAAAAGGATTTCAGTTAAAAGGGATCGCCAGAATTCTTGGAAAAAAAGATGCTGACTTCCCGAAAATGGAAACCCTACTAATCGAAATGACGGGAGGCCGCTTTCCTTTTTCGACCATTACCGCCATAACGGTGACGCATAGTAAGCCGATCATTGCACCTCGTTATCTCTTATACCCGGAAACAACGGAACAGCAACAAATTGAAAGCGCAAAAAAAGCCTATGGTTTCTAGCCATCCTTCAGGGGTAAACCACCCTTCCTAAAGGCACCACTTAATTCACGGTGTCCTTTTTCTTTTTATTCCCTAATAACCCACCTAAGATCCCCTTAGCGGCTTTTTTTACGGTGGTGGCACCAGTTGCCGAATCGGAGGCAGTACTATCCTTTTGATTGCCACCCAACAATCCACCCAGCGCTTCTGTTACCCCTCCCTCCTTTTGAGTTTTGGCAGAGTCCTTTTCAGTGTTCCCCAGCAAACCCCCGATCAGGTTTTGGGCTTCGCTTTTCCCCTGGTTCAAGAGCTTTTGTTTTTGTATTTCCACCAATTGCCCAGTCAGGTCTTTTACTCCGGAACTGAGATCCGTACTTACTTTAGGGCTGGTATAGTTGCCACCGATGCTCGCCGTCACAGGAATGGTAAGGTTGTCCAGACTTTCGTCATCTATTTTTGCAATAAGACTGTTCACCTCGTCCCCAAGGTATTTTGCGGGGACATCCAGGGTAGCCTGGTACTGCAGTTGCCTGTCGAAGGTATGACTCCCCGATACATTCACCGCAATGTCTTCATATTGTAGCGTAAAGGGTTTCACCGCTACCTTCCCTCCTTCAAAAGACAAAGCGGTTTTCAAGTCGTTCAGGTCCAGTTTTTCCATGTCCATAAAACGAAACTGGCTGTCCAAAGCAGAAAGCAGGGGTGCGTTCTTAGTCTCCACCTGGGCCGAAAGTAATTGTGCCAGGACATCCCCGGAAAGCGTTGCGAGATTAGGGGTCATATCGTCCTTTAAATTTCCGGAAAGTTGAATTTCGGTATTCAATCGGCCTTCCAGTGCATTGGCCAGGGGTGCCACTACTTTAAACAGGTCCAGCGCCTGAAAGGATTCGCTGATCTTTATGGCATCCAGACCAAGGGCCATGTCAAAGGTAGGGATAGCGCCTTTGGTAGAAACCTTTCCATTAAGTCCCACCTTACCATCAAAAAGTGCAGCTGTTAGATTTTCCAAATAGGCGGTTTCGTCCTGTATCCTCAACTTTCCTGCTACCCCTTTTAATTCCAGGTTATCGTACAACACGGTATTGGCATTGGCCGCAATGGTGCAATTCAAAAAGGAAGGGATCTTTAGCTGCTCTTCACCTTCCGATGACCGTTCCCCGGAAGTTTCCTCGCTCTCTTCTTCTACCATAAAATCATTCACGGCCAGGGTGTTGGACTGCAGTGAAAAATTCCCTTCGATATCCTCACTGTTAAACAGATATCCTAGGAGGTTGTCTATCGTTCCTTTGGCCTTAAAATCCGTTTGCCCTGTTTTTCCTTCAAAAGCATCCACGCTTACTGTTTGTGGGCTAAACGTGACTGCCGCTGCATCAATAGCCACTGGGTTTTTTAGTTCTGAAGAGGTATATGTAAAGCCGGTTACGCTGGCAGAACCACTGGTTTGGGTCTTTTCATATTGATGTTTTTCCACCGCTTCCATGGTAAAGGCTGTGGTGATATCAGCCTTCAGTAGTCCGGAAAGGTCATACTCCGCCGGAACCGGATACGCCTGCGCTATATTGGCCAGATTGATACGACCATCGGCGTGCAGGTTAACATTGGGGTTACCCAGAAGTTCCCGGATCCTTGCATTAAGGTTAAACTGATCCTCATCAATTTGAAAGCTTAGACGGTTGATATTGACATAGGTGTCTTCGATACTACCCGTTTCATTATTAATTTCCGCATCAATAAATACATTACGGACGGCCTTTGGCAACTCCGGGTATTTAAAAGAAGCATTTTCGGATTTCAGGATGATCCCAAAGGTGGGGATGTGTTCCTCATCCACAACGCCTTTCAGTTGTCCATTTACCTCAAAGTTCCCTGTGGTTTGTACGTTTTCAATGTTTTTGGAATAGGATTTCGGGATCACCGCCAAAAAATTCCTGAAGTCCGAAGAAGGCGTGGTAAAGGTAATATCCACCTCCTGGTTGCTCTCGTTCACTTTTACAAAGCCGTCAAACACCAGTGGTAATTGATTGATCAATGCCTGATTTTCCAGAAAGGAATACTTGTTTTCCTTGAGATCTATTCCAATTAGCGCATCCAGGGCAATTGTGTTGTTGTTGAGATATTGGGTGCTGTCCATAGCGAAGGACACCAAAGCATCGGTTTTGGTTTGCAATTCCGATGCTTCCAAAGAAAGGTCGCCACTGCCGGAATGGTGCATCTCAATAATTTCGAGATGCATGCCACTGGCAAAATCATCATAGATCACCCGGGCATTGGTCAGGGCATACTCCTGAAGTTCCAGGGTAAACCCAGAGGGAGCTTCAGCTTCCGTTTGCTCCACTTCCTCCCCCTCAGTTTCCAGGGCAATATCATAGTTGGCATTCTCCAGGGTATCTACCTTAATGTGTAATAAAGCACCATCAAGCGTTAATTTTTTGATCCCGATAGGATCTGATGCACTTTTAAAGAGTTCCCTAATGGAGAGTTCCAAAGCAATGTCCTTTGCCGCAAACAAGGTGTCCCCTTCAAAGGGGGCTTTGTTTACCAGGGAAACCTGTTGTAAATCCAAGAAGGCATTGGGGAAACTTTTGATCAAACTAAGGTTGGCCGACTCAAAGTCTAGTGTGGCATTGATATTCTGATTGACCTTATTCTTAATAATGGTTGCAATCTTCCCTTCCAGGAAAAAGGGGAGGGCAATTAATAATCCAATGATGATGACCAGGGTTATTCCGGTAATCCGTAGGAGCTTTTTTTTCATGGCGGGGTCTTTTTAGCAAAATAAACAGGCAGGATTCAATCTAACGCAATTTCCTCTCCTATTTTTAGGTTAAATCTTTTTCGTAGTAGATATACGAAAAAATAGAGCAAAGGGGTGTCCAGCAAAGCAATAAAAACCTTAAAAAGAAATCCGCTGATCACCAAACCACTGAATTTCTCCCAGGGCAATACCCCAAAAAGGCATAACAGCCCTACTACGGTAAAGGTATCGACAAACTGCGAGGTAAAAGTGGAAAAGTTGTTTCGCAGCCACAGGTACTTGCCGTTCGTGAGTCGTTTCCAAAAATGATAGATCGAGATATCGATGTATTGGGCGGCCAAATAGGCCAGCATGGAGGCCAATACCCCCAAAGGAGATAAGCCGAAGACTTCTAAAAAGGTAGCATCGCCAATAGGCGAAGAGGGAATGGCAGGAACCGCGTTGGCTACAAAAATGATCCCCATGGAAAAAAAGGAGGCAAAAATACCAGCAGTAACCACTTGATTGGCTTTCTTTTTTCCAAAAATCTCGGAGATCAGATCGGTAATTAGAAAGGTAATGGGATACGGTAATATCCCTACAGAGATCTCAAACAATGGAGCCCCAAAGACACTGACATCACCAAAGGGTTTCCAATAAAAAAACTTTTGAAAAATAAGATTGGAAACTACCAGGGAAGTGATGAACAAGGCGCCAAGATACAGGTAGATCCTGAACGCAGCCCTACGGTCTTTTGGCGCCATTACCTTATTTTATATTCAGATTATAGGGCATTCTGGCTTGAATGCCACGTTGTTCGGTCATGCTTTTTAGTACTTTTAACTGCTGATAGGTGGCTTCCCCAAGTTCTTTTTTGACCACCTCTTCTCCTATTTTCAGTTTTGCAGTACTCCAACTGTCCATAAAGCGTTCAAAGTTGGACTTGTATTTTGGATATTTTCGAATGCTGTAAGATGAAATCCCAGCCAACTCAGCTGCAGCGGAGATCGCCGCATCCAAAGAACCTAATTCATCTATAAGGCCAATTTCCTTAGCGGCTACCCCACTCCATACCCGTCCCTGGGCAATTTCATTAACCGCTTCTACCGACATGCTCCTACCTTCAGCCACGCGCTCTAAAAAGGCCGCATACGTATCGGCGATCCCTTCTTCCAGTTGTTGCCGAAATGCATCAGACATGGGTTCGAAGAAGGAGTAATCCACAGCATTGACATTCGTGCCCACATGTTCCGCATTAATACCAATTTCCCCGGCAAATTCATTGATATTGGGAATAGTCCCAAAAACCCCAATGGAACCGGTAACCGTAGTGGGTTCTGCATAAATCTTATCCGCAGCAACGGCCAGATAGTAGCCTCCAGAAGCGGCGACATTGCCAAAAGAAACGACCACCGGCTTAACGGCCTTGGTCAGCTTTACCTCCCGCCAGATGATGTCCGAAACCAAAGAACTTCCTCCAGGGGAATTGACGCGTAGCACTACGGCTTTGACATTTTCGTTCTCGCGCGCTTTTTTCAATTCGCGTTGTAACATGCCCTGCCCTATGAATTCCCGGTCGCCTTCCCCATACAATATTTCTCCCTGGGCGTAAATCACAGCAATTCTGTCTTTCCCGCTGCGTTTATTTTTTCCCTGCGCTACTTTGGCGTATTCCATGAGCGAGAGATAATTGAGTTTTGCATCGGCCTCCCAACCCATAGCTGCCTTTAGCTGTTCTTCATATTCATCCCAGTACAGTGTCCCATCCAAAAGGCCCGAGGCTACGGCAAGATCCGGCGTACGTGCACCCAGGGTATCTGCAATCCGATTCAGTTCGGTAACCCCAATATCCCGGGATGTCCCGATATCTTCCAGAAGCACTTCCCAGATAGAGCTAAGCAGGGCTTTGATCTGTGTCCGGTTCTCCTCGCTCATACTATCCGATAAGAACGGCTCTACCGCACTTTTATATTTTCCATGCCGGATCACTTCCATCCGAATCCCGGTCTTCTCCTGTAATTCCTTGAAGTATAATACTTCAGAGGCGAGGCCTTTGAAATCCATTAGTCCCTGAGGATGGAGATACACCTTATCCGAAATACTGGCCAAATAATAATCCTTTTGCGAAAAGAAATCTGAAAACGCATATACAAATTTCCCACTAGTTTTAAACGCTGCCAGCGCTTCCCGCAATTCCTGGGTTTGGGCCAGTCCGGTCCTTAAAAAATTATTTTTAATACTTATCCCCTTGATACGGTCATCGGTTTGGGCCACCCGAATGCTATGTAAAATCTGATCCAATCCCAGGCCTTCTTCAAACACCCCTACAAAGGGATCGTTCTCATCGACGCCCAGATAATCGTAAACGGGTTCATTAAGGCGTAATTCCAGGATAGTATCCTCCTTTACCGAAACCCCCTCCCCGGCGCTCCCCACCAGCGTAATAAAAATGAAGAACATCACGAAGAATATCCCTAAAGCGATCAAGCATCCTAAAATGGCTGCAAGAAGATTTCGCAAAAACGCCATACCCTATCTTTTAATAAAGCCGCAAAGATAACTATTGTGCCTATCTTTTATTTACTTTGGGGGCCATATTATGCGTGAAAAGACAACTGTATATCTCTCCCTGGGGAGTAATCTGGGCAATCGCTATGTACAGCTCCAGCAATCCCTTTTTGCCCTGGCTAAACGATTGGGTCCGGTAACCCAGGTATCTGCTGTCTATGAAAATCCGGCTTCAGGGTTTCAAGGGGGCGACTTTCTGAATGCTTGTATAGCCCTGGAAACAGCGGCCTCTCCTTCCGAGGTGTTAGCTGCGTTACTGGTCATTGAACAAGAAATGGGGAGGCAACGCAGCGATTCGAAAAACTATGAATCCCGAACCATAGATATCGACTTGTTGTATTACGGGGAGGAGATCATCTCCACAGCAGCGCTGACCGTCCCCCATCCTAAATTGGCTGAACGTAACTTTGTACTCAAACCCCTTGCAGATATTGCTCCTCAATACTATCATCCCATCCATCAAAAGGATACCCGCAACCTGCTACAAGAGTCCAGGGACTCCCATCCGTTAAACAAAACCACGCTACGACTGTTTACCGATCGACAGGCCCTTTTTGACCAGCTCCATTTTCTGGCTATTGAAGGTACTATTGGGGTAGGAAAAACCACCTTATCCAAGAAAATTGCAGCCGATTTTAATGGCAAGTTGGTATTGGAGCGCTTTGCTGACAACCCCTTCCTGCCAAAGTTTTATCAGGAACCGAGTCGGTTTGCTTTTCCCCTGGAGATGTCTTTTCTTGCGGATCGCTACCAGCAGTTTACCGAGGACACCTCCCAGTTTGATCTTTTTAAGAACTTTATGGTGAGCGATTACGATATTTTTAAATCGCTGATTTTTGCAGGTATCACCTTACAGAAAGATGAATTTGACCTGTACCGTAAGCTGTTTACGTTTATGTACAAAGAAGTCAAAAAGCCAGACATCTATGTTTACCTCTACCAAAACACGGATCGCTTACTGGAAAATATTCAAAGAAGGGGGCGGGTCTACGAGCAAAATATTTCCAAGGATTACCTGGATCAGATCAACAGGGGATACCTGGACTTTATCAAAAGTCATCCCCAGCAAACCAGCCTGATCATAAATCTTGAACATTTGGATTTTGTAAAGCACCCAGCAGACTATGAAACGGTGTTAAGTGCCATTGAAGTGAAGTTACTGGAATCACTTTTTTAAGATAATTTTTAGAATTTATTTGGATATCACTAACAGTTTTGTTTTCTTAGCACCCTGCTAAGTCAGAAACTAACTAACTCAAACTATATGTTTCACCCCCAATTGTTATTGGGGGTTTTTTCTTTTTCAAAAATATGATCTTAGGCAATTGTTGAAGTAAAGGAGCTTAAAAAGCTTTGGGCAATTTGTTCCAGAAGTCCCACACCGCTACCCCCGCACTTACGGCTATATTCAGGGAGTGTTTGGTGCCAAACTGTGGGATCTCTACTACGGTATTACACCTTTGAACCACCTTCTCGCTAACACCTTTTACCTCATTTCCGAAAACCAGGGCATAGGTGGTCCCGGAAAGCGGTTGGAACTCATGGAGCGCCACCGCCTGGTCTGCTTGTTCCAATGCTACTACCTCAATCCCCTGTTTTTGCAGCTCATTGACAGCTTCAAGCGTACTTTTTTTGTATGCCCAGGGCACGGTTTCGGTAGCCCCTAAAGCGGTCTTATGAATGTCCTTGTGGGGCGGCGTGGCGGTAATGCCACACAGAACGATCTTGGCTACCCGGAAAGCATCCGCTGTTCGGAATACCAAG
>JANQHL010000234.1 GCA_028277085.1 Flavobacteriaceae bacterium
AGCTACGGCAGCCGGGTCCGTATTCATGCCTTTTTGTACAATGGGCACTCCTACCCTTTCCGACCAGATATTCAACTGATCTACTGCAGCAGCACGGAAGGTGTCGCCGGCGCCGATAATTACTTTCTTCCCGGCTTCTTTAAAGTTATAGGCCAGCTTTCCGATGGTAGTGGTTTTACCTACTCCATTCACACCTACCACCATAATTACATAGGGCTTCTTGATTAATGAATCTGTTATGGCATCCTGATCTTCTGTTCCGCCGGCATCCAGAATACTTACAATTTCTGCTTTAAGTATCCTGTTTAATTCACTTGTATTCAGAAACTTATCTTTAGCTACGCGATCTTCTATTTTTTCGATGATCTTAATAGTAGTACTTACCCCAACATCGGAACTGATGAGAATATCTTCCAATTCGTCCAGGAAGGATTCATCAACCTTTGACTTTCCGGCAACAGCCCTGGCTATTTTTGAAAAGAAACCCTGCTTGGTTTTTTCCAGACCCTGATCCAGTTTTTCCTTATCTGCTTCTTTATTCTTGGAAAGAAATCCAAAAAGTGCCATTCACTATATTTTAATCATAAAAAAAGCTCCCCCATTGCTGAACGGAGGAGCTAAATAATCAATGTATTTTGACAATAACAATTACTCTTCAGCCAGTACATCATTCACATTGTCTTTGTGAACGATTCTGTTTTTGAAGGTATAGGCGCCGGTCTTTTTGCTTTTTACAACCTTAATGACCTTAACAAAGTTTTTACTTTCACCGGTATTGGCACCACGGCCTACTTTCGAGTTCTTACTGACCTTTCCCATTGTTACTTAATTTCTTTGTGAACAGTTACCTTATTTAAATAAGGATTGTATTTCTTTAGTTCCAACCTGTCAGGCGTATTCCTGCGGTTCTTCATCGTAATATAACGAGAAATACCGGGAACGTCCGTACCTTTTTGTTCGGTACACTCCAAAATTACCTGTATTCTGTTGCCTTTTGATTTCTTGGCCATAACTTACTTATTTTAAAAGGACGATTTCTCCTTTCTTTTCTAACTCTTTCAGGTATGTGTAAATACCTTTTTTATCAATGGTGCGCATTGCTGCAGCGCTCACTTTCAATGTAACCCAGTCATCCAGTTCAGGAATGTAAAACTTCTTGGTTTGCAGGTTTGGATAAAACCTGCGCTTCGTTTTATTATTGGCTTTGGAAACATTGTTTCCAACCATGGGCTTCTTTCCGGTTAATTCACAAACTCTGGCCATTATTACTGCTTTCGATATTACCTACGAAAATTGAACTGCAAAGATGGGGGTTTTAATCGAAAAAGTAAAAGAATTTTACCGGTTAATTCTATTAGAGAATATGAGCAGGCCCTTTATCAATGCCCACAATCCAACTCCCGTGAGAACGAAAACTCCTGTGGTTGGCCAAACAGGAACCATGCCAACTTCCCAGTAATCAAAACCACTATTGTCCGCATAAATTTTGTACAACAGATCATAGGATTGTTCTTCATGCTACTTTTGGCAGGGCCCAAAGTAGCCAAAAGGCCTTCGGGCGGGACTTTTCAGCGACCCACTAATGGCTGGCTTCCTGAAAGAAAAGAAACTCGTCGCTACGCTCCTCAAACAACTTTTCTTTCGGGCGGAAGCTGCACCATGTGGGTACCCCGCCTACAAAGTCTAATGCCCGGACTGTCCGCCAACGGCAGACATATGGTGTGTATAGCGTTTGACGTGGTAGGCAGTTTAAAACGTTACAAGATGACGAAGCAATATGAAAATCCCCCTTTGGAGGGGGAAAGATTCGCGCATGCGAATCAGGGGGAGGTTTTGAAACTCCCCGATTACACCGGGACAAGTTATGATCTAAGCAAAGGACATAAACAAAATCGAACATGGTTCACAAATTAGATACTTAAAGTGAGACTAGTTTTGATCTTCGCATAGAATAGATATAATTTTTTCCTAGACAACAGTGAATCAAAGCTTGTCAAAAGCCACTTCGAACACTAACTATCACTTTTCAATTATGCCCTCGGCTTCAAGCTCGCTCCTGATACGCGAGAGGTCCACTTGTTCTGTTTTGCTAAGTACTTTGTAGTGATTGATTTTCTCATCAATCTGAATAGGTGTCAATTCCATATCAGGTGTTTTCCTCCATCAGGCCTTTAATACCCATCAATAAAAGGATTAGCCCCAAAATACCTGCTATATAGGCAAATACAAGGAATGTTGTAAATGGGTCGCCCACACTCCGCTTTTGAAGTTATCTTCCTTTATTAAACCTGAAAATGCTACTACCAGAAAACTTCCGATGAACACTATGCCCATCACTATTCTCATGATGTGCTCTGCTTTGCCTTCTTGTAAAATGGATTTAGGTCGGTCTTCCCAGGATTGTTTTTCCCTGTCCTGGTATATGAAGATAACAAAAATCTGTCAATCCCCGTAAATCACGCTCAGAGCTTCGTCGGGCGTCATACGGCGGTCGCCCTGAAGAGCCGATACAAAGGCATTTTTGTATCCCTTTTCTTTTACGCCGGTACAAAATTCCTTGGCCTGATGATACCCCACAAACTCACCCACATAAATTCGATAATAACCATCGGCAAAGTGTTTTGAAACTGCCTCAGGAAAATCGGTGAAGATTTGATGATCGGCAGGCAATTCCCTGGAGGAGGCTGCCAGTTGAATATGGAAGCGAATACCCAGGTTATCGTCTATAGCTGCTTCGCTTTGGGCAAAAGTGAAAAATGCTGCAAACAGCAAGAGTATCGTTGTAAATCCTTTTCTCATAGCCATTACTTAAACAATGCTACGAATTTAAAATGGACTGAACGATAAAGAATAACAAATTATTTTAAGCTATTGTAAAGAAATTTCAGGGGGATTCCAAAACAGTCTTTCGCGAGTCATCAGTTTG
>JANQHL010000269.1 GCA_028277085.1 Flavobacteriaceae bacterium
CTTCTTCATTTTCTTCATCGCCCTGCATTGTGGTTTCCTTACCTAATCTTTCTTTAATGGCGGTTATGGCCTGGTCTGCCAAATCTTTAATTTTAGGGAGGTTATCTGCTGCTAACTCATACAAAAAGGGCAGCTCTTTGTTGTCTCCTATAACTGCCATCTCCCGGAGTAATATTAAACGAGAGTCCAGGTCGGCCGCGTGTTGGTACAACTCGTAAAAAACCGTATGATTGGATAAAGGAAGTTCCTCACTCTCCTTATTTGCTACAACCGTAACCTCACGTTGCTCGTCGTTGTTCTGGATTTGAGATCGCAATATGCTAAAGGCCTTATACCCCAATTCTGAATTTGTTTCTTCCTGTGCGATAAACTCAATTAGGGCATACTCTTTGGCGGCTAGATCGTCAGTATTATCTTCAAATGCTTCGAGTAACTGTTGCTTTTCCCCGGCGGACATTTCCGCATAAGCAGCCTCTAAATCTTGTTTTGAAATCGCATGAAAATCGGAAGTCCCATGTTCGGTTTCCGCTTCGGGTAAAGCACTATCCTCTTCTGGGGGAAATACTACTTCAAATTCCGGAGCTAACTGCAAAGGCGGTTCCTCTTTAACAACTTCTTCGTCCTCTTTGATAACTTCTTCCGCATTAAGCTCTTCCGGATCAACTACTTCCAGGAAAGGCACTTCCAGGTTATTTTCTTCCAACTCCTGCGGAATATCGGGCTGCATACCTTTCAATATGGATTCCTGGGAATCTATTGCAATTTCATCACTTGTATTGCTATCGGTTACTGTAATATCCAAAAGGTCAGAAGACGGTAAAACGGATTCCGGAAGGATAGCATTCATTGCAGCGAGGGCCTTGGTATGTGCTGAAAAACTCTTTTCTGTTGCGGCTATTCGCTGTAAAAAAGGTAGGTGCTCGGCCTTGCCTAAAACCATGAATGCGTTAAGTATTGCTATTTTAACGGGTTCACGACTGACCTCATAAACTTTTCTCAAGAGTTCGAGGGATCGACAAAAATTGAAGTCAATAACACATTGCACTGCGGCTATTTTGATCTCGTCATTTTTATGTTTTACCAGTTCGGTAATCGCCGCTTCAGCTCCCTTTTGATTGTAGTGCTTAATAAGACGTAATGCAAACAACACCACATCCTTGTTTTTGGATAGTAACCAATTACTAAATTTAGGAGGTCGATAATTGGGGATGTTCCCAAGGGTTTCAATCAACTTTAATTGTTGCCATTCACTAATAGCACAAGTTGTGGTATCGAGAAGGTAGTCAATACCTTCCGGCATGGATCCTACAATTGCGAGTTCCGCCTGCTTTCGGACTACACCGCGCTTATCATTAATAAACTTCCGTATCAACGTATCGGCGTCTGGCACCTTCATTTGCGAAAGCTCCAGAATTCCTTGCGATACGGTATACCATCGCCAACTTTTTAGTTTGGTTAAAGCATCATGATGCAAACCCAATTCCCGGTAAAGTTTGTAAAGTCGTTCCCGGGTGCCACCGGCCACGTCTTTTTGTAAATCAAATAGGATTTGAGAAAGAATTGTTCTGGACTTCTTTTTGTGGAGGTATTCCCTGATGCCTATTTTAAGCG
Source organism: Flavobacteriaceae bacterium (assembly GCA_028277085.1). Classification (GTDB taxonomy): domain Bacteria; phylum Bacteroidota; class Bacteroidia; order Flavobacteriales; family Flavobacteriaceae; genus Croceivirga. The sequence goes on from JANQHL010000269.1 coordinate 1,612, forward strand.
TAACATATTCCTTTTGCGCTTCCTTGGGGTCTTCCGGGCTATGAAACAAAAAATTACTTATTACCGGCGCCAATTCTTGGCGCTTTCCTTTTGTCCTCTTATCCCGAACGCGAAAGTTATGTCTTAAAAAGAAAACACAGAGAAAGTATAGGGTGCTTAAACCTGTAAACAACAGGGCTAAGTCCCAAAGTAATGACGTGTGTATTTTTAAAAAACTAAGGATGGTTAAGAACGTTTGTTATACTAGTTTAAGAACAATAATGTCGTTTTATCTCCCGTGAGATCCTAACGATTAATTCCGATGGACTCATGGGTTTCGCAATAAAATCGTTTGCACCCAATTCAAAAGCATTTACTACATTCTGATCGTTAGAAGCTGAAGAAATCAGAATAATTGGAACTTCGGATTTCAATTCGTTTCTCACGTAGTCCACCAATTCAATTCCGGAGAGATAGGGCATCATGATGTCACAGATGATCAGGTCCGGAATGGCGTTTTGCAACTCTTGCTTTACGGCTCGTCCATCGTAGGAAATGTTTACCTTGTATCCTTCCCGCTCCAGCCTGTAGTGCAATAGGGAGGCCAACATTTGGTCATCTTCCGCTATGAGTAACTCTCGTTCCGCCATTAGATCATAGGTTTTTTAGTCGATTCATTTCCTGTCCAATAGCAATTTCCACCTTGGGATACTCGACTAGAAATGCTTCAAAAAGGGTGTTTAACTGGTTGTGATTACCGTTTCCCTTGCATTCTTCTTCTATTTCCTCACTTATAGCAAGCAAAGAGTACGCCCGTAGCATTTTAAGGGAAGCCTTGATTTTGTGTGCCGCAAAACCTATTCCCTGATAATTATGGCTTTGCAGGTGCATTTTGGTTTTACCGATAAATTCCAATATGTTTTGCTCGAACAGCTGTAAGAGCTCATCCAGCAACGCAGTTTTCTCCAGACACTCTTTAAAAATGGGGTTCAGGTCCACCAGATTACCAAGGGGATATGCAGCCTTTTGGAATTGTCCCGCATTGCCGACCGTAGTGGTAATAGCCCCATTCTTTTTGGTGTTTTGCGCTATTTTTTCTACCAATACTTCGGAAGTATATGGTTTCAGGATAAAATCATTAATAAGTGCTTCGTAGGTAGTTCTTCTTTCATAAAGATGAATGTCTGCGGAAAGCGCAATAATTGGCAGCTGATGAGGTGTATAGTTTTCTCTGATCTTTTTGGCGATTTCCATCCCATCCCAACCTGGAAGATGCATATCCAATAAAATCAAATCTATTTTTCGCTTTTCAAGGAGTTGAATGGCTTCGAAAGCATTGTCTGTTATGAAGGAGCGGCACCCCCATTGCCGTAAGCGTGTTTCCATCAGCTTTTGGGTTAGGGGATCGTCCTCTACGACGAGAATACGTTTTCCTTCAATTTTATGGGTCACTTGTAAACGATCCGTAACAGCTCGCTCCGTTTTTGCCATTTGTGTTCTTTTAAAAGGTAGCACCACTCTGAAAGTGGTTCCAGACCCCAAGGCACTGGAAACAGCGATACAACCGTTTTGTTTTTCGATAATCTCCTTGACAATACTCAGTCCTAATCCAGATCCTCCGTAATTGTGTTTTGCAGTAGCATCTACCTGACGGTAGGTATCAAATATGAATTTCAAATTCTCGTTGGCTATCCCGATACCAGTATCGGAAATCACAAACTCCAGGAATACTTTTTTGCGCGTTGCTTCTTTGAGATTTACTTCCAGACGTATTTCCCCTTTCTCCACAAATTTCACAGCATTGCCGGTGAGGTTAAGCAATACCTGAGACAGTTTGGAAGGATCACCGAGCAGTACGTTAGGGATGTTTTCATCGTAGTGCATTACAAACTCCACATCTTTTTCATTGATGAGGGTTTTGGACAAAAAGCCTATCTCGTTAACCACATTGGAAATATTGAAGGGGACACTTTCAAACTTCTCCTGCCCGGAAGCGAGTTTTGAGAATTCCAGAATTTCATTGATCAACTCTATCAAGTTGTGGGAGGCGGAATCCATAGCATTTATTAATTCCATTTGCTTTGGGGTGAGCGAGGTTTCCTTCAGCAAATCCAGGAAACCTACAACCCCGTTCAATGGGGTGCGTATTTCGTGACTCACTTTTGCTACAAAAGAGCGTTCCCGCCCGGAAGCATTAACGCTATCCTCCATCTCCCGTTGTTTGTGAATTGTGTGGGGATCAGGCCCAAAAACCTTCTCTTCCAGGCCGTTCTTAAAAGCTTCGAAAGACTTCTTTAAGGCTGAGGCTTCCTTACTTTTTAGTTCCGAAAATGAGAAGCTATCCAAACCACTTTCTAACTTTTCCAAGTGCATTAATAATTCCCGGGTATCCAAGCTGTTGAGTTCAAAAGATTGTTGGAAAGACTAACAATCTGGTTATTATTACCTTAAAACTCTTTATTTCATGCACCGTCTACAATTAAATGTTCTCTAGAAGTGATTTTTTGTTGTCAAAACACCTAATTTGTAGGTATGGGGTACTCCTTCTTACCCGCTTTGGGGGATTTTCTGGTGTAAAATGGAAATGAGAACGATGGGTCTTTAGGTACCGTTAACCGTTACAGCCGTTCAAACTTAAGAAATGAAAAGACAAAATTTTAAATAATATTCAACTGATAATAAATAATTTACATCACTTAAATAAAACTGTTAATTCAAATAAAAACAAGCTTTTGCAGAATAAGGGGATAGCTGTTCCAATCTTGAAATCAGTCACAACATTTACAAAGCAGTCATGACGGTCTCCAAATAGCTTTAAGGAAGTTGCGTTGCCTGTTTTTCCAGGCGGTCTTTTACGTATTCTACTTTGGTCTTGCCATGGGGAGTAGGCTTTCCATGTTTATCAAGATTCACGAGTATGATATTATCCACGGTAACAATAGTTTCGTGGGTCATTTTATTCCGCACTTCGCAGTTTAACGTCAGGGAGCTCTTGCCAAATTTGATTACTTCTATTCCGACTTCAATTATATCACCTTGAACCGCGGTACTCATAAAATTGATCTCCGACATGTATTTGGTAACCACCCGTTTGTTTTCCAGTTGAATAATTCCATAAATTACCGCCTGTTCATCCAACCATGCCAGCACCCTTCCGGCAAAAAGAGTTCCGTTAGCATTGAGATCTTCAGGCTTAACCCATTTTCTGGTGTGAAATTTCATTGAATGCAATTTTGGTTCAAAATTAGAGATAAATATGCATCCCTATAGCGCAAAGCCTTACACACTACTAAAAATTCACATTCTCTAAAAATTGTTAACTCAAGAATAAAGTTTTCTTAATTCACTAGTTCTGCTGTTATCAAAAAAATAACTTGACGATCAATTCATCAAACTTAATCAAGAATGGACACGTCAACCACATTTCAATTCGATCCTACCTTTAGAGTATTCAAGGTGCCCAAATGGCGCGCTTTTTTTTATCGCTTCCTTTCTGTTGAAGTTTGGGGAAATATTCCGAGTCCCCTACAAAAAGGTATTTCTGCATGGTACGCTTCTGTGTACAATACGACATTCTCGAAATACCTGATCAGACCGTATCTGGCTATTAATTATTCGGATCGGTATTATTTGGACAAGTTCACTCCGCCGGAAGGAAAAGATCATTTTGAGAGTTTTCAGGATTTCTTTACGAGGGAATTCAAAAATTTGCCGGAAAACGGCAGCCCATGGGTATGGCCTTGTGAAGGACTGTTGTGCGAAGAAGGTAAGGTGAGTACCATTCAAGTGGCCCATGTAAAAAGTGATAAGCGCAATGTGAATGCCGTTTTTGGTTTAGCGGAGGAGACGATTCCTTCTAATTACACCTTCACCAATGTGTTTTTACACAACAAGAACTATCACAGGATACATGCACCAATTAATGGAACGATCACCCGTATTGAACATGTCCCAGGGGATTTGGTGGTTTTACGACCATGGATTTACAAACAAAACCCCTCCCTCCCCGCGTTTCGAAACGAACGGTACAATGTAGACATTACCGATACCCTGGGGAGAACGTGGTATATGTCAATTGTGGGAGGTCCTGCGGTGGGAACCATAGCATTAGATCCTAAAGTGAAATTAGGATCGAAAATTGATAAGCTGGACCAACTTGGATTGTTTTATCTGGGGTCTACCTGTTGTATGGCAGCACCGATATCTCCACGATTTCACAGCAAGAATACATTTGTAGAAGTAGGGATGAGCTATTAAAAAAGCTTTTTTTGTGAGGCACTTTGGGTAACCGGAATCGGCAATTGTGTACCTAAAACCATATTCAATTTTTCGATAAAGTAGGCCGATAGCAACGGGGATTCTACTTCCAAATTCTGATGCACAAAAAAATGAATATCAGAGAGTCCTACTGCCACCCATTTTTCCAATTTTTGAACCCAATCGTCCAACCGTGGATAATCTGTTGAATGGTTTGCACCCACATAGCGAATAAATGCTTCGTTGTTGGTGAGCCGCATATGTACTAAGTCCCTTCGGCCCGCGGTATCCACAAGCACATTGGCAATATTTTTTGTTTCCAGCAAATGGTATAATTCCTGGGAAACCTTTTCGTCGTTGAACCAGTCTGTATGTCTAAACTCTATCGCAAGCGGAAACTCCTTTGGCCAATATTCTACAAACTGCACCACCCTATCCCAGTTTTTCGGACCAAAATTGTTATGCATCTGTAAAAAAATGGTGCCTAATTTTTCCTTTAAATTACTGGCTGCATCCAGATAGGCGTCTACAAAAGGATAGACTTTGTCATTTAAGCGCCTTAGATGACTAATGTCTTGCGAAAGTTTTGGAAAAAATTTAAATCCTTCAGGGGTTTTATCATACCATTTTGAAAATTGCTCAGCAGGAAACAATCGGTAAAATGTAGCATTGAGCTCTATACTGTTAAATTGGGTAGCATAATACACTAATTCATCTTTTGTGCCCCGGGGATAGAAATTCTTAAGATCCTGTCGGTTCCATTTGGCACAACCCACATAAACATTTAACGCTTTTGACGATTTGGTTTTGGATAATAAGACCGCTGTTTCCGGATGATCTTCCGGAAGTGTAAAGTCTATCAGTTCAGGGGTATCTACCTTACCAAATTTCATAGCTGTAGTATAGATTATCGTCTAAAGATAGTCAATTGGAGGCGTATGTGGTGTACCCCTTGTTTCAATAAAAAATATTGGGTGAATATCAAATTTGGTTGTAACATTTTAGTTACTTTTAAGACTTACCTATAGTTAAAAAAATACGACATGAAAACACTTAAAATCTTAACTACCCTGCTATTTTTTGCTTTGGCAATTCCAACTCAAGCGCAAACCGCAGACGAAATCTTAACGAATTATTTTGAAAACACGGGAGGCTTGGACAACTGGAAAGCCCTGGAAGGTTTAAAGATTGATGGCAAGGTCAGTCAACAAGGCATGGAATTCCCAATCAACGTTTTACAACTAAAAGATGGAAGACAGATGTCTTCTTTTGTTTTTCAAGGAAAAGAAATCAAGCAAGGGGTTTATGATGGTGAAACCTTATGGAATACGAATTTTATGACGATGAAGGCAGAGAAAGCGGATGCCGAACAAACCGCTAACTTCAAATTGAATACCAATGATTTTCCGGATGCTTTCATCGACTATGCGGCTAAAGGATATACGGTGGAATTGATAGGTAAAGAGACTATTGACGGAACGGAAACGTTCAAGATCAAACTGGTTAAAGAGCCTGTTACCGTTGATGGTGTGGAAAAGGATGATGTTTCCTTTTACTATTTCGATACGGAAAACTTTGTGCCCATCGCGGTGGAATCGGAGATCACTTCCGGTCAGGGAAAGGGCCAAATGTCTAAAACTACCATGAGTGATTATCAGGAAGCTGGCGGGCTGTATTTTGCCTATTCCACTACGCAGTACGTCAACGGCAACTTAATATGGACCATGAGTATGGATAACATCGAAATTAATCCTGCCGTAGATGAAGGCGCATTTGCTTTTCCGGAAGAAATCACAGAAGAAAAATAAAT
>JANQHL010000283.1 GCA_028277085.1 Flavobacteriaceae bacterium
TTCCAGGAAAAGTCCTTCCCCCATTGATAACATAGCCGCTTTTGTATATCGTTCCCTAAGGAACAAAATAATAGACGTAATGCGAACAAGAAAAGTGAACTATGACGCAGAGGAGGTTGAAGAGCTTTGGGCCGAATTTGCAGAAAATTTCTATGGCGCCTCAGGGTATGATTATCCGGATCAACTCATAAGTAGGCTAAAAGGAGCAATAGCAGGACTTAAGCCGGTATATCGGGATATCGTTGTGGCAGTAGATTTTGAAGGCTATACCTACAGGGAAATCTCCAAACAAACCGGGATTTCCACAGGCACTTTAATGTCTAGAAGGCATAGGGCGCTATCCGTATTAGCAAAAAAATTGGAATTGAATAACATATAAAATATAAGAAATATGGAACAGGATATAAATCCCAGGAGAAAAATGGAGAAAACCGTCGAGCACTATATCAAATCCGGATTCAAGATTCTCTTTTTCATTGTATTTATCATTTTGGTCTCCCTCCTGGTAGGCTATGTGGTGATGTGGTTGTGGAATTGGCTGATGCCTGAGGTATTTGGATTACCCTTCCTAAGCTACTGGCAAGCAGTAGGACTACTTTTCCTGGCTAAACTATTTTTTGGTTTTGGGAATGGCGGTCCCAGCAAAGGCGGTAAAAAGCGGCATTTTAAGAAACGTTTTTCCAAAGAAAAATGTGGTGGCCTCCGCAGGGATTTTGAGGATTGGAAACTGTATGACCAGTTCTGGAAAACAGAAGGGGAACAGGCATTTAAGAACTATGTAGACAAAATAAAAGGTGATGAAGCAGAAGAAAGGACCTCCTGATATTGATGAACGTGGCGAACAATTCAAGGATTTTTTCAGCGTTTCAGGAAAAAAATCCACAACTCGGTCCAATCACATTCTTTTCTTTCGTCTTTTCAGGGCAAGTTTGGTGAAAGATCAGGAGTAGGTTAAAAAAATGTAAAACTCTGGAAACTTTTTTTGTTTTTTAAGTTTCCAGTTTACATTTGCCGCTCGTTATGAAAAAAAGTATTCTCCATAAGGCAACGGATATGTTTTTAGAGCTTGGTTTTAAAAGTGTCACCATGGACGACTTGGCTCAGGAGATGGGCATATCCAAGAAGACCATCTACACGCACTTTCCAAACAAGGCAAAATTGGTAGAAGAAACCACATCGTATGTTATTGAACATATCTCCAGAGGTATCGATGCGATTATTGCGCTAAAGAAGAATCCCATAGAAGAGCTGTACGAAATTAAAAAGTTTGCAATGGTCTATCTAAAGGATGAAAAGACTTCTCCGCAATACCAGCTGCAAAAATATTATCCTCGGATTTGCGAAACCTTAAAGAACAAGGAATTTGAAATGATGCACGACTGCGTTGTGGAAAACATAGAACGCGGGATGGCCTTGGGCATTTACCGGGAAAATTTGAATGTACAATTTGTGGCCCGGATTTATTTTACCTGTGCCGTTAGCCTTGGTGATCATGATCTTTTCCCAGTGGATATGTTTACAAAACCCGAATTACAGGATTACTATCTGGAATATCACCTGAGAGGCATTGTAACGCCAAAAGGACGAAAAATATTAAACGAAATCATCAATTCAAACCAAGAATAAATGCGAACTTTCATTGTAAGTTTAGTATGCTGTATCCCCATCCTATTGATGGCGCAGGAACAAAAGAACAGTTTTAGCCTGGAGGAAGCTATTACCTACGCGTTGGAGCATAACTACCAATCCATTAATGCTAGTAGGGATATGGTGGATGCTCAGAAACAAAAATGGGAAACCATAGCTACCGGACTTCCTCAAATAAGTGGTGCGGTAACCTATCAAAATCAGATCATTCAGCAATTGGCGCAAATTCCAAGTGACTTTATTCCAGACGCTGAACCAGGTGGCTTTGTAGAAGTAGCCTTCGGTCAACCTCAAACCGCTATCGCATCAGCAACCCTTACCCAACAGATCTTTGATGGCTCCTATATCGTAGGAGTACAGGCAACCAAGGCCTTTTTAGATTACAGTAAGAACAACAAAGAAAAAACGGATCAGGATGTGCGCAAAGCGGTGGTAGAAGCCTATGGCAACGTGTTATTGGCGGAGGAAAGTGTGTCCATCCTGGAAAACAACAAGGCTACTTTGGAAAAGAACCTCTACGAAACCAAAAAGATCTATGAAAATGGTTTGGGCGATGAGGAAAGTGTAGATCAGTTACAGATTACATTGTCTTCCACAGAGAACCAGTTAAAAAATGCAAAACGACTGGAAAAAATCACTCTGCAAATGCTCAATCTGATGATGGGAATATCCCTGGAAAATCCTACGGAGCTCACGGAAAACCTGGATGATCTTACCCAACGGAAAATTGATTATGCTTTGTTGGAATACGAATTGAATATGGAGAACAATGTGGACTATAAGCTGGTCTATAACCTAAACGAGCAGCGGTACTATGAGCTAAAATTAGCCAAAAGCCGGGCGCTACCTACACTAAATGCTTTTATCAACTACGGCGGGAACTCCTTTAGTGATCGTTTCAATTTTTTGAATCAAGGGCAACAATGGTTTGAGTTTTCCACCTTTGGTGTGGACCTGAATATTCCCATTTTTAGCTCTTTAGGCAGATCGGCCAGTACGCAGAGGGCGAAGATTGCCTATGAAAAGGCAAAAACCCAATTGACAGAAGCGGAAGAGCAAATCCGCTTACAACTGGAAAATGCTAAAAGCGATTACATTTTTGCTATTGAAGAATATCAAACCTCAAAAGACAATTTGAAACTGGCGGAAAGTATTGAGGGAAAAAACCAGGTAAAATATTTTGAAGGCTTAGCCACCAGTTTTGAATTACGGCAAGCCCAGGTGCAACTTTATGATGCACAACGTATCTATTTGGAATCCATGGTGGATGTTATTAACCGTAAGACCGAATTGGAAAACATATTAAATCAGTAATCAAAAGAAACAAATCAAAAAATGAAAAAAATAGTATCACTGCTTTTGTTCGCATTACTAATCATCTCTTGTGGCGGTGGGGGCTCAAATTCTGTGGAAGCTGTTATTGAGAGTAATGATCTTGAAAAGATACGTGCCAAACGCGCAGAAATAACAGGAGAGCTGAAGGCTATTGAGGCAGAAGTGGCACGTTTAGACGCCGCAATTGCTTCTCTGGATAAGTCAGCCAAACTGCCGCTTGTTACCACCATGCAGGCGAAATCCGAAAAATTTCTGCATTATCTGGAATTGCAAGGCGATGTTATGACAGACCAGAATGTACTGATCTATCCGGAGATCTCTGGGACACTATTCCGCGTATATGTCAAGGAGGGACAACGGGTTGCAAAAGGACAGTTGTTAGCCTCAATCGACGATGGTGGATTGTCCAGTCAATTAGCGCAACTAAAGACACAGGCGGAACTGGCAAAAACAACATTTGAACGCCAGAAAAGGCTTTGGGATCAAAACATAGGTTCAGAAATTCAATATTTACAGGCTAAAGCCCAATATGAAGCACAGGAAAACGCTGTGAATCAGTTGGAAAGTCAGGTAGCCAAGTCCAGTATTCGGGCGCCTTTTTCAGGATTTATTGATGATGTAATAAAAGAGCAGGGTACTGTAGTAAGTCCTGGACCCGGATCTGAAGTTTTCCGGATCGTCAATCTTTCCAATATGTACGTAGAGGTGGAAGTCCCTGAAGCACACTTAGCCAATGTTACCCCGGGGAAACTCGTAGAAGTATATTTTCCTGTCCTGGGCACCAGCGTGCAGACAAAAATCAGGCAAACAGGGCATTTCATCAATCCTGGCAACCGATCGTTTAGTGTGGAAATTCCTGTACCCAACAAAGATGGGGCTATAAAACCTAATCTTACTGCCATTGCCAAGATCAATGATTATAGCAATGATGAGGCGATCCTTATCCCTCAAAGTGTCATTTCTGAAAATGCCACCGGGCAACAGTATGTTTATCTGATCAAGGAAAACGGTCCGGAAACCGAAGTCATTTCCAAAAAGACCATCATAGAATTGGGGAAAACACAAGGGGATTATGTTGAGGTCCTTTCTGGCCTTTCTGAGGGGGATAACATTATTGTGGAAGGGGCAAGAAGTGTTCGAGACAACCAACAGGTAAAGGTGTTAAATGGTGAAAACACCGCCAAAAACTAAATCATGGAAAAAGCTAAAAAGAACGCCAACAAAGAATTTAGGCTCTCCTCCTGGGCGATCGATAATCCCTCGGTTATTTATGTAATGATCGGTATTTTCCTGTTCATTGGAATTTCCTCATACTTTTCAATGCCCCGGGAAGAATTCCCGGAAGCAGTAGAAACAAAGATCTATGTGAGTACCATATACCCTGGGAATACCGCCGAGGATATGGAACGACTGATCACAGATCCTTTGGAGGAAAGTCTGAAGAACGTGAGCAACTTTGTGGAAATGACCTCTACCTCGCAGGAGGATTACTCCATGGTGGTGGTGGAATTTGATGAAAATATCACGGTAGAGGCGGCCAAACAAAATGTAAAAGATGAGGTTGATGCCGAAAAGGCGAGTGAGGACTGGCCGGTATTTAATGGGGCTAAGGTAGAACCCAATGTTTTTGATCTCAATTTGGCAGAATCATTTCCTATCTTAAATGTTAACATTACGGGGGACTATCCCGTGGAAAAGCTTAAGGAATACGCCGAATACCTGGAGGATGAGATCGAAAACCTGGATGAAATTAAACAGGTTGATATTCGGGGCGCCCAGGAAAAAGAAGTGGAAGTAGCTGTGGACATTAATAAAATGATGGCCGCCAAAGTAAACTTTGATGATGTAATACAAGCTATCGCCAATGGCAACATGACCATGTCTGCAGGTAATTTGATTACCAGCGGGCAACGTAGGACCATACGTATTACCGGTGAAATTGATGAACCCAGGGAACTTTATGATTTTGTGGTCAAGTCCGAGGACGGCCCTGTGTATCTTAAAGATCTTGCCGTGGTTTCATTTACCGAAGAAGATAAGACTACCTACGCCCGTGAAATGGGAGAAAGTGTAGTGATGCTGGACATTAAAAAGCGTTCCGGTAAAAATGAGGTACAAGCCACCGAAAAGATCAAGGCTATTGTAGCCGAAGCGCAGGAAGACTATCTCCCGGAAAATCTTGAGATCAGTTTTGCTAATGATAGCAGTAGTAGCACGCTGAACCAGGTAGATGATCTGGTTAACAATATCATTTTCGGGATCATTCTGGTGGTAACCGTGCTGATGTTCTTTTTGGGATTCAGAAATGCCCTTTTCGTAGGGTTTGCCATTCCGATGTCCATGTTCATGTCCTTTATGATCCTTTCGGCATTGGGGTATACGCTAAATACCATGATCCTCTTTGGACTAATTATGGGATTAGGGATGTTGGTAGATAACGGAGTTGTAGTCGTGGAGAATGTATACCGTCTCATGGAAAAGGAGGGGATGTCCAGAAAGGAAGCGGCTAAAAAGGGGATTGGTGAAATTGCGATCCCAATTATCATTTCTACCGCTACAACGGTGGCCGCTTTTGTACCGTTAGGTATGTGGCCGGGTATTATGGGGGAATTCATGATCTACTTCCCTATTACGCTTTCAGTGGTATTGGGTTCTTCGCTCTTTGTGGCTATTTTCATGAACTCCATGCTAGTATCTCAGTTTATGGAGATCGGGGAAAAAGAATTGACTCGCAAACAGTTAATTCGTTTGAGCATTATTCTGGGAGGATTCGGTTTATTCATCTTCCTGTTTGGTGGTCCAATTCGTGGCCTGGGAACCTTAATGATCGTTGTTGCAGGTTTGTTCTGGATCTATAAGTACTTCTTAAAAAAATGGGCGTTGAATTTCCAAAAGAATGTACTCACCCGATTTGAAAACCTTTATGAGAAACAACTCAAAGGAGCCCTCAAGGGGAACAATGTGTACTGGTATTTCGGAGGGACTATCTTTTTGCTTATTGCAGCATTTGCCTCGTTTGGGGCATCCGTCGGGAGCCAACGGACTAAAATGGAGTTTTTTCCGGATAATACCCCAAAAGAGATCTATGTCTATATCGAATATCCGCAAGGAACCGATATTGAGAAAACCAATATCATTACCAAAGACATTGAAGAAAGAATATATGCCATTGTTGAAGAGGAACAGTATTTTGAGAATGGTGAAAACCTATTGTTGGATACCGGGGTTTCTCAAGTAGGCAAAGGGGCGGAAAACCCGTTTACAGAAGGAGGTTCAGCAGCAGAAATGCCGCACCGGGGAAAGATAACCCTATCCATGCAGGAATTCAAGTTCAGGAAAGGACAGGATAGCGAACAATTACGGTTTCGTATTCAAAATGCATTGGCGGAGGTCTATCCCGGGGTAACCATCTCGGTGGAAAAAGACGCTGTGGGACCACCCGCCGGATATCCCGTAAACATTGAGCT
>JANQHL010000039.1 GCA_028277085.1 Flavobacteriaceae bacterium
AACACTTTACGCCGACGTAGCTCAGGGGTAGAGCGTTTCCTTGGTAAGGAAGAGGTCACGGGTTCAATTCCCGTCGTTGGCTCGATAGAAATTAAGACACTAATATAAACTAAGATTAAAATTCATTAAAATGGCAAAGGAAACTTTTGATCGCTCCAAACCACACCTTAATATAGGTACTATTGGACACGTGGATCATGGTAAAACCACATTGACTGCTGCTATTACTACGGTTTTGGCAAATGCAGGGCTTTCTGAGCTTAGAAGCTTTGATTCTATTGATAATGCTCCAGAAGAAAAAGAAAGGGGTATCACCATTAATACTTCTCACGTTGAGTATCAAACAGAAAGCAGACACTACGCTCACGTAGATTGTCCTGGCCACGCGGATTATGTGAAGAACATGGTAACTGGTGCGGCTCAGATGGATGGTGCTATTTTGGTAGTTGCCGCTACCGATGGTCCTATGCCACAAACACGGGAACACATTCTTTTAGGTCGCCAGGTGGGTATTCCTAGAATCGTGGTGTTCTTGAACAAAGTGGATATGGTGGACGACGACGAGCTATTAGAACTTGTAGAAATGGAAGTTCGTGAATTGTTGACCTTCTACGAATATGATGGAGATAATGGTCCTGTTATTGCTGGTTCAGCACTTGGTGCTTTGAACGGTGAGCAAAAATGGGTAGATACTGTTTTGGAATTGATGAAAGCGGTTGATGAATGGATTGAATTACCAAAGCGTGATATCGACAAAGACTTCTTAATGCCTGTTGAAGACGTGTTTACGATTACAGGTCGTGGAACCGTAGCAACCGGACGTATTGAAACTGGAGTTGCTAATACTGGTGATCCTGTAGAGATTATCGGAATGGGTGCTGAAAAGTTAACCTCAACCATCACAGGGGTAGAAATGTTCCGTAAGATATTGGATAGAGGAGAAGCGGGTGACAACGTTGGTATCCTTTTGAGAGGTATTGAAAAATCGGATATCAAAAGAGGTATGGTTATCTGTAAGCCTGGCTCCGTTACTCCTCATGCTAAGTTCAAAGCTGAGGTGTATATCTTGAAAAAAGAGGAAGGTGGTCGCCATACACCATTCCATAACAACTATCGTCCTCAGTTCTACGTACGTACAACTGACGTAACAGGTAACATTAACTTGCCTGACGGAGTTGAGATGGTAATGCCAGGGGATAACTTAACCATTACTGTAGACTTGATCCAGGCCATTGCACTAAACGTAGGACTACGTTTTGCTATCCGAGAAGGTGGTAGAACAGTAGGTGCTGGACAGGTTACTGAAATACTAGACTAAATTTTTTGATCTAAATAGTTTGCACTGAGGGTGTTCCGTAAATCGGGATACCTTTCAGTGTAAATAGAAACGGGTGTAGCTCAGTTGGTAGAGCACTGGTCTCCAAAACCAGGTGTCGGGAGTTCGAGTCTCTCCTCCCGTGCCAGAAGAAATGACAAAATACGGTGAGACGAGAAGTTTATCCCGAGCGTAGTCGAGGGAAGTCTCTCCTCCCGTGCTGACGAAAACCAGGGCATGACGGTCTCTCCGAAGTTTATGCTAAGCGAAGCCGAAGCATGCCAGAAAGAAGAATATTTGATATGTTGACTTACGTTAAGGAATCTTGGGAAGAGTTGAAAAACAAGGTTACGTGGTTAAACCGCGAACAAGCATCGAATTTGATGGTCGTTGTAGCGGTGTTTTCCATTTTGTTTGCATTAGCGACCTGGGGGGTGGATACGGTTTTTAGTAAGTTAATTGCATTATACTTTGAAAGATTAATAGGTTAGGGAGATGTCTGAGGTGTTGGAAAAAAAATGGTATGTAGTGCGCGCTGTAAGTGGCCAGGAAAACAAGATTAAAGGCTACATAGAAAGCGAAGTAGAACGTGCCGGGTTTGGAGATTATTTGGATGAAGTTTTGGTTCCAACGGAGAAGGTGGTGCAAATCCGAAATGGGAAGAAGATAAGTAAGGAGCGAACCTATTTCCCGGGATACATCATGATAAAAGCAAATCTCGGTGGGGAAATGGTCCATATTATAAAGTCTATCACCAATGTTATTGGTTTTCTGGGTGAGACTAAAGGTGGAGATCCTGTGCCGCTAAGGAAGACAGAAGTGAACCGTATGCTTGGGAAGGTAGATGAATTGGCGGTGAGCACAGATAATGTTGCTATTCCTTTTGTGCTAGGGGAGACTGTAAAAGTTATAGATGGCCCATTTAATGGTTTCAACGGTACTGTAGAAAGGATCAATGAAGAGAAGCGTAAGCTGGAAGTTATGGTGAAGATCTTTGGGAGAAAGACACCTTTGGAATTGAGCTATATGCAGGTAGAAAAGATATAAAGTAGAAGCCAGGAATATAGATCAAAGAAACAAGACAGGTTTGGTTTCATATGCATTGCTTACGTCTGACATCTTGATTCTTAATTCTTAACTCTAAAAATAAAAGAGCTGTTACATTTAAAATTGTGTTGCTTCCAAATTATGACACAATTGAAACTTAATTTTTAAAAATGGCAAAAGAAGTAGATAAGGTTGTAAAACTGCAAGTTAGGGGAGGTGCTGCGAATCCATCGCCACCGGTTGGACCCGCCTTAGGTGCTGCTGGTGTTAACATCATGGAGTTCTGTAAGCAATTCAATGCGAGAACCCAGGATAAACAGGGAAAAGTATTGCCTGTAGTTATCACCGTTTACAAAGACAAGTCTTTTGAATTTGTTGTAAAGACACCACCTGCGGCCGTTCAATTGATGGAAGCAGCTAAGATTAAAAAAGGATCCGGCGAACCTAACCGAGTAAGATCTGGTACTGTGACCTGGGATCAGGTAAAAACAATAGCGGAGGATAAAATGACAGATTTGAATGCTTTTACCGTAGAATCTGCTATGAGCATGGTTGCGGGTACTGCGCGTTCTATGGGACTTAAAGTTTCCGGACCAAAACCTTTTTAAATCAGAAAGCAATTTAAAATGGCAAGATTGACAAAAAAGCAAAAAGAGGCTCACGGTAAAATCGACAGGAATAAAATGTATTCTCTAGAGGAGGCCTCTGCTTTGGTAAAAGAAATAACCAACGTAAAGTTTGATGCATCGGTAGATTTAGCCGTTCGTTTAGGAGTTGATCCCCGAAAGGCAAATCAAATGGTGCGCGGTGTAGTTACCCTTCCTCATGGAACCGGTAAGGACGTAAAAGTTTTGGCGTTGGTGACCCCGGATAAAGAAGCCGAAGCTAAAGAAGCTGGAGCAGACTATGTAGGGTTGAATGAATACCTGGATAAAATTAAAGGCGGTTGGACAGATGTTGATGTCATCGTAACCATGCCAAGTGTAATGGGAAAGTTAGGACCATTGGGTAGAATTTTGGGGCCCCGTGGACTAATGCCGAACCCAAAAACGGGTACGGTGACCATGGACGTGGGCAAGGCAGTCGCTGATGTGAAAGGTGGTAAAATAGATTTTAAAGTAGACAAGACCGGGATAGTGCATGCCGCTATTGGAAAGGTCTCTTTCTCTGCGGATAAAATTGCCGGAAACGCCAAGGAACTGATAGATACGTTGGTAAAGCTAAAACCTGCTGCTGCTAAAGGCGTATACATGAAAAGTATTCATTTGAGTAGTACCATGAGCCCAAGTGTACAATTAGATCCGAAAGCAGTTTAATTCAGGAGTAGTTCAAAGTTTTTACAATGACAAGAGAAGAAAAAGCAACAGTAATAGAAGATTTGACTGCTCAGCTGGCGGATAACGTCAATATATATCTGGCAGACATCTCTGGATTGGATGCTTCCACTACTTCAGATTTGAGAAGGGCTTGTTTTAAAGCCAATATCAAGCTTGCAGTAGTTAAGAATACATTGCTAGCAAAGGCAATGGAAGCATCAGATAAAGAATTTGGTGAGCTCCCAACAGTTTTAAGAGGAAATACTTCCTTAATGTTGGCAGAAACTGGAAATGCTCCGGCAAAGCTGATCAAAAACTTTAGGAAAAAATCAGACAAGCCCTTACTTAAGGGAGCTTTTATCGAGGAAGCTATTTTTATTGGTGATGAAAACCTTGAGACTTTGGTAGGCATTAAGTCTAAAGAGGAACTCATTGGTGATATCATTGGATTGCTACAATCACCTGCTAAAAATGTGATTTCCGGATTGAAGTCGGGTGGTGGCAAATTAGCTGGCATCCTTAAAACGTTGTCCGAAAAATAATTACGTACGCACTAAAACTAAATATTAAAGAACTTATTAAAACGATAGAAAAATGGCAGATTTGAAAGATTTTGCAGAACAGTTGGTGAATCTTACCGTAAAAGAGGTAAATGAATTGGCCGATATTTTAAAAGAAGAATATGGTATAGAACCAGCTGCGGCTGCTGTAGCAGTTGCTGGTGGAGCTGCTGCTGGTGGTGGCGAAGCTGAAGCCGCAGAGGAAAAATCAGAATTTGATGTAATTTTGAAAGCTCCAGGAGGTTCTAAATTGGCCGTGGTAAAATTGGTTAAAGAATTAACTGGCCTAGGGTTAAAAGACGCTAAAGAGATTGTAGACAGCGCACCAAAAGCCGTAAAAGAAGCAGTTTCTAAAGACGAAGCAGAAGGAATCAAAAAATCTTTGGAAGAAGCAGGAGCAGAAGTTGAGCTTAAATAATAGCAGAACTATATTTTTTGGTTAAGGTCTTACCGTTAAATCGGCTAAGACCTTAGCCTGTTTATAGATAGCGTATAAAGTAGTACGCTTCCCCCTTGAGAATTCACTAAAAAATTGTCCGTAGATGTTCAATAATCATACTGAAGAAAGAGTAAACTTTGCAACGGCTAAGAACATGCCGGAATATCCGGATTTCTTGGACATCCAGATTAAGTCCTTTCAGGACTTTTTTCAACTGGAAACCAAATCTGACGAACGTGGTAATGAAGGACTGTACAATACCTTCATGGAAAACTTTCCGATTACGGATACACGTAATCAGTTTGTATTGGAATTTTTGGATTATTTCATTGATCCTCCCAGGTACACCATTCAAGAATGTATTGAACGGGGCTTGACCTATAGCGTGCCTTTAAAAGCGCGACTGAAATTATATTGTACCGATCCTGAGCATGAAGATTTCGAGACCATTGTACAGGACGTGTATTTGGGTACCATTCCCTACATGACACCTAGTGGAACCTTCGTGATCAACGGGGCAGAACGTGTTGTGGTTTCGCAATTACACCGTTCTCCCGGGGTTTTCTTCGGACAATCGTTCCACGCCAATGGCACAAAACTCTATTCTGCGCGGGTAATTCCTTTTAAAGGTTCCTGGATAGAATTTGCTACAGATATCAATAGCGTAATGTACGCCTATATCGATAGGAAGAAAAAATTACCGGTAACCACCTTGTTCAGGGCGATTGGCTTTGAACGGGATAAAGATATTTTGGAGATTTTTGACCTTTCTGAAGAGGTTAAAGTCTCTAAGACTAGCTTAAAGAAGGTTTTAGGACGAAAACTGGCGGCACGGGTCTTGAATACGTGGCATGAGGATTTTGTAGACGAAGACACCGGTGAAGTAGTTTCCATAGAGCGGAATGAGATCATTCTTGATAGGGATACCGTTCTGGAGAAAGAGCATATTGATGAGATTACGGATGCCGATGTAAAAACCATTTTACTTCACAAAGAGAATAGTTCTCAATCCGATTATGCAATTATCCATAATACGCTCCAAAAAGATCCCACCAATTCCGAAAAGGAAGCGGTAGAGCATATCTACAGACAATTGCGTAATGCGGAGCCACCCGATGAAGAAACGGCTCGTGGAATTATCGACAAATTGTTTTTCTCGGACCAGCGATACAATTTGGGGGAAGTCGGTCGGTACCGAATGAACAAGAAGTTAGGATTGGATATCGGAATGGACAAGCAGGTCTTGACAAAAGAAGATATCATTACCATCATAAAATACTTGATTGAGTTAATCAACTCCAAAGCGGAAATTGATGATATTGATCACCTTTCCAACAGAAGGGTAAGAACCGTTGGAGAGCAGCTATCACAACAATTCGGTGTTGGATTGGCTCGTATGGCAAGAACTATTCGAGAGCGGATGAATGTTAGGGACAATGAAGTGTTTACCCCAATTGATTTGATCAATGCCAAGACATTGTCTTCTGTGATCAATTCTTTCTTCGGGACAAATCAGTTGTCTCAGTTCATGGATCAGACCAACCCACTGGCAGAAATTACCCACAAAAGAAGATTGTCTGCTCTTGGGCCTGGAGGTCTCTCCAGAGAGCGTGCAGGTTTTGAAGTTCGGGACGTGCATTACACCCACTATGGAAGGTTGTGCCCGATAGAAACCCCGGAAGGGCCAAATATTGGTCTGATATCGTCCTTATCGGTATTTGCCAAGGTCAATCAAATGGGCTTCCTGGAAACGCCATACCGCAAGGTGGAAGACGGAAAGGTAGATGTGAAGGAACACATTTATCTAAGCGCAGAAGAGGAAGAAGGAAAGAAGATTGCACAAGCAAATATTCCATTAAAAGATAGTGGCGCAATAGATCAGGAAAAAGTAATTGCACGGGAAGAAGGGGATTTTCCAGTGGTTGATCCATCCGAAGTGAATTATACCGATGTTGCCCCCAATCAAATTGCTTCCATTTCCGCTTCGTTGATTCCCTTCCTGGAGCATGATGATGCAAACCGTGCGCTGATGGGATCCAACATGATGCGACAAGCGGTGCCATTATTGCGCCCGGAGTCTCCAATCGTAGGGACGGGTCTGGAGCTACAAGTGGCTAAAGATTCCAGAGTATTGATAAATGCAGAGGAAGATGGGGTAGTAGACTATGTGGATGCGGAAAAGATAATCATCAAATATACTCGAACGGAAGAAGAGAAATTGATCAGCTTTGAAGAAGACTATAAGACCTATGATTTGATCAAATTCCGAAAAACCAATCAAGGGACTTCTATTAACCTTAAACCTATTGTAAAGAAAGGGGATAAGGTAAAAAAGGGACAGGTACTTTGTGAGGGATATGCCACACAAAATGGCGAATTGGCACTAGGCCGAAATATGAAGGTAGCGTTCATGCCCTGGAAAGGATATAATTTTGAGGATGCTATTGTTATTTCTGAGAAAGTAGTACGGGAAGATATCTTTACCTCCATCCATATAGACGAATATGCATTGGAAGTTCGAGACACCAAGCTTGGTGCCGAGGAATTAACCAACGATATTCCTAACGTGTCCGAGGAAGCAACCAAGGACCTGGACGAAAGCGGTATGATCCGTATTGGAGCTGAAGTAAAACCTGGTGATATCCTAATTGGTAAGATCACTCCAAAAGGAGAATCTGATCCTACCCCTGAAGAAAAATTACTTCGGGCAATTTTTGGAGACAAAGCCGGAGACGTAAAAGATGCTTCCCTTAAAGCGCCACCATCGCTTTCGGGTGTAGTGATTGATAAAAAGTTGTTCTCAAGATCTATCAAGGATAAACGGAAACGTTCTGAGGATAAAGAAGCACTTTCCAAGCTTGATATGGAGTATGAAGTGAAGTTCCAACAACTCAAAGATGTCCTTGTAGAGAAACTATTTACCCTGGTAAATGGAAAGACTTCTCAGGGTGTTCAGAATGATTTGGGGGAAGAGGTACTGCCAAAAGGCAAAAAGTACACCATTAAGATGCTTAATGCTGTAGACGATTTTGCCCACTTGGTAAGCGGGACCTGGACTACCGATGATAAGACGAACGAGTTGGTTGCGGATTTACTGCACAACTATAAGATCAAGTTGAATGACTTACAAGGAAACCTAAGACGCGATAAGTTTACCATTTCCGTTGGGGACGAACTGCCAGCCGGTATTATGAAACTGGCTAAAGTATACATTGCCAAAAAGCGTAAGCTTAAGGTGGGAGATAAAATGGCGGGTCGTCACGGTAATAAAGGTATCGTAGCACGTATTGTCCGTCAGGAAGATATGCCGTTCCTTGAAGATGGTACTCCGGTAGATATTGTTTTGAATCCATTAGGTGTACCTTCCCGTATGAACATCGGTCAGATCTATGAAACGGTGCTTGGATGGGCAGGGGCCAATCTTGGTAAAAAATTCGCCACCCCAATTTTTGACGGTGCTTCTTTGAATGAGATCAACAAATTTACAGAGGAAGCGGGAGTGCCGCAATTCGGCCACACCTATCTTTACGATGGAGGTACCGGAGAGCGTTTTGATCAGGCTGCCACTGTAGGAATTATCTACATGTTGAAGTTAGGTCATATGGTGGACGATAAGATGCACGCACGTTCGATCGGACCGTACTCCTTAATTACGCAACAACCACTAGGTGGAAAGGCACAATTTGGAGGTCAGCGTTTTGGAGAGATGGAAGTTTGGGCATTAGAAGCGTATGGCGCATCTTCTACACTTCGCGAAATATTGACCGTTAAATCGGATGATGTGATCGGTAGAGCCAAGACGTATGAGTCCATTGTTAAGGGCGAAACCATGCCAGAACCTGGATTGCCAGAATCTTTCAATGTGTTGATGCATGAGCTTAAGGGATTGGGCTTGGATATTCGCTTGGAAGAATAATTTTTATAGTAAACATAGTAACATTAGCTACATAGCATCATGGCTAGATTAAAAGATAATAACACACCTAAAAGGTTTAATAAGATCTCAATTGGATTAGCATCACCGGAAGCAATTCTTGCAGAGTCCAGGGGAGAGGTATTAAAGCCTGAAACTATTAACTATCGTACGCACAAGCCGGAACGTGATGGCCTTTTCTGCGAGCGTATTTTTGGTCCGGTAAAAGACTACGAATGTGCCTGTGGAAAATACAAGAGAATCCGTTATAGGGGTATTGTGTGTGATCGTTGTGGAGTTGAGGTAACGGAGAAAAAGGTACGTCGGGATCGTGTGGGTCACATCAACCTTGTAGTGCCTGTAGCCCATATTTGGTATTTCCGTTCCCTACCCAATAAAATAGGATACCTTTTGGGTCTTCCTTCCAAGAAACTGGATATGATCATCTACTATGAACGGTATGTGGTTATCCAGCCTGGAATTGCAAAAGGGGCAGAAGGAGAGGAAATCAAAAAAATGGACTTTTTAACGGAGGAGGAATATCTGAACATTATGGATACCCTTCCGGCCGAGAACCAGTATTTGGAAGATACCGATCCAAATAAGTTCATTGCCAAAATGGGAGCGGAGTGCTTGATCGATCTATTGAGCAGGATCGATTTGGAACAATTGTCCTATGAACTTCGGCACAAGGCGAATACTGAAACTTCCAAACAACGTAAAACCGAAGCCTTAAAGCGACTTCAGGTGGTAGAAGCGTTACGGGAGTCTCAGGACAATCGGGAGAATCGTCCGGAATGGATGATCATGAAGGTTATTCCCGTAATTCCGCCTGAATTACGACCCTTGGTGCCTTTGGATGGTGGTCGTTTTGCTACTTCTGATCTTAACGATCTCTACCGAAGGGTGATCATCCGAAACAACCGATTAAAGCGTTTAATGGAGATCAAAGCACCTGAGGTGATTTTGAGAAATGAAAAAAGAATGCTACAGGAATCTGTGGATTCTTTATTTGATAACACAAGGAAGGCTTCTGCAGTCAAAACAGAGTCTAATCGACCATTAAAATCACTTTCAGATTCACTTAAAGGAAAACAAGGGCGGTTCCGTCAAAACTTGTTGGGTAAGCGTGTTGATTATTCTGCACGTTCTGTGATCGTTGTTGGGCCCGAAATGAATTTATATGAATGTGGTCTTCCTAAGGACATGGCTGCCGAACTGTACAAACCTTTTGTAATCCGCAAATTGATTGAAAGAGGTATTGTCAAGACGGTGAAATCCGCCAAAAAGATCATTGATAAAAAGGAACCCGTAGTTTGGGATATCCTGGACAATGTGATTAAAGGGCACCCTGTATTATTGAACAGGGCACCCACCTTGCACCGTCTGGGAATCCAGGCGTTCCAGCCTAAATTGATCGAAGGTAAAGCCATCCGTCTTCACCCACTTGCTTGTACCGCGTTTAATGCGGACTTTGATGGTGACCAGATGGCTGTGCATTTGCCGTTAGGGCCGGAAGCTATTTTGGAAGCGCAGATGTTGATGTTGGCTTCCCAAAACATTTTGAACCCCGCAAATGGTTCTCCTATTGCGGTACCTTCTCAGGATATGGTTTTGGGACTCTACTATATGACTAAAAAACGTCTTACTGATGATCAATATACGGTTAAGGGAGAGGGCTTAACCTTCTATTCTCCGGAAGAAGTGGTCATTGCCTTTAACGAGAAACGGGTAGAACTAAATGCCAGTATCAAGGTGCGAACCAAAGACTTCAATGAAGCTGGAGAGTTGGTAAATCAAATCATTGAGACTACTGTAGGTCGTGTATTGTTCAACGAGGTAGTGCCGGAAGAAGCCGGGTATATCAACAAGGTATTGACCAAGAAAGCGCTGCGAAGCATTATTGGAGATGTCCTTGCCGTAACGGATGTACCGCGTACATCTGAGTTTTTGGATAAGATAAAGACCATGGGATATGAATTTGCCTTCAAGGGCGGATTGTCCTTTAGTCTTGGAGATATTATTATCCCTGCAGAAAAGAATGAGATGATTGTGGATGCTAATGAGCAGGTTGATGGTATTATGATGAACTACAACATGGGTCTGATTACCAACAATGAGCGCTACAATCAGGTAATTGATGTATGGACGTCCACCAATGCCATGTTGACCGAGTTGGCTATGAAACGTATCCGTGAAGATCAGCAAGGATTTAACTCGGTGTATATGATGTTGGATTCGGGAGCTAGGGGGTCGAAAGAACAGATTCGTCAGTTAACCGGTATGCGAGGACTTATGGCAAAGCCTAAGAAATCTACCGCTGGGGGAGGCGAGATCATTGAAAACCCTATCCTTTCCAACTTTAAGGAAGGACTTTCTATTCTGGAATACTTTATTTCTACACACGGGGCGCGGAAAGGTCTTGCGGATACTGCATTAAAGACTGCAGATGCCGGATACCTGACCCGAAGATTGGTTGATGTTTCACAGGATGTGATTATCAATATAGAAGACTGTGGCACCTTAAGAGGGATTGAAGTAGAACCGCTTCGAAAGAATGAAGAAATAGTGGAAACCCTTGGAGAGCGTATTCTCGGGCGGGTTTCCCTCCACGATGTGTATCACCCGTTGACAGAAGAGTTATTAGTTGCCGCAGGCCAGGAGATTTCCGAAGAGGAGGTGCGAAAAATAGAGGCTTCCCCTATAGATAAGGTAGAAGTGCGTTCGCCTTTAACTTGTGAGGCTTCAAAAGGAATTTGTGCCAAATGTTACGGTAGGAACTTAGCAACCAATAAAATGGTGCAACGTGGTGAGGCAGTTGGTGTGGTAGCTGCTCAGTCCATTGGAGAACCAGGGACTCAGCTTACCTTACGAACCTTCCACGTAGGAGGAATTGCCGGGAACATTTCTGAAGAGAATAAACTTGAGGCAAAATTTGAAGGTGTTGCGGAGATTGAGGATTTGAGAACCGTAGTAGGGGAAAATAGTGAGGGTGAAAAGGCCAACATTGTAATCTCGAGAACTTCAGAAATCAAAGTTGTAGATGAGAAGACGGGTATAGTATTAAGTACCAATAATATACCCTATGGATCACAACTGTTTGTAAAAAATGGTGGTAAAATCAAGAAGGGGGATGTTATTTGTCAATGGGATCCTTATAACGGTGTGATTGTTTCAGAATTCACAGGGGAAATTGCCTACGAGAATATTGAACAAGGGGTAACCTATCAGGTAGAAATTGACGAACAGACCGGTTTCCAGGAAAAAGTAATTTCGGAAAGTAGAAATAAGAAACTGATTCCTACATTACTCATTAAAGATGGAAAAGGGGAAACCCTTCGTTCATATACGCTTCCTGTTGGATCGCACTTAATGGTGAACAATGGAGAGAAAATCAAGGAAGGTAAAACCTTGGTGAAAATTCCTCGTAAATCGGCTAAGGCAGGGGATATTACCGGTGGTTTACCACGAGTAACCGAATTGTTTGAGGCCAGAAACCCTTCAAATCCTGCAGTGGTATCCGAAATTGATGGTGTGGTTTCCTTTGGTAAGATCAAAAGAGGAAATCGTGAAATCATCATTGAGTCCAAGCTGGGAGAAGTTAAGAAGTACCTAGTGAAGCTTTCCAACCAAATTTTGGTACAGGAAAATGACTACGTACGTGCTGGAATGCCATTATCGGATGGTTCTATTACCCCTGAAGACATTTTGGCGATAAAAGGGCCTTCTGCAGTGCAGCAGTACTTGGTGAACGAAGTGCAGGAAGTATATCGTTTACAGGGGGTTAAGATCAATGATAAGCACTTTGAAGTCGTAGTACGTCAAATGATGCGAAAAGTCCGAATCGAAGATGCCGGTGATACTATTTTCCTGGAAAACCAATTGGTTCATAAAGATGATTTTATTCGAGAAAATGATGAGATTTTTGGTATGAAAGTCGTGGAAGATGCCGGTGATTCGGAAAGCCTGAAAGCGGGACAAATAATTTCCGCCAGAGCGCTTCGGGATGAGAATTCCTTGCTGAAGCGATCAGATAAGACCTTAGTAAGCGCAAGGGATGCTGTTGCCGCAACGGCGACCCCTATCTTACAAGGAATTACCCGGGCTTCTTTGCAGACGAAATCATTTATCTCTGCGGCTTCCTTCCAGGAAACCACGAAGGTATTGAATGAAGCTGCAGTAAGTGGCAAGGTGGATACACTTGAAGGTTTGAAGGAAAATGTGATCGTCGGTCACAAAATACCTGCCGGAACTGGAATGCGGGATTATGATAACATCATTGTGGGTTCCAAAGAGGAATATGATGAGATCATGGCGCGGAAAGAGGAGTTCAAATTCTAATAGACCGGATGGAGGAGAAAAAGCAACATCAAAAACAGATCAATATAGAGCTGGATGAGAAGCTGGCAGAAGGAACGTATTCCAACCTGGCCATCATCAATCACTCTGTATCTGAATTTGTGGTTGATTTTATTAGCCTAATGCCCGGAGCACCAAAAGCTAAGGTGAAAAGTAGGATAATACTAACACCTCAGCACGCCAAAAAGTTCCTGAAAGCGTTGAATGACAATGTCAACCGTTTCGAACAGGCACATGGTACTATTAAGGATTATGAACAGCCTGCTATTCCCTTGAATTTTGGTCCGACAGGAGAAGCATAATAAATGAAAAAAGCCCCGATCCAACGGGGCTTTTTCTTTACTTCAGGTTTAACCCAACCAACCTTTTTGCCGGGCGCTTTTGGAAAAGAAGATTAAAAAAACTCCGACTACCACTACTAAAACAGGCATTACGTAAGCCTGCCCTCCATATACTTCTCCCGCATTTTGCAGAAAAAGCCAGTTGATGAACTGCAGTACGGCTGCAATGAGTGATACGATAAACAAAGGGTAGGCCCATTTTTTTCGTATCAGCAATCCAATTGAGGCTAGGGCGCCTGAAAATACAGCTATGGCAAAAGCGGCCGTTGCCCAGGCAGGGATACCTTCAAAAAGCGCTCGTTGCTCTTGTGTCAGCGCTTCTAACATCGCCACCTTATTTAATTTGGAATTCAGATAGCTGTAAACACCTGTCAGATTCCATAAAAGGCCAATTGCACTCACCACCCAAAACCAAACAGGGGGCTTGTTAATTCCGTTTGTTGTCATAATCATTTTAATTGGTTAATTACCAACAATGTACAAAAATCCAGTAGGAAACAGGTAGAATTAATTGATAGATACACCGTACTTATTTTTCCGAAGTAAATCGAAGCTGTACCGCTGGATACTTCTGTTGTGTCATTTGAAGCGAAAAGGCAGAATCTGCAAGAAACACCAATTGTCCACTTTTATCCTTGGCCAAGAACTTCCGTTTTACCCGTTTGAATTCCTGGAATTCGGGATTGTCTTCGTCAGGATGTACCCAACAAGCCTTATGGGCGGGAAAGTTCTCATATGTGCATTTTGCCCCGTATTCATGTTCCAGGCGGTACTGAATTACTTCATATTGTAGGGCACCTACCGTACCAATTACCTTTCTGCCATTCAACTCTAAGGTAAATAATTGTGCTACTCCTTCATCCATTAATTGGTCAATACCCTTATTTAGTTGTTTAGCCTTCAAAGGATCTGCATTATTGATGTATCTGAAGTGTTCCGGGGAAAAACTGGGTATCCCTCTGTAGTGCAGTTTTTCACCGCTGGTGAGCGTATCTCCAATCTTAAAATTTCCGGTATCGTGAAGGCCTACAATATCGCCTGGATACGAAACATCCACAATGGCTTTCTTTTCGGCAAAGAAAGCATTGGGACTGGAAAACTTAAGCTTTTTATCCAATCGGACATGAAGATAGGGCGTATTCCGTTCAAACGTACCGGAAACAATTTTGATAAAGGCTAGGCGATCCCGGTGTTTGGGATCCATATTGGCATGGATTTTAAATACAAAACCGGAAAAGTCTTCCTCGTTAGAATTTACAAGACGTTCCTCTGCCATCTTCGCTTTTGGGGAAGGCGCAATCTCAATAAAACAGTCCAAAAGCTCTCGTACGCCAAAATTATTGAGCGCTGATCCAAAAAAGACGGGTTGCAATTCGCCACTTAAATAGGCTGATTGATCAAACTCCGGATAGACTCCTTCTACCAGTTCCAAATGCTCTCTCAACTCATTCGCCGAAGATTCGCCAATGATCTTTTCCAGATCAGGATTTGAAATATCATCAAATGCTATGGTCGCCTCCACCTGCTGTTTGTTGCTGCCGCTAAACAGATTAATATTCTTTTCGTAGATATTGTAAATACCCTTAAAATCATAACCAATTCCGATCGGGAAACTCAGGGGAGTTACGGAAAGCCCCAGTTTTTGTTCAACCTCGTCAAGAAGATCAAACGCATCTTTTCCTTCCCGATCCAGCTTGTTGATGAAGACAATCATTGGGATCTTACGCATCCGGCAAACTGCTACTAGTTTTTCAGTCTGCTCTTCAACTCCTTTCGCCACATCAATTACTACGATCACACTGTCTACAGCAGTTAGGGTTCTAAAAGTATCTTCTGCAAAATCTTTATGTCCTGGGGTATCCAGGATGTTTATCTTTTTATTCTTGTAGTTGAAGGCAAGTACAGAGGTTGCCACAGAAATTCCCCGTTGACGCTCAATTTCCATGAAGTCACTTGTTGCCGATTTTTTGATCTTGTTACTTTTAACGGCACCAGCTTCCTGGATAGCTCCCCCAAACAAAAGCAGCTTTTCGGTTAACGTAGTTTTCCCCGCATCTGGATGGGAAATGATTCCAAAAGTTCGCCTTTTGGCAATTTCTTTTTCAAAAACCATTCAAAAAAATTTGTGCAAAAATACGGCAAACCTAACGTCTCGGAAAAACAGGCGAATAATTGTTAATACATAGGGGATAAAATGTTAAAAGAATACGATTTTACTTATAACTAATGGGATATTTTCGGCACTGAATTATGAATTACATCGATTTTTTTAGGACAAACCATCTATGCCGTGGGAACTTTCGTAAATAGGATATGATGAAAATTTCGCATTTAATCGAGTAAAACAGGAGTTTACACCAATATGCGGGATTTAAGGTTCCGATAATTTTCGGAAATAGATATATTGCATACCTTAGATTACGCCCAATCTTAATTAAAGAAGCCTGCAACTGCCATGGTGATATGTTTAGGAGAAACTATCATTTATGGAAAAAATTACCTTTTTATTTTTCGGTAGAAAAAGATATGCAGTTGTCTTTACCATACTGTTTATGCTTTTTGCATATCCTTTCTTAATTTCCTATGATTCAATAGAAAAAGACTTAACAAACACTGTCTACACGGATACTGATAATGACGGGGTTCCTGATAATATTGATATTGATGACGATAATGATGGGATTACGGATATTATGGAATGTGGGATGAGTTCTTTCGAAGCCATAACATTTACCGATTTTGGTTTTCCTAATGGTGTGTTGGATGGTAGCCTATCCCGACAAGACGTAGACTTAAGCACAAAATTTGGGTTACCGCCGGGAAGTATATTGGTAAGTGTTCAAGGAGCCAGTACAAGTGGTTTCCAATTTGTAGTTGGCGATGGATTTCCCATTGAGTTTGAGTTTTCCGGAACGGTTCCTGTAATAGTTAAGGCGGGACATTCTTTTGGACTAGGTGCTTTTGTTAGGGATGGGATAATTGTTTTAGATGGTGTTCCTTATGAACAAATAAGTAATATACCTCCTGGGGTAGTTGAAGGTAATCAGGGAAATGAATACTTTATTGAGAATAGCACAGATGCTTCTATTAGTAATAGTGAGGATTACATTTGGAGATCCACCGGACCAGCAACTCGAGTAAGATTTTTTACGACAAGTCCCGTAATAGGTAACGCAATAGTACTTAGTTTGTCACCCGTACTCTGTGGAGACGCGGATGGTGACGGTATACCAAATCAATTGGATATTGATAGTGATAACGATGGAATTCTAGATAATGTTGAGGCACAAACAGATGCGGATTTCCTAGCACCCTGTGGAGTAGATGCCGATGGAAATGGGCTAGACGATCACTATGAGGACCACCCTGGCTCAGGAGAAGGACTAACGCCCGTTGATACCGATTCCGACGGTAAACCGGATTTTCTAGACATCGACAGTGATAATGACGGTATCCCGGACAATGTAGAAGGGCAGCTCACTGATGGTTATGTTCCGCCTACGGGGAATGATACAGACAATGATGGTTTGGATGATGCCTATGAGGGCACCGGCGACGAGGGTATTACTCCGGAGGATACGGATGGAGATACCACTCCTGATTATCGCGATGATGACAGTGATAACGATTTGGTACCGGACAATAACGAAGGGAATGACTTTAACGAAGATGGAGTTCCGGATCAGACGCCAACCGGCACCGATACGGACAATGATGGTTTAGATGATGGTTATGAAGGCAGTGATGTAGCGGATGGTTTTGATGTGAATGATGAGATCGATGATCCGGCGAATGATTTGCCAGACACTGATGGCGAGGGAGATGTAAACTACCGCGATGTTGACGATGATGGAGATGGGATCGACACTCCCGATGAAGATGCCGATGGAGATGGTGACCCTACCGATGACGATACGGATGACGACGGTACCCCGGACTATTTGGATCCGGATAACGGAGACGACACCGATGACGATGGGGTACCCGACGTAGTGGATATTGATGATGACAATGACGGTATCCTGGATACTGTGGAAGGCGACGGAAGTATAGACACCGATGGTGATGGTCGTGCCGATAGTTTGGACATCGACAGTGATGATGACGGTATCCCGGACAATGTAGAAGGGCAGCTCACTGATGGTTATGTTCCACCTACGGGGAATGATACAGACAATGATGGTTTGGATGATGCCTATGAGGGTACAGGGGATGAAGGGGTTACTCCAGAGGACACCGATGAGGATACCACCCCTGACTATCGCGATGATGACAGTGATAACGACTTGGTTTTTGACAACAACGAAGGGAACGATTTTAATGAAGACGGGGAACCGGATCAAACCTTTACAGGTATCGATACGGACAATGATGGTTTAGATGATGGTTATGAAGGCAGTGATGTAGCGGATGGTTTTGATGTGAATGATGAGATTGATGATCCTGCAAATGATTTGCCAGACACTGATGGCGAGGGAGATGTAAACTACCGTGATGTTGACGATGACGGAGATGGGATCGACACGCCCGATGAAGATGCCGATGGAGATGGCGACCCTACCGATGACGATACCGACGAAGACGGTACCCCGGATTATTTGGATCCTATAGATGATCCGCTTCCCCCACCATCTGAGGATGCCATAGAGGTAAACCAACTGGTTACCCCAAATGGTGATGGAAGAAACGATTTCCTATTTATCAGAGGAGTGGAAAATGCAAGGAACAACACCTTGAAAATATTCAATCGTTGGGGTGTTGCTGTTTATGAGGGCTCAGGGTACAATAACATCAATAATGTTTTTGATGGCAGATCAAGAGGTAGGTCAACCTTAAGTGTAGATGATTTCCTACCGGCGGGAGTATATTTTTATATATTTGAATACGATACCGACCAAGGCAGAATAACAGACAGCGATTATTTCTACGTAAGCAGATAAAACACTGATATACAATATGTTAAAAAGAAACATCCTATTGCCAATACTATTGGTAATCATCTTCTTCCAGAG
>JANQHL010000161.1 GCA_028277085.1 Flavobacteriaceae bacterium
TCGTTGCGGGCTTCAGCAACCGGAGAGTTGATCTTTGACAATGTAAAAGTTCCTAAAGAAAACCTGTTGCCCGGGAAAAGTGGATTGGGCGCTCCGCTGGGCTGCCTGGATTCTGCACGTTATGGTATTGCCTGGGGGGCTATCGGAGCAGCCATGGACTGTTATGATACTGCATTGCGGTATGCCAAGGAGCGTACCCAATTTGGCAAACCCATAGCCGGATTCCAGTTGCAACAAAAGAAATTGGCCGAAATGATTACTGAGATCACTAAAGCGCAACTGCTTGCCTTCCGCCTGGGACAATTGAAAAATGAAGGGAAAGCCACTACTGCCCAGATCTCTATGGCGAAACGAAACAACGTGGATATGGCCTTAAAAATAGCACGAGAGGCCCGTCAAGTCTTGGGAGGTATGGGAATCACCGGAGAGTATTCGATAATGCGGCATATGATGAATCTTGAAAGTGTCATCACCTATGAAGGCACCCACGATATTCACTTATTGATTACCGGAGCAGACATTACGGGAATACCCGCTTTTAAATAATACCGACAAGCACGTTCTTTACTATTGATGGCAAAATGCCCTCTACCATCCCTAAATTTGGAGTGCTGATTTTCATCCTGATCAAACTTCGGCGATTCCTATGCTTCGGGGCTGGTTCATAATTTTAAAAATTCACTCATGAACAAAGCACTTCTTTTGTCGATTGTATTTGGATTGATGATATTGCCAGGCGCTCAGTCCCAGGAACCGAGAGTATACGAGGCGCCCTTATTTGAGGAGGAATGGAGTACCCCAACACGGTATCCGGATCGCATTGTTTTAAGCTTGGGAGAGAATCCGGCCACAACAGCAAGTGCTACCTGGCGCACCAACACTGAAATTGATACGGCTTTCGCCGAAATCGCCATTGCCACGGCGGCTCCCAAATTCTGGCGTAATGCAAGGACGTTAAAGGCAAATACAATCACCTTTGATGGGTCTGAGGTGTTGACCGCCGGGCTAATTTCAAACTATCATTCCGTAGTGTTCTCCGATTTACAAGCCGATACCACTTACGCCTATCGCGTAGGTGATGGAAAGCGCTGGAGCGAGTGGATTCAATTCCGCACCGCCAGTGCTTCTAAAACCAAGTCATTTTCCTTTCTTTATGTTGGGGATACCCAAAACTTCATTTTGGAATTGTGGTCCCGTCTCATCCGGGAAGGTTACAAAAAAGCCCCTGATGCCAGTTTTATTATCCATGCCGGAGATTTAGTGAATAATGCACATCGTGAGCAAGAATGGCAGGAATGGTTCGATGCAGGAGGTTGGATTCATGCCACCCTGCCTGCATTTCCGATCCCCGGGAATCATGAATATCGTCCTTTGAATGCAACCGAACAGGCGAATAGGATCCGAAGCTTGTCCGCACAATGGAATTCGCAATTTACACTACCGCAAAATGGCCCGGAAGGTTTGAAAGAGACGATATATTATATGGACTATCAGGATACGAGGATTATCGGGCTTAACAGTAATGAACAATACGAAAAACAAACCGAATGGCTCGAAGAAGTGCTTGCTAGCACTACTCAGAAATGGAAGGTGGTTACTTTTCACCATCCTTTGTTTTCCGCTTCAGCAGGTCGGGATAATCCGAAACTACGGGAACTTTGGAAACCCCTTTTTGATAAATATAAGGTAGATCTTGTGTTACAAGGACACGATCATAGCTATGCCAGAGGCAGGGTTTCCCCGGGAGAAAATGTATTGGAAGGTGTAAATCTTAGAGACCAAACCGGAACGGTATATGTGGTTTCTGTTAGTGGGGGCAAAATGTATGGACTACGGCCAAATGCCTGGGAAGGTTGGGAAGCGGAAAGGGACAGAGCGGCCGAAAACACCCAACTGTTTCAGGTAATTACGATCGCTGGAGATCGCTTATCGTTTGAATCCTACACTGCAGTCGGGGAACTTTATGATGCTTTTGATCTGGTAAAAACCCCAAATGGTCCCAATCAGTTTATAGAGCGAAAACAAGAAGCTATCCCGGCAAGACGATTTGACAACACCATTCCCTACCAGGATCCGATTCCTGAAGAAGTAGAGCGTATGCTATTGGAACGACATAAAGGCTTTGAAATAGATCGTGTTGCCTATGTGAAAGAAGGGGATTCTTTGAGGTATCGGGTGCAACTGGAAAAAGGTGATGAAGAGGTCAATCTTGTGCTGGACAATGATGGGAAAATTTTGGAAGAGGTTATTGAAAAGGATTGATCACATATTGTACTAGCCAAGGTAATATGAAAACAGCATCATGCATGCTATAACTCTACCGCTTTTCCAAAGTGATCTTAATGGACTTGCTAATGGGTGTGCGACTCTTATCGGCAAATTCGTCTATGGGTACTAAAAAGTTAGTTTCAGGAAAATAAGCCGCTGCATTCCCTTCAGGGATATCATAAGGGATGGCCAGAAAGTGTTCCGCCCTTCGCTCCTTGCCTTCATAGTTGCTTACCAAATCAAGTACTTCGAATTTTTGGATCCCGCGTTGCTCCATATCGTTAGCGTTCAAGAAAATGACCCTTCGTTCGTTGTATATTCCCCTATACCGGTCATGCAACCCATAAATGGTGGTATTGAACTGATCATGCGATCGAATCGTCATTAGCAGGAGTTCGTCTTCTTTTAACTCGTGTCCAGGCAATGGATTTACCGTAAGTTTGGCCCTGCCATTAGGCAATTTGCTAAAATCCCCGGCTCTGGCATTATTGGGTAAGTAGTATCCAAATCCTTTGGAGCGTTGGTCGGTATCTTTAAACCCTTTTATCGTTTTATCAATTAACTTCCGAATCGCAACATAATCAAAGGCCAATGCTTTCCAGGGCATAGAATGTTTGCCTTCAAAATAGGTGTGTGCCAGCATCCCGATAATTTCCGGCTCACTCTTAATATGCTCGGATACTGGTTGCAACAGCCCCTTACTGCGACGCACCTTCCCAGTGCTACTTTCCATCGTCAGAAACTGTAACTGCCCTTGCTTCATATCCTTTTCCGAACGCCCAAATGTGGGCAAGAGCAGCGCCGTTTCTCCGGTAACCAGATGGCTGCGATTGAGCTTTGTACTTACTTGCACAGTGAGCCTGCAATTTTGAATCGCTTTAGCAGTATAGGCAGTATCCGAAGCAGCCATTACAAAATTACCGCCCAGGCATATAAATACTTTGGCCTTGCCTTCATGCATGGCTTTGATAGCGCCCACGGTATCATAGCCTGCCACTGTGGGTGGATCAAAACCAAGATGATCCGTAATGCGTTGGTTGAGTTCTTTACTCACATAATGCATTATGCCAACACTTCGGTCCCCTTGTACATTGCTATGCCCCCGAACAGGGCAAGTACCGGCAAAGGGTTTCCCAATTGCGCCTTTCAGCAATAAAATATTAACGTATTCCTGGATAGTGGCAACAGCATTTTTATGCTGCGTGATCCCCATGGCCCAGCAAATGATAATATTGGATTTTGAAGCCAGCAGTTCTACTGTTTGGGTGATTTTTTCTTTGCCCACTCCGGTCCTTTCCATAAGCTCGGTAGCATCATACTGTTCCAGATCCGTTAACAACGCCTGGTAACCTGCTACCTTACTTTGGATAAAATTATGATCAAAGACAGATCCCGTCTCCCCATCTCTGGCCACCAGTTCTTTTAAGAGTAATTTCGCCAGGGCGATATCTTCGTTGATCTTTAACTGAAGGTGAA
The DNA here is from genome assembly GCA_028277085.1 of Flavobacteriaceae bacterium. Lineage (GTDB taxonomy): Bacteria > Bacteroidota > Bacteroidia > Flavobacteriales > Flavobacteriaceae > Croceivirga. Next base: position 3,745 of record JANQHL010000161.1, read on the forward strand.
TATCCGCAATCGCGGTACCGCTCCCCAACATGGCTCCTACTTTTTGCGGGTTTTTAAACTTGACCAGTCCGGTTTCCGCTAACGGATTGATACTGATGATCTTTCCTCCATTTTTCTTGCATTTTTCCAAAGCGGCCAGCATTCGCGGGTGGTTTGTTCCCGGATTTTGACCTACGATCAGCACAACCTCTGCCCCATACAAATCATCCACGGTAACAGAACCTTTTCCGATCCCCAGGGTTTGGGACAGTGCTACTCCGGAAGATTCATGGCACATATTAGAGCAATCGGGCATATTATTGGTCCCAAGGGCCCGGGCAAACATCCCGTACAAAAAAGCCGCTTCATTACTGGAGCGTCCGGAAGTGTAAAAAATGGCTTCATCCGGATAATCCAGACTTTTCAATTCTTTTGCAATTACGGCATAAGCGTCTTCCCAGGAAATAGGTTCATAATGTACTTTTCCGGGGCGTAATACCAGGGGCACTGTTAAGCGTCCGAGTTTGTTGAGTTCATAGTCACTCAAGCGGGATAGTTGCTCAACAGAATTTTTTTGAAAAAAATTCGAATCTACCGTTTCCAAAGTAGCTTCGTCCGCTAAGGCTTTGGCGCCATTTTCACAATATTCGGCGATACGCGAAGGCTTTTCAGGTACCGGCCAGGCACAACTGGGACAGCGGAATCCTTCTTCCTGGTTCATGGCCAACAAGGCACGCATAGAACGTACAATACCCATCTCTTTAACACTATGCCGCAACGCCTCTTTGACCCCCAACATTCCCGCAGAGACTTCCATAGGATCGTTAAGCTGTAAACCTGTAAACTGGATGTCACCGGTTAAGGAAATGTTGCGTTTAGATGCTGGGGTTGTCGACATTTGAAGGTGTTAAGGATTGGGCTGTAATTTTGGATTAGGGTAGTTATCGGATTGGTCTTCTGTAGTATTATCCAAACACGTGAAATCCTTTTCCAACAAAAGATGTAGTGTTTGGTTGTGATTGATCTTCTGGAAATGTTCAAAGCCTACCCTGTCCTCATCGAACCAGTTCTTTCCCAGCTTTTCGGGAAGAAAAAGGATGATTTTCTGATACTTGAACTCGGCATGGAGCTGCGTGGCATCGGCATCCAATACCACAACATATCCAAAAACCGCGGTACCAAAATGGGTCAACGCTTCTACCCTTCCTTCTTCGCCTAATGCTTTCACCTCGCTTTTGGTTAAACGGAATCGGACGGAATCGTCCTTTATTCGAATCTTCATAACACTCCTAATATGCTCTCTAAGATACGAAGCAAAAGAGGAATTTTTGGCTATTCCTTCGCGTTCCATGAAGAAGATAGCCGTTTTAAGTTCCCTGTCTTCATATCGGCATATCTCGGATCCGGAATATAATCCTGTTTCTGCATTTTGATGACCTCAATACTCAAAAACCCAAACTCACTGACCACTTTCCCATAGAAACGGTAAATGCCTTTGCCCCGAAAGTGGTATTTGGCAGCTACAGGTGGAAAAAGCACGGTATCAAAAACCTCCCCCTGCTGGTCAATAAGGGTAGCGAAATGCATGCGCTTCCCGGAGTGGGTACTCGTATTTTTTACCGTTACCAGGTAGCCATAAATATCAATATGATGATTCAAATAACGTTGCAAATCACATTGCCCATTCTGGTTTTCAGGAGGTTCAGCCAACAAATCAAATGGGCTGCATAAGGGAAAACCCAACAGCTCCCACTGTTCAAAGGCGGTCTCTAATTGCGTGGTGTGTAGCTTAGGAATGGTAAACTTCCTGTACCTGGGGGCAAAAAGTTTAGGATGCTCCAAACGTTTGCTTTTCCCTAATAGCAAGTGGGCTTTCCAAAGCAATTCGTGTTTGTTGATGCCTGTAAACCGGAAGGCATCAATCCGGATAAGAATACTCAACTGCTCTGTAGAGATCCCTACCCTATCAATACAATCTTCAAGCGAAGCGAATTTGCCATGAGTATCCCGCTCATAGACCAGCCGCTGCATCACTCGCTCCTCTAAATCCCGTAGGTACATCAATCCCAAATAAATATGGGTGCCATAGATCACATTGGCAATATGACTTTGGTTAATGCAAGGAGGGTGAATGGTAGCCCCCAACATCCGTGCCTCGTGCACATAGAATTCGGAACGATAAAAACCTCCTCCATTGTTCAGCACGGCGACCATATACTCCAACGGAAAATAAGCCCGCAGAAAAAGGCTCTGATAGCTCTCTACGGCATAGGAAGCGGAATGTCCTTTGGCAAAAGCATAGCCTGCAAAACTGGCTACCTGATACCATATTTCATCAATCAGTTTTTCGGAATACCCCTTTTTCAAACAATTGGTCCTGAATTTATCCTTTACTTTTTCAAATTCCTCCCGGGACCGGAACTTACCGCTCATCCCTCTGCGAAGGACATCTGCCTCTCCCAAATCCAGATCTGCGAAGTAATGGGCTACTTTGATCACATCTTCCTGATACACCATTACGCCATAGGTCTCCGGCATGATGTCCAGCATTACCGGATGGGCTTTTTCTTCCGTGCGTCCCGGATTGCGATGCCTGAGAATATATTCCCGCATCATGCCACTTTTGGACACCCCGGGCCGAATGATGGAACTTGCCGCTACCAGGCCCAGGTAATTATCTACCTCCAGTTTTTTGAGCAGCATTCGCATGGCGGGCGATTCCACATAGAAGCACCCCATGCATTGCGCCGTCTTTATCAGGTGGTTAATAACAGGATCTTTGTAGAACTCCTTAACATCATGAATATCAAAATTGGCTTTTTCCGGTTGATTGCAGGCTACAATGGCCAAAGTATCCTTGATCTTCCCTAGGCCCCGTTGCGCCAGCACATCAAATTTGTACAGCCCCACATCTTCGGCAATGATCATATCGAAGTGTACGGTGGCAAATCCCTTTGGCGGCAGCATTGTTGCCGAAAACCAGTGCAACGGTTTTTCACTAATGAGGATTCCACTGGCGTGTACACTTACATAATTGGGCATCCCTTGAATTAGCTTCCCATATTTGAGTACCAAC
>JANQHL010000275.1 GCA_028277085.1 Flavobacteriaceae bacterium
GGCCGAAGTAACACAGGGAGATGGGGCCTATGCTTCGTATTCCGCCTTTTGCAAAAATGGGAAGACCTATTTTTTCATTTCCACAGCTGCGGAAAATCCGCAGTTAGTTAATAACGAACGCCTAATTTTTAGGCAAGGTTTAAGCAGGAACAAGAATGTTTTTGTGATCTCTTTGGATGAAAAAGGGAAGATTGATTATGAAAAGATAATTGACAACCAGGAAGCGCGCTTACCGCTAATGGTGTCCATGCCACTAATTGATAGAAGCGAACAACAGCTATTGTTTTATGCCAAAAGGGGAAGCAAAAAACAGTTGGTAGAAGTAACGTTTTTATAGCGAATGATTCGAATTTCCAAATACATCTTTAGTTGGGTAACGCTTTGTTTACTGGTTGTAAACTGCGATTCTTCTGATGATACTACCAATAATCCCCTTTCAGGGCAATGGCGAATTGTTAGCATAAAGGTTTCCGAAGAAACATTGACGCAAAGATCACCTTCTGAAGAACGCATACTGATCACTTTTGCAACCGATGGGAATTTTTCCGGGAATACCTCAGTAAATCAATTTAGTGGCCGGTATGAACTAGAGGGCGCTACGGTGACGCTCCTGGAATTTACCACCACGGAAGTAGCGGACACCACCTTTGGAACTGCATTTTACGAAGCCATTACAACGGCCATAGTACCGGATCAGACCTTTGCACAATTTGGGTTTAGTTTTGAGAGTCAGGACCTAATACTGATCTTCGGAAATTCCGGTGAAATGGTATTGGAGCAAGAGTAAATTATTGGATTTTTCCATAAATTTGGAATAAATCCATTTTTTGAAACCAAAACCCTACATAAAAGGGCGTGGCGCCCAGCAGAATGTCCACAACCGTTTTTTGGAGCATGTCTACGAGACGCGTGAAGACTTTTTAGAATTTTGCCGGGTGGAGGGGGAATCTCCCGAAGCAACACGTACTGAATATCTTCCTATATTTCCAAAAACCATCGTAAACAAAGTCACTAGTCCTGATGTAGGGATGGAATATTCCATGAACCCGTACCAGGGTTGCGAACACGGCTGCATCTATTGCTACGCCAGAAATGCGCATGAGTTTTGGGGCTACAGTGCAGGGCTTGATTTTGAGCGTAAGATTTTGGTGAAAAAACAGGCGCCCCAGCTACTGGAGGCGTTGTTACGAAAAAAAAGCTGGAAGGCAGCTACCGTAGTGTTATCGGGAAACACAGATTGTTATCAACCAGCAGAGCAACAATTCGAAATAACCCGTCAATGTCTTGAAGTATTTTATAAATACAGACACCCTGTTGGGATCATTACCAAAAATGCTTTGGTGCTTCGGGATTTGGATATTCTGAAAAAATTGAACGATTTTCAATTAGTAGGGATCAATGTTTCCATCACTTCGCTTTCCGAGAAGACCCGAAGGCTTTTGGAACCCAGAACCACTACGATCAAGAAAAGACTGCAGACGGTTAAGACATTATCAGAAAACGGAATTCCGGTAAACGCCATGTTGGCGCCAATGATCCCGGGGATTAATAGTCATGAACTGATGAAGTTGGCAAAAGTAACGGCGGAACACGGGGCGCGATCTTTTGGCTTTACCGTAGTGCGACTAAACGGCGCCATTGGGCAAATTTTTACGGACTGGATACGAAAGGCCATGCCGGACAGGGCTGAAAAAGTATTGCATCTTATTCAGGACTGCCATGGTGGTAGCATCAATGATAGTAGATTTGGCCTGCGCAGCAGAGGGGAAGGAAAAGTAGCGGAACAGATCCATGAAATGGCACGATTGGCCAAGAAAAAGTATTTTGCAGAAAGACACTTTCCATCCCTACGAATGGATTTGCATGAGCAATATAAAGCAGGGCAGCTGCGATTGTTTTGATATGGGAAATGGATAAGCTTTCAGATTGAATTTTTCTTTTCCCCTGCCCTAAAGCCTGCCTGTCGGCAGACAGGGGAGTAAAAATTCCAGGGAACCATCAGATTTCAAGAAAATCTTTGCCCCTGCCCGTTCTGCAGGCGGGCTTCAGGGCTAGGGAAATAAGATTTTCGGCCACAAATGTTTTATCCATTACTCATGTTATTTTGAATATTTTTAAACCGCGTGTCCAATTTAAAATGGGGGCTACGTCATAAGACTGAAATCAATAATATAAACCAGTCTGCTTAGCAGGCATAAAAAGAAAAGTAATGAGTAATTTTTTGTATCTATTCCGGGGCGGTGACGAATCCTTCCAGAAACTGTCCCAAGAGGAAAAACAAGCACATATGGAGGTATGGTTCAAATGGATGGGAAACTTGAGAGAAAAAGGCCATCTCTTGGATGGGCTCCCCTTGGCCAAGGATGGTCGCGTAGTACACAACCGGGGAGAGGTAGTCACAAACGGACCTTTCGCGGAAGGGGCAGAAATGGTTGGGGGGTATTTAATAGTATCCGCCAACGATCTGAATGAAGCAACAGAGATGTCTAAAGGGTGTCCCATTTTCGATTATGAAGGGAGTAATGTTGAAGTTCGGGAAATCTTATCTTTGGACGACCATACCTAAAACTAAGTAAATGAAAAGCCTGGTACTGCCAGGCTTTTTTATGCATGCAACAGGGAATAACACATACAATAGAGCATCTTTTCCGGAATGAATACGGAAAACTGGTGGCGATACTTACCAATAAGTTTGGTACAACCTATCTTGAGGGTATAGAAGATGCCGTCCAAGATACCTTTATTAAAGCAATGCGTATTTGGGGGTATCAAAATGTACCAGATCATCCAACGGCCTGGTTAGTTAGAGTAGCTAACAATGCCATAATAGACCAGCTTAGAAGAACAAGGAAAAATCAATATTACTCAGACGCTACTATTCCGGAAGATAGAGCCTATGATCATGAAGTAGCTACCTGCAAGGAAATCACAGATAGTCAGTTAAAAATGATCTTTGCTTGCTGCGATCCGGTACTTTCTGCGGAACAACAGATCATATTAAGTTTAAAACTCATAGGGGGTTTTAGCAACAAGGAATTAGCAGAAGCTTTACTTAAAAAGGAAGAGGCCGTTGCCAAGGCGTTTACACGAGCAAAAAAAAGGTTTAAAGAGCAGGTGCAAATTGTAAAAACCCCGGTAGAAATGGGATTGCAATCCCGACTCTTTATTGTACTCCATGTTATTTATCTGCTTTTCTCAGAAGGCTATGCCACTACTTCAGGGTCACAAATACTTAAGAAAGACATTTGCTATGAAGCGATGCGATTGGCATTACTGCTGCGTGAAAACAAGTATTGTCAACATCCTAACCTCGAAGCGCTCATCGCCTTAATGTGTTTCCATGCTGCCCGTTTTGACGCCAGAATGGATGACGAGGGTAGCCTGGTGGATTTGGAACATCAGGACCGATCGAAATACAGCCAAGAACTGATTCAGATTGGCCTTAACCATCTGGAACAAGCAGATAAAACGACAAAATTCCCTTCCAACTATCACCTGGAGGCAGCGGTTTCTTACTACCATTCCTCCGCCAAAAACTTTGAAGCTACGGATTGGAAAAGTATTCTTAAGTGCTATGACCTGCTGTTACGCAACCAATACTCGCCAATGGTTGCCTTAAATAGAATACTTCCCTATGGCAAAGTACATGGGGCAAAAAAAGCGCTCGTCAGCCTTCGGCAATTGGGAAAAACATTGGATTTTAGCTCCAACGCTTTGTTCTACGCTATCAAAGCGGAGTTGGAGCATGAAGTTGGAACGGTGACGTTCAAAAAAACACTAGAACGGGCAATTCAACTTTCAAATAATGAATTGGTCAAAGCGCATTTGAAAAAGAAACTGCTTCGATAGTCACTAAAATCAAAACGATTAGTCTTTTACAAACCACTTGAAATTGGAGGTACGCAGCTGATGACTAATTATTTCACCGGTGATGACATTGCGCATCATAGTATCCATTGCTCCGCTGGTTCCCCCAATAAAAATCCATTCCAAATTTTCTTTGAGCAGCATTTGAAAATTTTCAAAGTCCGGGGTTTGCCCCGTAATAGGCCGAATTTGAGCATAGACGATGGAATCACTCTGGATGGTAAGAAAAGCGGCATCAGCAATATGCTCCACGCGAACCTTTTGCTTTTCGGGATGTTGAAACCCCCAGGCTATTCGAATGTCCTTTCCACTTCGTACTGCCTTTTTAAGATTGTTTAACTCCCCAAAGACAGCCTTTCCATTTTCGTCATTTTGATAAAGAAGTTGCCACTCCTGACCGTTCATTGTAGTAAGGAAAAACAAAAACAACAAAGTAACCAGATGCTTCATAAAAACTACAATTTGAGGTGACGGAAAAATACAAAAAAAACAAGGCGAACACTGTTCAGAAAGCCTAAAGCTTTCCGTCCCATTCCGCGTAGAACGGGGTCTTTATGTTGATTTTAGCAAATTAATGGATACTGAGGCCAAATTGGAGTCTGGAAATTTTCTGAATTCATCAGGATCTTGTGCAAAGCCTGCTTCTTTCAATACTAAATTGAATTCTTCAATTTCAAGGATATACTGGTCAGAATACCCATGTGTGGCGTCATAGGCTGTTGCTGCTGTTTTGCCCAAATTACCTGCCACCACTTCCGGTGGAACTGTATGTAGTTCAATAAGGAGTAGCCCGAATTTCTTTAAGTAGGGCGCCCATTTTTTAAAATGCTCTTTTAAGGATTCAGAAACCAAATTGTTGTTGATTCGTTTTCCCTTGGTAGCATAGGCGCCGGTTGAAGAACTGACCCTAAGTTTTTGGGTGTTCTTGGGTGCTTCCCAGATTCGATTATGATCCAAAAAAGTCCGAACATTCAATAGTTCATCCAACTTTAAACCATATTTATGATCTAGGTCGGCGACCAAAGCTTCTGGATTGCCAATATCCCCCCAAATAATTTTAGCCCATATCTCGGCCTGTATCAGGTTCCTTTTTGATACTTCCAGCGCTTTTTCATTAAAGTCTACCCCAATCAATAGTAAAGGATATTCATCAAGCATGCTACCACGCAGTGTCTGGCTTTCGATTACTGAAAACAGGTGTTGTAGAAATGCCCCATTGCCGCAGCCCATATCCAATATGCCTTTGGGCTGTTCTTCAGTGGGTTTGTTGAAAATAGTTATGATAATCTCATCTATGACCTTAAAGTAGGAGGCATGGGCTCCTCCGCTTCCCCATACGTTCATTTCTCTATCCACATGTCTTTCCAGGGATTCACCAACAGTTTTTTCAAGAATCATTGGATTTCCAAACAATAGCTCATCCAGTTTTCGCAATGTTGGAATATAAGAAACGGTTACGCCATATGCACTTGCCCTTTTTGCGAAGAACATCCCTTTCTCTGTAAATTGAAAGGAATCGTTCGATTTGTTGAATAAGCCAAGCGCTGTAAGTATGTCGAGCAGTTGTTCAAAATTTTTTGCATTCTCATGGAATTCCTCCGCCTTGAATCGTGTTTCCATGAAGTATTTATGAAACATTCCGCTCATACCCAAAAGCACTAAAGTGGGGCCAAGTAGTATGCCCTCTACATGATATAACATCTGTTGCTGAATGGCCTTTTCAGAAGCTTTTGAAGAAAGGCGGATTCCAAAATTATTCTTGTAGTGATGGTATAGCTTTTTCAGTTTTAAAAAAGGTTCTACCCGAAACTTCCTTGCATGGTACTTTTCTGAAAACTGAAGGAGTTCAACGGCCTCTTTGTACAAGCCAAAATGTTGGAACGCAAACTCTGACACATCATTTATTGAAAATAGAACTTCATCTTTACTGTTATCTATCCGTTGTGTTAGCCAGCCCTGGGAGCAAAGCACCCTTAGGGCCACATTAAGATAGCCATTATTGGCTTTAAAGGTGGAGGTCAATTCCTCTAAGGTCGCCGTTTTCTTATGTAGGAGATAATCGGTTATTCCATGTTCTTTCAAGACATAGGCAGAGGGAGCAGTGACAATCCCATCCAAATGACGGAACAATTGACTTCTAAGCGCAATCTTTTCTTGCTTTGATAACATTTTAGCGAAGTATTAGCCAACCTAAAGATACTGTTAAAGGCGATCATGAGGGTAATAACTAATGTGAATAAAGGATAAGACATTTGTGGCTGAAAATCTTATTTCCCTAGCCCTAAAGGGCAAAGATTTTCTTGAGATTCCATGGTTTCTCAGAATTTTTACTCCCCTGTCTGCCGACAGGCAGGCTTTAGGGTTGGGGAAAAGAAAAATTCAATCTGAAAGCTTATCCATTATTCACGTTAACTAACAAATTAATAAATGGGCCATTGCACTTCTTAAAAAGACGTTTACACCTTACACTTGAAAACGCAACTTAGCCAGGTCTCCTGCAGTAGAATCTTCTACATTTTCCGGCCTTTGATTGGCTGTACGCCTGGATGTAATAAGGCTTTATCACTACTTTTTGGTACTATGTTCTTCAAGGGTTTGGGTGTTGTACACCGTCAACCGTTCCATTCCAAAAAGAACTGATCTAGATAATCCAACATGAATTTATGCCGGCCTTCCGCTATTTTTTTGCCCGTTTTCGTGTGCATTTGCTCTTTAAGCAATAACAATTTCTCATAGAAATGGTTAATAGTAGGGCTTTCGGAGTTTTTATAGGCTTCTTTATCCAGTTTAGGATTTGGAGCAATCTCAGGATTATACAGTTGTCTGTTTTTAAACCCGCCATAATTGAATGCGCGGGCAATACCAATAGCTCCGATAGCATCTAACCGGTCTGCATCTTGTACCACTTGTAATTCCGGAGAGTTAAAAGGTTCTTTTTGATAGCGCTCCAGGGAGTTCTTGAACGAAATGTTTCGAATAATTTGCGTTACATGCGCGATACTATCTTTAGTTATTCCCAGGGAGTGTAAGAAAGCCATAGCCTTTTCCGGCCCAAGGGTTTCATCGCCGTCATGGAACTTGGGATCTGCAATATCATGGAGAAGCGCTCCAAGGCGTACGACCATCATGTCTACTTTCTCCTCCTTTGCGATCAAAAGGGCATTGTTCACTACTCTTTGGATATGAAACCAATCATGACCTCCTTCTGCGTTTTTAAGGGTGTCTTTTACAAAAGCTTCGGTTGCAGCTATGATCTGGAGTTCAGTCATAGGGTCTTAATTCCTTTCTTTATGGCTTCCTCTGTTCTTGCAATGATCTCTTCGTGTTTGCCTGTATTGGGGATCGGGGCATGCACCTGAAAATGTAAATGCGCTCCAAGTCCCATGGGAAATTTCCCATAACGCAACAATTTCCAGGAATTATTAATACTTATAGGAACCACCAATGCTGAGGGCGCATTTTGTAAAAGGGTCTTCAACCCCATTGGTTTAAAGGGTTTGGGATGACCATCCCGGCTTCGCGTGCCTTCCGGAAAGATAACGGCACTTCTGTTGTGTGTTTCGATGTACTGGCCCAGCACCGCAATCTGTTCCAACGCTTGTTTTGCGTCCTTACGGTCAATAAGGACCGACCCCCCGTGTCTTAAATTAAAGGAAACACTAGGGATACCTTTACCCAATTCTTTCTTGCTCACAAACTTAGGATGATGTTTACGCATATACCAGATAATTGGCGGAATATCGTACATGCTTTGATGGTTTGTAGTAATAATTAGGGGCTTATCCGTTGGAATATCATGTGGATTCTTAAACGTGTAACGCGTTCCAATCAAATGGGTACAGCGCATTAACCACCAATTCAAAAGACTTACACTCTGTTTATGGGCGTGATAGCCCAGCACCTTTAAACAGAACCATTGGATAGGGTGAAAAATAGTGAGTGTTAGCCCAAAACAAATCAAGTAGAGCAGTGTTAGTGGATAGGATACTAGTTTCAGCATGGAACAAAAGTAAAAAACCACCTCATCACAGGTGGTTTTTTTCTACAAAGTAAATCTGATAAAGTACCTAGCAATGCTCGTTATAGGCTTCCATTAAGTTTTCTGCAATCATCTCCGCAGGACGCCCCTCAATATGATGGCGTTCTATCATATGCACCAATTCCCCGTTTTTAAACAATGCCATACTGGGCGATGACGGAGGAAAAGGAACCATATGTTCCCTTGCAGTGTTTACCGCTTCGGTATCCACCCCGGCGAAAACAGTAACTAAATGGTCTGGCTTTTTAACGTTTTGAAGGCTCATTTTAGCACCAGGCCGTGCATTCGCTGCGGCACAACCACAAACTGAATTCACAACCACAAGGGTAGTTCCTTGCTCTTTAAGGGCACTTACTACCGCTTCACTTGTATATAGCTCTTCAAAACCTGCACCGGCCAGGTCTTGTCGCATTGGTTTAACCAATTCTTCTGGGTACATAGTCAAAATTTTTTAGTATAACAAAGATAGTGCATTTGTCGGTTTTAGCCCTAGGTTCTTAACAAGGTGTTGGCGCTTTCTTTGTACTGCAAAACAGTATCTTTGCGCTTCCAAACCGGGAACAATGATTAAATGGATAGCCGCTGTCTTCGGATTTTTTATAAGGGGTTTTGCGGGCGCTATTATTGGGTTCTTTATTGGAAGCCTCCTGGACGGGTTGTCTTCAGGCCAGAGGGGTGGCGGACGTCCGGTATGGGGCGATTTCGGAAGACCGGAGGTCACTCCTGCTGATTTTGAACTTAATCTGCTTTCCCTTTGTTCTATTGTTATTAAAGCCGATGGTTCTGTGAGTCAACGCGAACTGGACTATGTACGCCAGTACTTTATTGGTACCTATGGTAAAGAAAAAGCCAATGCGATTTTCAGGACATTCAACGAGGTAATAAAGAAACGGGAGATATCTGCACAACGCATTTGTAGCTATTTGAACCAGCGTACGCGTTACGAGGTACGATTACAACTGTTGCACTTTCTCTTTGGAATTGCCCAATCCGACGGGCAGGTAAGCGCTGCAGAATTGAATAAATTAAATCAGTTAGCCGGTTTTTTACGAATAGGAAACTATGATTTTGAAAGCATCAAGGCGATGTTTTTCAAAGCAGCTGACCAGGCCTATAAAATATTAGAGATCGATAAGTCCGCAACTGATGATGAGGTAAAAAAAGCGTATCGAAAAATGGCGAAGAAATACCATCCGGATCGTGTTGTGACGCAAGATGAAGCAATTAAGAAAGGAGCAGAGGAAAAATTTAAGCAGGTGCAGAAGGCGTATGAAACCATTCAAAAAGAACGAGGGATGGTCTAGTATCCTCCTTTGTACCTGATATTCACTCAGAAAAATAAATAAACGTAAATACAACACCATGGGCGATTTTTGGTTCTATATTAAGCTTGGGTTTGATCACGTGCTTGATTTTAGTGCGTATGACCATATTCTTTTTCTAGCCGCTTTGGCAATACCTTTTTCCTTTAAAGACTGGAGAAGAGTTGTGATTTTGGCAACAATTTTCACTATTACCCACTGCACTTCCCTGGCCTTATCTGTTTACGACCTGGTATCCATAGAGGTAGGGCTAATAGAATTTCTAATACCTGTAACCATAGCTATCACAGCCCTACTCAACGTGTTCTGGGTAGTTAAGAAGGGAAAAACAGGAGGGGCTGGTGCCGTTGAACTGGCTACGGCCTTTTTTGGCCTTATCCACGGTTTCGGTTTTTCCAATTACTTTAACATGTTAATGGCGGAGGAGCCGGAGAAACTTACACCACTTTTAGGTTTTGCCACCGGAATAGAGTTTTCTCAAGTGGTCATAATTATGGCTGTTTTGATCGTAGGAAGTTTTATTAAGGGCACTATGAAGGTCAAAACGACCAATTTTACACTTGTGGCATCGCTTTTGATCGTTGCAATTACAATACCCATGTTGTTACGAACGTTTCCTTCTTAGTCCTGATGCGTTAATTTTATTCAAAAGGGTTGTAGGGGATTGGTAAAGCCGGTATATTAGAATAATGAAGGTGACCAAACAGGAAAAATATGACAGGGCGTATTTGCGGATGGCACGGGAATGGGGGAAACTGTCGTATTGCAAGAGAAGACAAGTAGGGGCCATTATTGTTAAGGACAGAATGATAATTTCAGATGGCTACAACGGAACGCCTACGGGATTTGAAAATATTTGCGAGGATGAAGAGGGCTATACCAAATGGTATGTACTCCATGCCGAAGCGAATGCCATCCTGAAGGTTGCCGCCTCGACTCAATCAAGTGAAGGGGCTACTTTGTACATTACATTGTCTCCCTGCCGGGAGTGTAGTAAATTAATACATCAGGCGGGGATTACCCGAGTGGTCTATCAGACTGCCTATAAAGATAATTCGGGACTGCTCTTTTTGGAACGTGCGGGGGTGGAATTACTTCACCTGCCCATTGCGGAAGAGCTGGCCCAATAAATTGCTATGAACAGAAAGCACACATACCTATGGCCTTCAGTGCTGGCGTTAGCTGTTGCCCTCGGCATTTTTATTGGGGGGAAACTGCATTTCAATGATACCCCGGAAAAACTGTTTTCAACCAACTCCAAAAAGGATAAACTCAACAGATTAATTGATTATATCGACTATGAATATGTGGATGATATTGATACGGATAGCATTGTAGATGTTACCGTAAACAACATACTGGATAAGTTGGATCCGCACTCCGTTTATATTCCAAAGGAGCAGATGGCTGCAGTTGAAGAAAATATGAAGGGAGATTTCGTAGGGATTGGAATACGATTCAATAAATTCCGGGATACCGTTACGGTAGTTCGGGCTATAAAAAATGGACCTAGCGATAAAAAGGGTATTAAGGCCGGGGATAAAATTTTAATGGCGGATGGGGATACCTTATTTGGAAGGCGCATGCCCAACAGTAGGTTGGTCAGTAAATTAAAAGGTAAAAATGGTACTAAGGTTGTCTTAACAATCTACAGGAAGTCGGAGCGACGGGTCTTTAATGTGACGGTAAAACGTGATGTAGTTCCTATACGAAGTGTTGAAGCCCGGTTTATGCTTACCGGCGAAATAGGATATATCAAGATTAACCGTTTTGCGGAATCTACTTTTAAAGAGTTCAAAAAAGCGCTATGGGCACTTGAAAAGAATGGAGCAAAAAAATTGGTATTGGACCTACGGGACAACCCCGGAGGTTATCTGGGAATCGCTGAAAAAATGGCCGATGAATTTCTCGAAGATGGAAAGCTAATTCTTTTCACAAAAAATAAAAAAGGAAAGGTGAGTAAGGTGTATGCTACGAACCGCGGAACTTTTGAAAATAAGGCTGTTTATGTATTGATTAATGAACGTTCCGCTTCGGCCAGTGAAATTATAGCAGGCGCACTTCAAGATAACGATGTTGGAACCATTGTTGGACGTAGATCTTTTGGGAAGGGCCTTGTACAACGTGAGATGGACCTTGGGGATGGCTCTGCAGTGCGCCTCACGGTATCAAGATACTATACCCCTACCGGGCGCTCTATCCAGCGACCCTACGAAAGTGGAAACGAGGACTATTATCAAAAATTTATGGATCGTTATCACAATGGCGAATTGATATCCGTAGATAGCATAAAAGTTGCAGACTCCTTAAAATTTGTTACTCCTAAGGGAAAAGTGGTTTACGGTGGCGGAGGGATAATTCCGGATGTTTTCATTCCGATTGGCACTTTAGATGAAGAGCGCGTAGAAAGTTTGGATTCCTCTGGCTACTTTTCGGATTTTGTTTTTCGATTCCTTGAATTGGATAGAAGTAGATTTGCGAACTACCCCCAAAACGAATTTGTAGAAGAATATCAGGTAGACGATATTATCTTTGAGCGTTTTATTGATTACCTGCTTAATCGAAACATAAAAATGGATTTTTATGCCAATGAGCGTAAGATAAAAACGTACTTGAAGGCCAATCTGGCGGAACAATTGTATTCGCCTAACCTGGCAGGACAACTCAAGGCAACCCATGATAAGATGCTTGAAAAAGTTATAGAACTGGACAGAATAGCTATAGAAGCGTCGATACCCGACGAGTTACAGTCTTTTAACTAATCATCTTTCATTTTTTCGGCGATCTTTTTAGACGCCGCATAAATCAACACAACCACTATTGCACATAGGGAGGCCATGATCCCAATACAGGCAATCAGACTGTCTCCCTGGAAAGGATGGTTAAAATCCAGCTGTGTTACGTTGAATACGACCAGTCCTAAGGCCAGTATGACGAATATGATAATGAATGTCTTGCTCATTTTGTAGCTGCTTTAAAACAATTGATTGGCATTAGTGGCAAACAGTTTTACCGCAATAGCCATT
>JANQHL010000002.1 GCA_028277085.1 Flavobacteriaceae bacterium
GTCAGGAAGAAATAGACAATGCCCCGTTTGATACCCAGGCCCCAAATCCGGCTCCGGGTGATTTCCGGTTTAGGGATGTGGACGGCGACGGTGAGATTACCCCGGATGACCGAACGGTAACGGGAGATTACTTTCCCGATTTTACCTGGGGTATCAATAATAGGTTCAGCTTTAAAGGAATCGATTTCAGCTTTTTGATACAAGGAGTGGAAGGTAACGAGATTTTGAACCTTACCTCCAGGCACATGAAAAATGGTGAAGGAAATTTTAATTCTTATGCTGTTTTTAACGATAGATGGCGCTCACCTTCGGAACCCGGGAATGGAAGCATCCCAAGGGCGGATAGGCAGACCGGAAATCATGGGAACAATAACAGGCCCTCTTCCTTTCAGGTAGAGGACGGTTCCTTTATCCGATTGCGGAACGTTACCTTGGGATACACAATACCTACCGATAAGATTTTTGGTAGCAGTATCGAAAGGTGTAGGATCTATGTGACGGGAACCAACCTGTTCACCATAACGGATTATTTGGGCTTCAATCCCGAAGTGAGTAATATCTCCAACAATAGTTTGACTCCCGGGGAGGATTATGGCGCTTTTCCCTTGACGAGGAACTTCACTATGGGCATCAATCTATCCTTTTAATTTAAAACTACAGAAGATGAAAAGAATACTTATAATTCTCTTGACAATATGTGTAGCGTCTGCTTGTAGCGATGATTTCACGGATTTAGCACCGATTTCCAATCGGAATGAGGCCGACTTTTTCAACAACGAGGGAGACTTTGTGGTATCGCTCAATGCTAGTTACGCTGGTCTACAGGATAATGGCGTATATGGACGGGCCTATTGGACCATGTTCGAAATGCGCGGTGACAATACAGACCAAGGGCCTGATGCCACTGGGTTAGCCCGGGTGTTTACCGAGATCAATGCCTTTACGGAAGACCCTTTGAATGAACAGATCGATGCCGCCTGGAGCGGTTCTTATCGGGTAATCGCAAATTGCAATGTGATTCTGGATCGGATCGGTTCAGCGGATATTGAGGAAGGGCTCCGCAATAGGATCATTGGAGAGGCACTGTTTCTCAGATCCTTGATGTACTACCACCTGGCCATTGCCTTCGGCAATATCCCTTTACAACTGACCCCGTTTGTACCGGGGGACGATTTGGAACAGGTCGATGCTGCCACAATATATGCACAATTGGTGACCGATCTTGAAACCGCAGAATCCAACCTGCCGATTTCCTATCCTGCAAGTGATGTGGGAAGGGCCACACGAGGTGCGGCAGCGACCCTGTTGGCCAAAGTACTGTTAACTATTGGCCAAAATGCCCAGGCAGAGACGGTGCTACGTAGAATAATTGACCAATATGGCTATCAATTGTTACCCAATTACGCGGACCTTTGGGGCGCTGATAATGAGAACAACGCGGAATCCATTTTTGAGGTGCAGTTCATTAGCGGGGGAATTGGCCAGGGAAGTGCTTATACCAACGATTTTTCGCCTAGCGCCATTCTCCAAACAGGCCAGGGTTTTGGCAGGAACCGACCAACAGCCGTTATGCAGAATGCTTATGTGGACGGTGATCAACGGTTTGCGGCCTCCATGGATACGACCTGGATTAATGCGGACAGTGAGGTGGTCGTTCAGAACTTTGTGACCAAATACGTCAGTGATCCTCCAATTGAAAACGATTCTGATATCAATTTTGTGGTCTTTCGGTATGCTGATGTCCTGCTCATGCTGGCTGAGGCCATAGGGGAATCGGCAGAGAGCTATGCCCTTATCAATCAGGTCAGGACACGTGCTGGCTTGGGCAACATCAATGCCGGAACCCCTGGTACTTTTGAGGAAAAACTACTGGCTGAGCGACAGGTTGAGTTGGCTTTTGAAAACCACCGTTGGCCTGACCTGTTGCGATTTGGAATGGCAACCGAAAAGCTCATTGAGGCGGAACCCGATGTAATCGATCCGGCATCCATTAGAACCCTGTTCTTTATCCCACAACGAGAATTGGATATCAACCCCAATTTTATACAGAATGATTAATAAAGGCCGGTAATTATTTGAGTTAGTTTAGTTGATTCCACTTGCCATGGGCTTCCCTACTTGTGTTTATAATCCCGGGCCACAAGATGAGACTGGACGCTTAACTCAATCAATTCATAGGAATAGAATACTCAAAACTTAGAAAATTAAAAACATCATGAAAAAAATCATCCCAATTTTTTGCCTGCTCATTGGAATCTATATGGTTCAGGCTCAAGAGAAAAAAGTGTTAAACATCATTGCAATCGGAGCGCACCCTGACGATTGTGATGTCAAGTTTGGGGGTGCAGCTGCGCTTTTTGCTAAAATGGGACATAAAGTAAAGTTCATATCCCTAACTAATGGAGATGCCGGCCACCAAAGCGAAGGCGGGGGTGCCTTGGCCAAACGAAGAAGGGCTGAAGCCAAAAGAGCCGGACAGATCCTGGGCATTGAATACGATGTATTGGACAACCACGATGCGGAATTGATGCCAACACTTCATCTTAGGCATCAAATAATCCGTAAAATACGAGAATGGGATGCGGACATCGTCCTTGGTCATAGGACAAATGATTATCATCCCGACCATAGGAATGCTGGAATAGCTGTTCAGGATGCAGCCTACCTGGTGATTGTCCCCAATGTAACTCCGGATACTCCCCCATTAAGGAAGAATCCCGTCTTTCTATATATGAGTGACCGATTTCAAAAGCCTTATCCCTTTTCAAAGGATATCGCTGTGGTTGTAGATGAAGTGATCGATAAAAAAGTTATGGCACTGGCAGCCCATCAATCGCAAATGTTCGAATGGCTACCATGGGTAGGTGGGGGTAATCTCGATGAAATTCCCGAAGCGGAGGAAGAACAATTGGTATGGTTAAAAGAACTATGGGCCCGGGAAAGAGTCTGGGATAACGAAGAATCCCAAGCCATAGAAAAGTGGTATCCAAAGCTTAAGGCCACGGATGCTAAGCATGTAGAATTCGTAGAAATATGTGAATACGGCAGGCAACCCACCGAGGAAGAGATAAAGGCACTGTTCCCAATGTTGGGTGGCAACTGAAAGTAAATCATAGTCAAACCAATTCAAAAACCCAAAACTATTAATGGGGACAACAAAAAAAGCCAAAAGGTACTACTCCATAATTGGGCTGGTAATGTTGATATTTTTTGTGATATCCTTTATCACCAACATACTGAATTCCATTATTGTCGATGTAAAGAACAGTTTTAACCTGAGTTTGACCCTGACAGGTCTTCTGCCCTTTGCATTTTTCATAGCATACGGGGTAATGTCAATTCCTGCGGGGTTTTTGTCCGAGAAGTATAGTGACAGGAGGTTGTTATCCCTATCGTTTTTGTTTATTGCGGTAGCCTCATTAATCTTTACGTTTTTTCCGGGTTATGCCCTTTTCAGTATTACCCTGTTCATACTGGGAAGCTGCATGGCCGTACTTCAGGTCATAATCAACCCAATGTTACGTGTCGCAGGGGGAGAGGAACATTTTGCCTTTAATTCGGTTTTGGCCCAATTGGTATTTGGACTGGCCTCGTTTTTGAGCCCTTTTCTGTACAAGTACATTGTGGATGAGGATTCCGATAAGGGAGGACTTGCGACATGGATAAGGGATATGGTCCCGGAGCACCTTCCCTGGGTGGGGCTGTACTTGATTTTTTCCTTGATAGCAATTGCCCTCCTGTTGGTGGTATTCTTTATAAAGTATCCCAAGTATGAAAAGAAAGCTGACGAAATAGCAGGGGATTCACAATCATATCTCAATCTTTTAAGGAATAAGTGGACGCTGTTGTTCTTCCTGGGAATTTTCTGTTATGTTGGAACCGAACAGGGGGTGGGCAACTGGATTTCACAGTTTTTATATCAATACCACGGCCTTGATGCCCAAACCGTTGGCGCTGACACAGTAGCTTATTTTTGGGCCATGCTGACCATTGGGTGCCTACTTGGACTATTGCTCCTGAAGATCATGGACAGTAGAACCTTATTGATCGGGGCGACCTTGGTTACCATATTATTCTTGATCCTTGCGTTAACGGGAAGTGCCAAGACAGCCCTTTTTGCCTTTCCGGCGGTAGGATTTTTTATCTCGGTGATGTGGTCCATCATTTTTTCTTTAGCCCTGAATTCGGTGAAGGAAAACCATGGTTCCCTTTCCGGAATCTTATGCACGGGGATTGCCGGTGGTGCGGTGGTACCCCTGATAGTAGGGAGTTTGGGGGAAATCTCAAGTTTACGGCTTGGGATGTTCTTTTTGTTGATTCCTTTGGGCTTCATTTTATCCATCGGCTTTTGGGCCAAACCTTTGGTCAACAACAAAACCATTACGCTTAAAAAAGAAAAATGAGCGATATCCTGGAAGAAATTGTGGGTGTGGACATTGGTGGAACCAATATTAAAGCAGGGAGGATAAGCCAGGGCAACATTGTGTCGAAGAAAGTGGTTGCGGTGAATCCTGAGGAAACTGCAGCCCAAACTTTGGATAAGCTGTTCGCCGCCATTGATGGGGTGATTACCGATGAAGTGAAAGCATTGGGTATTGGGGTCCCTGCAGTGGTGGACACTCAGACGGGAATAGCCTATGACGTGCAGAACATCCCTTCATGGAAAGAAGTCCGACTCAAGGAAATGGTACAACAACGCTATGCAATACCAGTATATGTTAATAATGATGCCAACTGTTTTGTGATTGGTGAGAAATTGTTCGGGAGGGCACAGGGTATCAGCAACTGTATAGGTCTTTCCATTGGAACAGGCCTCGGGATGGGTATCATTATCAATGATCAGTTGTACAATGGGGTGCTATGTGGAGCCGGAGAGATAGGAATGCTGAGCTACAGGGACAGTATACTGGAGCATTACACCGGTAGTTTCTTCTTTACAAAGTACTATGGGAGTAGTGCCAAATCACTCTATGAAAAAGCACAAGAGGGAGACAGACGAAGCGTACTGGCATTTGAGGACTACGGCACACACCTTGGGGAAGCCATTAAGAATATCCTTTATGCTTATGCACCGAAAGCCATATTCCTTGGAGGTTCCATCAGCAACGCATATCCCTATTTTAAAACTACAATGGCCCGGAACCTGGCTTCATTTGCCTATCCGAGGCAATTGGAACAAACTATTATAGAAGTATCACAGTTAAAGGATTCGGCCATAATTGGGGCCGCAGCCCTTTGGCTTCATGAAAAACCGATCTGAAAATCATCCTATGAGAAAAGCACTATTTGTACTATTCACTTGTTTCTTGCTAAAGGCTTGTGCCCATGTCCCAAAACAAGTCAATATTCAAATTGATAACAATATCGAAGGGGCTCCCATTACCTTGGGGATTCCATTCCCCATCGGGGAACTTTATTCGGTCGATAATGTCAGGTTGTTGACGTCTGAAGGGAAGGAAATCCCATGCCAGACTACAGAAGTAACCACATGGCTACCTGCAGATGGGAGCGTAAAATGGGTATGGGTGTTCTTCTTTGCTGAAAAAACATCCAACTACATTTTGGAGTACGGTGAAGGGATTGATCCAATACAAAGTCCTGATCGCATTATCTCAGCAAATAACATGAGGCCAGGGGGTGGGGTAGAAGTGAACACAGGCCCACTTTCCCTATCGATTAATAAGTTGGGAAATGGGTTTTTGGACGACGTGTACCTGGATTCCAATCAAAATGGCAATTTTGAGGAAGAAGAACACATCGCTTCCGCTCCATCTGGGAACAGAGGGACTTTCTTGGATATCTTGGATGACGCTGGAATCGACAGGTCAAAAGCCATTGTAAATGAGGTCTTTCGGGAAAAAGGCTCCGGCCCCATGCATACCATTTTCAGGATAGAGGGGACCTATATCTACGGAAGAGAGGACAATAATATCTCTCCCTTCTCGATGAGGTTGCATACCTATGCCGGAAAAAGCTACGTTAAAATATTACATACCCTAACCTATACCGGAATACCTGACAAGCACAAAATCCAGGAAGGGGAACATGCCAATATTGCCACCCAAAATGAAAAAATAATTTCCGAAGATACTGCAGACGATCCGGGATGGACCCAACCCAATGACCAAATCGCCGCCTGTGGGCTCCAATTGCATTATCATTTGGATAAGGATGTTGCAATAGCTTCCCCTATGTACAATGGGGATTGGCAGGATAAGCTATCCACTACCCTGGAGCAAGTTGAGGTAAGCGATAATAGGGTTATCCAGGTATTGCAAAAAGGACCCGAACGTGATAATGGACCAAGTTTAAGAAGCCTGTATATGAATAGGTTCAAAAAGGATCCTATTGCAGATCAACCTCCCAAAAAGAAGGAATTTCAGGGGGTAATCTCTAAGGGGAAGGATATCCTGAGCGAAGCCAAAAGGGCTAAAGGTTGGATGAATGTTACCGATGGAAAGCGGGGAATATGCATCGGAATCAAAAATTTTTTGGAGGAATATCCTAAGGGAATCCAGATCGATCCCACTACAAATTCATTACTAGGCCATATTTGGCCCTCTGATGTAGGAGCAATGAGTTTTGAACGAAGCCACACTGAGCTTGATGGGGGTATGCTCGGGAATTTTGCCCAGGGGATTACCAAAACAACTGAGTTTATCTATTATTTCCATGATGTAAAGGATACTGATGAAGCACTGGACCAAAAAATGGACTATGTTATTAACAGTCCAGTGGCCCACGCGGATCCTAAATGGTATATGGATTCCAAGGTATATGGAAACATGGCACCCTATTCCAAGGAACATCCCGAATTTGAAAATGCCTTGCAGTACAAATATGAATGGTGGTCATTCAATCAGAACAAACAACCTTGGTATGGGATGTTTGATTATGGGGACGGAAAAACCTACTACTTTAAAGGACGGTGGTATCAATGGACCAATAATGAACCAACCATTGATTTTATGTTATGGACCAACTTTATGCGGACGGGAAACCCGAAATACTACCGTATGGCCCAGGAGATGAGCAGGCACACAATGGATGTGGATAATGTGCACTGGCCCAAAAAACGCAATTATCTTGGGGAAATCAACGATGCCATAGACTTTTGGAACTATAAAGACGAACCCGAGTCTACCCCCTACTTAGGAATTGGGCGAAGACATGCCAACGAGCATTGGATCGCTCTTTTAAGTGCTCACGTATGGATACAGGGTTGGATTGCTGCGTATTATCTTTCAGGGGATCATAGGGCACTTGAAATTGCAAAAATGACGGGTGACACCTATATAAAACGAATTTGGGGAGAACATGATCTAAGGGGTAGAAGACTGTATCTATCGGTATTGAACCTCGTAGAGCTCTATGATGCCACTAAACTCCAGAGGTACAAAGCAGAACTCGATGAAAGGGTTAATCTGATGTTGGCCCTTCAAAAAGAGCAGGGCGGAAACCTTGTTTTGGATAGGTTCGGCTACAGTCAGCCCTATGTGGCATTGGGACTATACAAATACTGGCAGATCACCGGGAGAAATGAAGTGAAGAAAGCCTTATTGGATCATGCCAGATGGGTGCGGGACGTTCCTCCCCTTAACCATGAAATGGAATCCTATCTGGCAACCATAAACCCACTTTTAATTGGCTATGAATTCAGTGGTAAGGAATCATTTTTGAACGAGGCCTTGAAAAGGGCCGAAGTCCTGAAAGTGGGTAAGTTGTCTAAAGGCCACGATACGTTCACTGATATAGAGGCCTTAAATAAGGCACTCTTGGAGGTTTCAAACCTCCCCAAAAGCAAAAGGGGCATTACCAACTGGGAAATCAACCAAGGTCTAAGAGTGTTTGGATGGACCCATGCCTACAATATTCCTCAATTACTCTACTGGATGGACAATGAAGACAAAACCTTAAGCAAATAACAACATGATACATAGCCTAACCGAACCTAAGGGCCCCATTGATTTCTCACAGCCCGGTGCATTGGAAGAGACCCGATTCGAACGTGTGCATAATGTGATATTCAAGGATTCGGCGTTGGGCTCTGTTGTAGTGGCTCATGAAATCGCCAAATTGATTCGGCAAAAACAAGACAGCAATGAAAACTGTGTCCTGGGATTGGCAACCGGTTCCTCCCCCATCAAGGTTTATGAGGAACTGGTCCGAATGCATAGGGAAGCAGGCCTTAGTTTTGGAAATGTGATCACCTTCAATCTGGACGAGTATTACCCCATGAACAAGGAGAACATCCAAAGCTACTATTACTTTATGCACGAGCACCTGTTTGACCATATCGATATACCTGCTGAGAACGTGCATATTCCTGATGGCATGGTCCCAATGGAGAATTTAAATGATTATTGCCCACAATTTGAAGCCCTGATCGATGAGCATGGAGGATTGGACTTCCAACTTTTGGGAATCGGTAGAACGGGCCACATTGGATTCAACGAACCGGGCTCACATTACAACTCCAAGACCAGGAGTATTACCCTGGACCATATTACCAGAGTGGACGCAGCGCCGGCATTTTTGGGCATAGACAATGTCCCTAGAAAGGCTATTACCATGGGCATCGGCACCATAAAAAAAGCCAAAAGAATCATATTGTTGGCTTGGGGGACCAATAAGGCCGAAATCGTCAAAGAGACTGTAGAGGGTGAAATTTCTTCCGAGGTACCGGCAACCTATTTGCAGGAACATCCCAACACTACTTTTGTATTGGACAGAGCTGCCTCTTCGGAATTGACAAGGATAAAGGAACCCTGGATCGTAGGCGACTGTAGCTGGGATGAGAAATTAAAGAGTAAGGCTATTATTTGGCTTTGTGAAAAGTTGGGAAAACCAGTACTCAAACTTACCGATAAGGACTATAATAACCATGGGATGGCTGACCTCTTGACCCAGGAGGGCTCCGCTTATGATTTAAATATTAACATGTTTAACCGTTTGCAGCATACCATTACGGGATGGCCTGGAGGAAAGCCCAACGCGGATGACAGTAAGAGACCGGAAAGAGCCGTTCCAGAAAAAAAACGGATAATAGTATTTAGTCCACATCCCGATGATGATGTCATATCCATGGGTGGCACTTTGGAACGTCTGGTGGAACAGGGACATGAAGTGTATGTGGCCTACCAGACCACTGGCAATATTGCCGTAAGCAAGGAGGAGGCTATTAAATATGCTGAGGTCAGTCAGGCGCTCTACCAAAAACGAATACAAGACCCTTCAGAATCATTAGTTAGGGAGCTTTTTGAGCAGGAAAACGCCGAAATGGATTCGGAAGCAGTTTTAGATCTGAAAAGACTCATCCGGGAAAAAGAAGCCATAGGCGCCACCCGTTTTCTAGGGATCCCGGACCAAAATGTACATTTCTTGAAAATGCCATTTTACGGAACGGGAACCGCTAAAAAGCGTAAACTTTCTAAAAATGATGTTGATTTGTTGCATAAGTTGGTAAAGACGATAAAACCCCACCAAATTTTTGCTGCAGGTGATTTGGCCGATCCGCATGGGATACATAAGACCTGTTTAGATGCCCTTAAACTGGCACTCCAAAAGCTTGAGGAAGAGGAATTCATGAAAGAGTGTTGGGTATGGCTCTATAGTGGGGCCTGGGATGAATGGAAAACCCATGACATTGACATGGTAGTACCCATGAGCCCGGACCAGGTAGTCAAGAAACGTAACGCTATTTTCTACCATCAATCCCAGCTTAACCGGGTTATGTTTAGGGGGGATGATTCAAGGGAATTCTGGGTCCGGGCCGAGGAACGGAACCGAAATACAGCAAAGAAATACCATCAACTAGGTATGGCAGAATACGAGGCCTTGGAGGCCTTCAAGCGTATGACGTTCAAATAATGATCATTACGCCTCGCGTTAATAAAATCCAATTTTGAGTTCAATCAGACACCCCCTATGTTGCGGATAACCAGGAAGCAGTTCGGATTCCTTTTCGGGATGTTTTGTTTTGCGGGTATCTTATTTTTTTTTCAAGATGAAGGGCTTTCTCCTGAGGCTATAGCCATTCTGGCGGCAACGGTCCTAATCGGTACTTGGTGGGTCACAGAGGTGTTGCCTATAGCGGTCACAGCCTTGTTGCCCATCATTCTGTTCCCTCTCTTGGGCGGCATGGACTTGGAAACTACCACGGCCAGTTATGGGCATAAGTACGTCTTTCTATACCTAGGTGGTTTTATCATGGCAGTTACCATTGAGAAGTGGAACTTGCACAAGAGGATAGCCCTCACCATTATCAAAACCATCGGGACCAATATGTACACCATTGTCCTGGGTTTCATGGTCGCCACAGCCTTTCTTTCCATGTGGATTTCCAATACGGCTACGACGGTTATGGTCATGCCCATGGGCATTTCCATTGTAAAACAATTGAACGATAATCCCAATACGCCCGAAAATGAACATGTTATTTTTGGGAAGGTATTGATGCTTGCCATTGCATATTCCGCTTCCATTGGGGGTATTGCTACCTTGATAGGAACACCCCCTAACTTGGTCTTCGCCGGCTTTGTCGAAAAAACATATGGTATTGATATCAGCTTTTGGCAATGGATGAAGTTCGGCTTGCCCATTTCCTCCTTATTGTTGCTCTTAGCATGGCTTTACCTAACCCGTGTAGCCTTTTCCCTTAACCAGACTCACTTTCCAGGAGGGAAAGAGGAAATCAATAGGCTTTTAAAAGAACTGGGGCCTATAGGTTTCGAAGAAAAAATTGTCTTAAGAGTGTTTGTTTTTACGGCACTGTGCTGGGTAGGACGTTCCTTTTTGTTGCAGCGATGGTTACCAAACATTGATGATACGATAATTGCAATAGCGGCGGCTGTACTTCTTTTCTTTTTACCATTAAATGCAAAACGAGAACGCATTATCCATTGGAAAGAGGCGGTTCGCATCCCATGGGGTATTATTGTACTCTTTGGAGGAGGTATGGCCATCGCCAAAGGATTCGAGACTTCCGGACTAGCAAATTACATAGGGAGCCAAATGACATTTTTTGAAGGTTTGCCTTTATTTATATTGTTACTACTTATTGTTGCATCGGTAAACTTTCTTACTGAGGTGACTTCTAACTTGGCCACCACGGCCATGTTATTACCGGTACTGGCTCCGCTAGCTTTGGTTTTAGACACCAACCCTTTCATACTGATGATTGCCACTACAGCCGCAGCATCATGTGCCTTTATGTTGCCTGTGGCCACTCCTCCCAATGCGGTGGTATTTGGTTCTGGATATTTAAGGATCCCGGACATGACCCGTTCCGGCATCTTAATGAACTTTATATCAATTATTTTGATGGCCCTGGCGGTCTATTTTCTACTGCCACTGGTATGGAATTTGGAAACTATTGCGGGCTGACCTTGATATTCTCCAACTTAATTTCCGAGACCTCCGTGAGTCCATTGCTTTCAAAGGCCATATCCAGTTCCTCAATGGGGGTTATCGTTTCCTTTGGTTTGTAGTTTTTGTAATCTACAAACCGAATCCCATTCACGTAACTTTCATTGAACGCTTTTCTAAATCGAAACCCTCCCCATATTATAGGCGAGATAGTCACGTGTAAACGATTGCACATTAAATCAATAAACAAAAACATCCTCAAAATCCTCACCTCCGCCCCTTTGATCAAAGGTGACCCTGACTTTATAGTACTCTTTTCCTTTTAAGAAAACGTTACCCAAAACTCTTTATTGACCGCAGGGTCATTCGGCCCACAGGGAGGCAGGACAGAATAGTGGACCGAATTGCCATGAAGTCGGGTACGGCCGCCAAAACACCATCACTATATCTTTTAAAACTATTGGCCTCCATTATATCATGAATCTCTTTTGATTCTTTGGTAAAGGATCTACTTGTTAGTTTCCCATCACTACTTCTCCGGTATTTATAGTTGATATTTCTAGAACTAAAACCGATTTCGCTATTTAAGTATAGTTTTCTACCGCTGATTGCAATGGAATTATCAATTATTTCTTGGACATTTATTTTTTTTGGTTTCATTTAGTTAGCTTCAGTATCACATTAAATGTTACCTATTCGGTTACCTGTCTTGCGAAAGTCAACACAAAATATTGATATGATTGTATTTTCATTCTTAGTGCTGTCATCCTGACGAACCGCTATTCAGTGACTATCAAAGCACTATCAACTGACTGATTGATAATGCTTTTCATTTTTGTTTTATTCATCCAATATCATCTGAAATCATACCAAAGGGTCTTTTCCAGAAACGGTTTGTTAAGGGATATCTATTTATCATCCTCTTTATTGAGAAGTCTGACGATACCCCGGCCTATAGCGGCAGGCATGCACGTCACATGGTCTTCGTTATCAAAGACCACTGTTTCAAGTTTCAAATTCTTATACCCTCTAGAGCGCAACAATGCATCTATTTTTGCAACATTGTCCGAGGTTATTTTCTCCAATTCACCGGCACTTATAAAGACCTTTGCACGTAAATCGCTATGGTTTTTTGCATATTCTGATTCATATTTAAAAGTGATTTCATCCTTGTAATGGATGCTGGGACTTCCTATAAAGTATTTAGAAAACAAACCGGGTCGGTGAAAAAGGGTGTACAATGCGAACAGGCCTCCATAGGAATAACCGCTGAGTACTCTATCCTGTTTGTCTATCCGGTAATTTGATTCCATGAAAGGGAATAGCTCCTTTTCAATAAACTCCAGAAATAAGTTGCTCCCACCGGTATGGACCTTTACATTGGGAATTCCCGTGTCGCTCAATCTTTTCTCATAGCTTTCTTCGGTTGCCAGGTGTTTATCCGGGGTCAGGTCCCTGGTTCGCCCCAAAACCCAATTCAACCCAGCTTTTTGACCTTTTCCGCCATATCCGATGCCCACAATGACCACTTCCGGGATATAGGAATAGGGAAAGGTCAATAGGTCCGTATAGCCCTTTACAACAGAAAATGAACGATAAGGATCCAATAAAAAGATCACAGGATAAACCGCGTCTTTGCGGTGATAACTTCTGGGCAATGAAATCAATAACTCATACTCTTGTCCGACGACGCTCGAATGCAAAGTCCTTACTTCCGTTCCCTCCAGGGCTACTTCTTGAAAATCCAGAATTGTTTTTTCTGTTTGGGAAAAGCATTGGGTCGTGAAAAGACCACACACCAAAATTGTGATTCCGATACTTATTATGCTACTTTTCATGGATGAAATTCTTTAGCGGATTAATTGGCAGTTTGGTGCTGTTTTAGGATGTATAATCATACAAGAACTACTTGTACTATAAAATTAGGTAATTAAAGCAATCGGTTTAGACAAAAGTCGAGGTTCTAAAAATGTGCCGTTTTAAAGAACAACCTTCTGAATTGAATCTTCTCAGAAGCTATAAGTCCCTTTTTTGGTCTTTTTTAGAAGTTTTGATAATAGACCTTTTACAAAGTCATCTTGGCGCGAACAGCTTATCCACCATACTCCAAATAAGCTGTTTTCACAGAAATTTAAAAAATATATTTTGATTCAATTTGATGCATTTTGGTTTCAGAAGTTTTCTTTGCATTTACCAAATAGGCACAAGTTGCTTCAAATTGAAAGTTACCTGTTCGGTTACCTAAAATGGTTAAACACAGATAACCATCTGGTTTTCATAGGTTTGTTGGAGGGAGTTTAAATCTGCCACCCCGACGAATAAAAGCTGAAAAGTGCTCTTTCTCAAGAGCACTTTTTGCTTTTTTAAGAAATTGAAATTTCGTTTCAATTTCCATTATCCCGGTATCGGAACGTACGAATTGCAACGCTCTCCAATGTCATCATAGCGACCTACAATTGAAATTTTTAATATTCCACAAAATTTTAGAGTATTGTAGACGGTTGTATCACGTAAACTGGCATAATGCAAAAGGAGCTATTGTTCTTTTTTAGCGCTTTAGGAGCGTTCAATGGGGTGTTCCTGGGATTGTATTTTCTTTTTTTTGCCCAACCCAAGGACAAATCCCATCGTTATCTAGGGTTCTTGTTTCTGGCATTAAGCGTACGGGTAGGAAAGTCAGTGTTTTTTTATTTCTATGATAATTTGATAGCAGAATTCATTCAGATTGGCCTTTTGGCATGCTGGATGATAGGACCCTTATTATATACTTACATAGCAGAAGCTTTGGGTGTAGGAAAACATCGGGACTCCAGATTCTCAATAGTATTGTCGATCTTTTTTGCTTTTGGCATTTTGATCTTCCTGCTCTTCCCAAGAGAGCGGTATGCCACGTTTTGGGTGCATCAAGGAGTGTATCTCATTTATGCCCAGTGGGCCTTTTTTGTGCTACTCAGTGGTGTTGTCCTTATTTTAAATCGCCAGAAACTCAAAGGGGAAAATACGTCTAAGTTGTTTCGCTTATGGTTGTTGAGTATTTATATTGGTAATCTTTTGATCTGTATCGCATTTAATACTGGCGATTATACTTCTTACATCGTTGGGGCACTCTGTTTTTCTTTTGTTTTCTATATCCTTCTCCTCTTTATCCTATTTGCTAAAAAGCGCAACGAACTTTTTGTCTTACACCCTTTGAAGTATCGTACGAATAAAATATCCAAAGCGGAAGCTATTCGATTGTCCGAAGCGCTCTCAAAATTGGTGAAGGAGGAAGCTATATTTTTAAGCCCTAATCTCTCAATAAAGGAGTTGTCGGATAAACTAAAGGCACCTGCGCTAAAAATCTCTCAGGTACTTAATGAGAACATGAAAACCAGCTTTAGTGACTTTATCAATCACCACAGGATCGAACGGTCAAAGAAGTTGATTTTAGAAAAGAAAAATTATTCCCTGGATGCTATCGCATTGGAGTCTGGTTTTAATTCAAAATCTACGTTTTACGCAGCATTTAAAAAGAAGGAAGGAATGACCCCCGCTAAATTTCGAAGCTTAAATACCTAGAACGAGGTGTTCCGAAATAATTATTCTGCACAACAACCCTGGTATATCGTGCTGATTTTCAACAAAAAAATAAGAATATCGTCCTGAAAACCGTAAAAGTATTTCAAGATGATCCTTAAAATAAATCAAAAACGAAGAGCACAGTTTTGTTTCCTCCTGGCTGCTTTTTTTTGGTTATTCTTCTCGAGTTGTACGGAGAAAAAGGATTTTCATGATGATACCCTTCCAGTGGCTGCTTTGGATTCAGTTTTCTCGGAAATTCCAGGGGGTAATATCCCTGGAGTGTCTGCAATACTTTGGTATAAAGGAAAAATTGCCTACCAATCCAATAAAGGTCATTCCAATCTTAGATCTGGGACACCCATAACCGCTACTACTGCTTTCAATATCGGTCAAATCGCTGACCATTTTACCGCATTCGCCATACTCAACTTGATCAACAAGGGAAAATTGAAATTAGAGGACAGTGTGAACAAATATCTTAAAACCCGCTCAGCGCTTTTGGATACTATAAAGATCCGACACCTGCTGGCCCATAGTAGTGGTCTTTATGATATTGCTGTTTTAAATGAGTTGTTACAAGAAGATTTGACCACTAACGAATCGGTTATACAAAAAATCGTGGATCAAAAGCAATTTTCCTTTGTCCCAGGGGAAAGTTTTGCCGTGAACAGAACGAACCTGTTTTTGTTGGAGCGGATTGTTGAACGTGTTGCACAGCAAGCATTTGAACGCTATATGGTTGAAAATGTTTTTGTAACTGCTGGTTTAACCAACACTTATTTCATTGCTGAAGGCATAACAACCCAAAATGTGGCGATTTCCTATGAATTGGAAGACGGCAAGTACGAAAACAGTACAATAGCACCAGATGTCTTTTCACCAAAAGTATACTCCTCATCGGAGGACCTCATTACCTGGGAGTTGTATCTACAGGAGCAAAGTAAATTAAATCCAAATTTAGAGAAGCTTTTAAACACTGTAGCAGCACTGGATGATGGCACCCAATTCAATGCGCCTGCGGGAAAACTGACCTACTCGCAACGTTATAAGAATGCCGAAAGAGGGTTACCTGAGCTTTACAATACCGGAGAATATTTGGGGTATGCCAGTTCGATCTTCAGGTTTCCTACGGAAGATTTTATTGCTGTGGTGTTGACAAACAATGGGATGGACTATAGCGGTTATTTTGGGATGCTTTCGGCCTATGAAATTATTGACGATCGTTTTAAAAATCCCCCTACTGTCGATTATGCAAGTCTTTCCCTGGAAGATCTAAGTCCAGGAGAATTAAAGAGCTATGAAGGCTTCTTTTGGGATGCCGATGGGGAACTGGTCCGGGAGATTGGGGTTCGTAACGATACCTTGCGCTACGTTAGATCTGAGGACAACCAAAGCGCACTATTACCCGTTGCAAAGGATACCTTTCAAATGATGTTCCCCGGCGATGAAAGCATATTGGTGAGGTTCTATGAAGAGGGGAGTAGGCAAAAAATGGATTATCTCGTTGAAGACGCTGATCCTATTCCTTTCTATGAATTTGAAAATCGCATTCCTAAAACAGGGGTCTTAAAAATGCATGTGGGGAGGTATCACAATAAAGAATACGGAATTTCCTTTGAAATTGCCGTAGAAGACAACAGCCTCGTGTTTAAAAATAGTAACGGTACTGAGTTGTCCTATAACTTTATTGAAAAGGGACTCTTTCATGGTGGCAGTTGGTATATGCAAAGTGTAGCATTTGAATACAACCAAAGCGATGAGGAGGCTATAGGGTTTAGCGTGAATAACCCCTCCTTAAGAAATCTGTTCTTTGAAAGAGATAACTAATCAATTAGTTGTAAAACTAATATATTAGTTTTAATATTATAGGAAAATGAGCAAGTATGGAAAAATTGGCAAAACGGGAAGAGCAGATTATGCAAGCTTTTTGGAAGCTTGAAAAGGCTTTTGTAAAGGAAATTGTAGAAGAGCTCCCGGAACCTAAGCCCCATTACAATTCGGTGGCCACTATGGTACGCATTTTAGAAGACAAGGGATTTTTGGCACATCACACCTTTGGGAAGACGTTCCAATATTACCCTTTGATAAGCCAGGATACCTACAAAAATTCGTTAGTACATTCCGTGGTAGATAGATACTTTGATAGTTCGTATTCGAAAATGGTTGCGCATTTCGCTTTGGATGAGAAAATCAGCAAGAAAGATTTGGAAAGAATCTTGAAACTCATAAAATCAAAGGAATAAAATGATCAACTATTTGCTACTTGCTTCGGTACTACTGTTGATTACATATTTGGTGTACCAATTGTTTCTATTTAGGGAGACGTTTTATAAACTTAATAGATATACGCTACTCCTAATGATCTTGTTATCCGTTTCGCTTCCCTTTCTGGAAGTACCTGAAGCGTGGTCGTTTCGAAATGATTCGAATAAATTTATAGAAAAGATAACTCCTCCGGGTTCTTTAGAAAAAGATAAAAATCCGGACAGCATAAGTGCATTTCCCTCGGAAAAATTAACTACTCCCCAAAAAACAGCTAGAAACACTTCCAGGGTTACCCTTTTAAACATGGCCTATTGGATTTATTATGCAGGAGTATTGATTTTCAGTATTACGTTCTTGATCCAAATCGTTCAGTTAAAGAGGAGATTTAGGCGGTTGGATTATATTCAAGACGGAAGGTTGCGAATCTACGAAATGACGGATAATCATCCACCGTTTTCTTTTTTCAACAAGATATTTATCAATCCCGCTTTGTATGACTACGAAACCTTTGAACAAATTCTGAACCATGAGAAAATCCATATTAAAAACAACCATTTTTTTGATAAGATCGTAGCCGAGTGCTTAGTGGTATTGTTTTGGTTCAATCCCTTCTCATGGCTCTTGCGAAACAGCATCAGCAATAACCTGGAATTTCAGACCGATGACGAAATACTTGAAACAGGTACGGACCCGGAAAAATACCAGCTTAGTCTCCTTAAAGTCTCAGTGAACCGACACCCTCTGAGTTTCACAACAAATTATAACCAGACCATTTTAGAAAAGCGAATACACAAAATGAAGGCAAAAAAATCTTCGATGCGCTCCGGTTGGAAATACCTAATGATCATACCCGTATTCAGTTTGGCGTTGCTTTCTTTTAATCCTACAAATTGCTATTGTGACGAAGCGCTTAAGGCTGCTGAAACCAACGCTCGCAACTATGATCATACGGAGGAAATTACTATGGAAGCTACCTTTAGCGCTGATTCTCCTAATAATACATTCATTTTAGCCAATGTGACTGGCAAAGTAACGCTACTTGCACATGATAGTGAGGGTATTGACATCCATATCGTAAAAAAGATACATGCCCCTAGTCAGGAACAGCTAGACAAAGGAGTGGCTGAAATAGAAGTAGGGAGTTTTAAGGCCGAGGAGCGTTTTGCCGTATATCTCGAGTCACCCTATTCACACTTTGACCCGGATGATAACACCTTCCAGTTTTCAGAGAATTGCAAAGGGCAGCCGTGTTATGAATACAATTTTCAATTGGATTACACAGTGAAACTGCCTAAAAATGCGAGTGTTATTGTTCAAAATGTCAACGGGGGCGATGTGGTTGTCAAAGGGGTGCAGGCGAGCCATTTGAAAGTAAAACATATCACCGGGGCAATACATCTTGAAAATGTTTCAGGAGACGCCGATGTCGAAACCATAAGCGGAAATATATTAGCAAGTTTTACCAAAACCCCTGTTGGCGCTTCTTCTTTCCGAACAATAAGCGGTTCCATTGAAACAACATACCCGAATGATTTTTCCGGGCGGGTCTATCATAAGGCGGGAGATGGGGATTTCTCGACTGATTTTGAGATCAACAGCCTGTATCTCAAAAATGATAAAGTGAAATCGCCCTTTAAAGTAGGGAGTGGAACCGGAACTTTTAGGTTTGAAACTATAAGTGGCGATATCCTATTGAAATCAAATAATTAGTATGAAAGGAATCTTTTTAAGTCTTTTTATCTATTGCTGTACCTATGGCCATGCCCATAATGGTAAAATAACTTTTGCATATCCCACTAAAGCAAAAACAATTGATGCACGATTAAGTGATTGGGAAAATGAAGTTTGGATTGCTATTGCGGAAAACTTTGGTAACCCGTTGGAAGGTGATTCCGACCTTAGTGCCCGATTTAAAATTGGGTACAACTTAGAAGAAAATGCCTTGTATTTCGTTACCGAAATTACCGATGATCAAAATCAGGATGGAGACTATTATGAGTTCTATATTAACGGGATCCATAGTAAAAGCGCTAACGGTGTAGCTTCACTGATTTTCAAGGATGAAGAGCTTAAACTTCGCATTCATGAGCCGCATAAAGATCCTTTTCATGCCCGGATAAACAAGGAAGGGATTAGCTACAAGGTGCGACAAAAAGGAGGGACTAGGATCGTTGAAGCTAAAATTACGCTGGAGGGTCTGTTATCGGAATTTAAGACGATAGGTGTGGACCATTTTATTGTTGATGTAGATGAAAGTGGCGAAGCAAAGACTTTTTTGAATTGGGGCATAGGATTTAATGGCTTTTGGAAGGAATATAACTCAGGGCAACTCGGTGATGTTGTACTGTTGCCAGAAAAGCCCAATTTTCGGGATGTTTCGGGTAATATTGCGTTTGAAAATAGAGAAGAACAGGCCCAACGTACTGTACGAATAATTCATCAAAACCTCCCTGGATTTTGGGTAGAAGTAAAATTGGATTCCTTAGGGAATTTCACCACCAAACTACCTGAAGGCGAATATTACCTATCTGCTTCAAACGAACTTACCAATCCCTTTGCAGGAGACGGTTATAGCAATCAGTTCCGTGTGGATACAAATTTCCGCTATCCATTTAGGTTGGATTCAATGGAAAATACACTTGGAAAGGTTACGCTGCCGGTTTTTAAAGAACCGAACTTCTTATTCGAAGAAAAGGGAATAATAGAGGCCTTTTCCGAGTCTTCCATTGCCAAGTTAGATGCTTTTGTTCACACCCAAATGAAGTACTATGGTGTTCCTGGAGCTTCAATTGCAGTTATCAAAAATGGTAACATCGTTTACGACAAAGTATATGGGGTAAGGAGTGTATTGACGCAGGAACCGATTACAAAACAGACGCAATTTCAAGCAGCATCCGTAACCAAAAGTGTTTTTGCATTCATTGTAAACCGATTAGTGGATCAAGGGCATTTTGATTTGGATACTCCCTTACATGAGCTACTACCTTTTAACAACTACGCTAATGATCCGCGATACACCAAAATAACAGGAAGGATGGTGTTGAATCATACCACTGGAATGCCCAATTGGGCTTTTGGGGGTCCCGGGGGATATGCTTCTGAGGCAGAAGGAGAATTAAATTTTGAGCCGGGCACCCAATTTGGCTATTCGGGGGAAGCTTTCGAATATTTGGCACGTGTTATTGAAAAAGTTACCGGGAAGAACATTATACAATTGTTACAGGACGAGGTGATCCATCCTCTGGAGATTCCGGAACTGTATTTTGTGGGTAACGACAGCCTTGAATTTGCGCAGGGACACCTATTGTCCAATCCAACGTATTGGGGAGATTATGCATCAGTATCTGGTGTAGCTCATAGTATGTTAACCAACGCTTCTAACTTTGCTCATTTTGTGGTGGCTTTGGCGGACAAAGAAGGCATGTCAGGAGCACAATATAAAGCAATGTTTAACAAAGCTGTGTTATCTCCTGACTTTCCTACTTCCCCGGAATTCAATTATTGGGATTTGGGTATTGGTTTGGGATTTTTTGTTCAGGAGACGGTTGTAGGTAAAGCGGTGATGCATGGTGGAAGTAATTATGATTTTCAAAGTGAGTTCGTGTTATATCCGGAATCTAAAAATGGTTTTGTCATTTTTACTAACAGTAATACAGGCCACAAGTTAGGGCAAGCCCTGGGCAAATTTTTGTTTTACGGTGGGACTAAAAAAGGCAAACCAAAACCCTGAATCTTGAAAAGAAAAACGCTTTTAATTGTTTTTACAGCTGCTACGATAGTGGTATGGTCCCAAACCGAAGTAACATTTACCCTGACGGGCGCAAACCAATCAGATTTTAAGTATGTAGGCATTCGAGGGAGTGTCGCTCCCTTGAGTTGGGAGGAAACCTATTCCCTTCAAAAACAAGGTGTTACATACACAGGCTATGTCCAATTCCCGGATTCCATCACCAGTTTGGAGTTTAAATATGTGCTCTTTAATACTAGGAAAGATGTAAAGTGGGAGGCATTGGACAACAGGGAAATATTCTTTAAAAATACTTCAAATATAGTGCTGAACCATACCTGGGACACCTATGAGAAGGTAGATATAAGAAAACTGGAAAGAATTCCTTCCGAAAAGCTGCTAAAAGATTTTACACTACTCAAGACCACGATACTGGATGTGCATCCCGGCACATATCGATACGCCAGCAAAGAAGCGATTGCCGCAGCGCTCAAAAACCTGGAATTAGCTTTTCAAAACGATTTATCCTTTGGTCAGGCATATCTGGCAATTTCGGCTGTATTGGGAACTCTGCAATGTGACCATACTTTTGCTTCCTTTTATAACCAGGGTCGTATTTTGAAAGCGGTACTCCATGAGCAAAAGGATAAAGTTCCCTTTTCGTTTTCTTGGGTAGGGGGAAGGATGGTGGTTTTAAACAATGCCAGCGAGGTAGCCTTACCTAAAGGAACAGAGATCCTGAAGATCAATGGGGTATTGCCTTCACT
Source organism: Flavobacteriaceae bacterium (assembly GCA_028277085.1). Taxonomy (GTDB): domain Bacteria; phylum Bacteroidota; class Bacteroidia; order Flavobacteriales; family Flavobacteriaceae; genus Croceivirga. Next base: position 21,688 of record JANQHL010000002.1, read on the forward strand.
GATCCTTGAAACACTAATGCCCTATGCCAAAGCTGATGGTGCAACAGATAAAAGTAGGATAAAACAACTTGAGGTAACCGGTTACCCCTATCGCTACAATGCTTTTGATGTTTTCTATCCTTTGGTCTATCCCAATGCGAAAGAGTACCTTCTGGAAATTCGAACCCCTAATGGGATGGAGAAAAACGTACAGGTACCACCTATAACCAGGGAAGAACGCGCCCAAAAGTTTGCGGAACGTTACCCAGAATTTCCATTTACAAAGGAAAAGCTTTGGGGGTATCAAAAACTTGAGGAAAGGGTCGGATTGCTAAAGGCAGGCACCTTTGATGATTCTGGTATGGATAGAGATTGGGCCAAATTCTTCAAAGCCACCTTTGCCGCAATAAAAAAGGATGAGATTGATCATCTGATAGTTGATCTGCGGGAAAACCAGGGAGGATTTGATGAAATCGGTGAGGGATTAATGCGCTATCTCATAAAGCATCCCGGGAGCCTTGAAAACTATAGGGACAAAACCAGATTTAGAATATTTCCGGAAGTATTAAAACCCTATGTTCAATCCTGGGGGGAGCCTTGGTATTATACTATGGAGGTCTTAGGAGCGCCGGATGATATGGGGTACTATGAAAGACCAGAATACGTGGAACCGATCGTAAAACCAGCAAAAAATGCATTTGAGGGTAAGGTGTATTTTCTGATCGGTCCGGGGAATGTCTCTATGGCCTATTATTTGGCCACCGCCATAAAAAAGAACGGGGTGGGAGTACTAATTGGAGCGGAAACAGGCGGGAATCAGAGAGGAATTAATGGAGGGCAGCTTTTGTTCTTAAGATTACCGAATACCAAAATAGAAATAGATGTGCCAGTCGTAGGAAGTTTTGCACTAGATGCATCTGCACCTAACCAAGGGGTAGTTCCAGACATTGTAGTTGAGACCACCATTGAGGATATTATTGCTAGGAGAGATCCCCAACTTAACAAGGCCCTGGCACTTTGTCGTCAGAAATCTCACTGAACAGCAAAGCACAGTTGTTAAGATAGACCATAGTGGTAAATGCAAATTGCAATGATAACCAATGCAACACGTTACAAAGGAAAAAGGGAATAGCGCTAGAAACAATAGGGTGTGGCGGTATTCTAAATATGCTTTGGGAGAAATAATCCTAATTGTAATCGGAGTGCTGCTGGCGGTTTCCATTGATAATTGGAATACTAACCGATTGAAAACCAAACAGCTTGATGAAATCATAGGCATTGTTAAAAAGGATTTTAATCAAGATCAGAAGTCGCTGACAACCATTCGGGAACATTATGGGTTGCGAAAACCATTGTTTGATAGTATTATCAATCAGCAGTTTAATGTTACAGCAATTAGTCGTTGTAAAGAATGCCATTTTTTGATTAGCGGGCATCTATTATTCAGGCCTAATATAGACGGCTTTTCTTCATTAAAACGTTATGTTCAGGAAGATGATATTGAAGACCGGAGCTTACTCGCGTTTATGCAACACTACTCGACACTTTTAGATGAATTGGAACTGTTGAAAACCAATATCGTGGAAGATGTAAATGGCAATCTAACCCAATGGAGGGATTCTTATCCTTGGTTTACGGCATTTTTTCAGGGAAAAAATGATTTAACCTACCATAAATACCAGGCACAGAGTCCGGAATACCGAAATAAGGTAGCCTATCATTATGCACTGGTGTATGACAATTATTTACCGGTATTGGAAGAATTCACCCGCATCCAAAAGCGTTTTTCCGAAAGATAAATGCCATCGAATTCAGGAGAACAATAGTTTGGCTTAACCAAAATTTATCAGGGGTCTTTATCGCTCATCTGGAGATCCTAAAGTAAATATTAACGTTCTTATTTTAGAACTAGGGAATGCATTAGTATATTTGCACCCGCCTAAGCAGGGGCTTAGTTGGGCAAGCCCGCAAAATGGTCGCGTAGCTCAGCTGGATAGAGCATCTGCCTTCTAAGCAGACGGTCACAGGTTCGAATCCTGTCGCGATCACGAATAAATAAAATAGCTTCACGTCAAATCAAGCTTGCTTGAATTTGTTAGTGAGGCTATTTTATTTTCAACGCGGAGCGTTGAAGGAAGGGCGACCGTATGGGAGCCAATCCTACTCAACTATACCATCAAACTATTCTTAATTATTAGCTATTTTCAACCTGCCTGTCCACCT
>JANQHL010000035.1 GCA_028277085.1 Flavobacteriaceae bacterium
AGTAAAGCAACGATTGTTATGGCCTTAGGATTTCCTATCCATCCAGAGAGTCTAACAAATACAAGGGCTATGGTTATATCTTCCATAAAAACCTGAATCAAATGAGAGATATGATCTATGCTAAAAACGTGACCAAACAAATCCGCTAAGGGTTTGGATGATCCATTGATTAACCAATACATCGATAAAGCAAGGAAACTAAAAAAGATGCCGACAGCAAGACGCTGGAGAATTTTATGTCTTTGGATCCAAATAGTTTCAATAGGCTGTTTTCTTAACAATAGCAAAATGAACACGGGCAAAAAAATCAATATTTGATTCGTTGCATCAATAAAACGATTCTGAGCCTTATTTGGAATCAGTAAATCTCTTAGATAGAGTTGTCCGATTCCCAAAATAAAAGCCACAGCCAAAATGGCCAACCAAAATTCCAAATGCGGCTTTTGGTTTTTGAGAACTACCTTTCCAGGCCACAATTTGGTTCCACCAAATTTGTGCAATAGAAACCAACTACTTACGATCAGAAAATAAGAAGCTATTAAAGCAACGTAATGATTTGACATACTTATCAGATTTCGTATACTTGGTTTAGTAAGCGCTGAAAAAGTACTGTATGAAGAAGCTTATATCAAAGCCGCTACATCCAAAAGCTATATTTTCTGTTCTGAAACAGGGATAGAAACTTCACACCTGCGTTTTATGAGGACTTATAATTTAGAGTACAGGTCAATTTTTAACTTTAGGACAGTCGTTTTAATTACGGCAGCTACTGTCTTCATGGTTTTAGGAGTATCGTATTTACACCCTTCTAATACTGGTTGGGCGAGCAATGGTCATTTTTCTTGGTTTAATCTTTTGCAATTTGTTCTCATAGACCAGCTATTAATTGAATTATTCTCTACTGTATGCATAATTGTAGGAATAAAGTATTACGCGGATTTTTTTAAAATTGATCGCATTGAATTGTCCGTTAAAAGTTTATTCCTATTTGCATTAAAGTTTTTGCCCTTTTGTTTATCAGTTTATATAATAATAAGTCCTATAACTACTTCCACTCGGTTTTTATACCATAGCCTTATCTTAAAAAGACCATCGAATTATATGGAAGATTATTTGTTTGTCAATACCGAAATATACCTATCCTATTTGGTCCCTATCTGTTTTTCAGTTGTATTAGCCTTGATAATTATTATTTTAAATTCTATTCAAAACGTAGATACGGCAACAAGGCTTAGGATGGCTAATATAGAAGTCAAATCAGATTCAGGAGTTACTTTTGTACCAAGTAATAGTATAACTCATATTAAAAAAGAAGGTTCATCTTACAGGGTGATTCTTGATAACGGAAAGGAGCATCAGATCAAGAAGAACCTTACCGAATTGGAAGATACACTAGACGATGATTTCATAAGAATTAATAGGTCAACGCTAATAAATCTCAATCATTTTAAAGACTACTCTTTTTGGGAAAATGAAAAGTACATTGTGCGACTAAAAGATAATACTGAACTCAACGCAACACGCACCAGAATAAAGGAAATAAAAAAACGATTTACGGAGTTTAAAGGCACCCTGAAGGAATAACGAAATCTATCGCTAAAAATGGAATACCGGGGAACGCAGAAAATAATATTGGATCCAGCTTTTTGTGTAACAACCGAGAATACTTACGAACTCTGAAAACGTATTTTCTGGGAGAATCAGGTTGTCCGCTACTTCTGTCGGTAGTATTACCTATACTGCCACAAACCACTCCCGGTTTCCGAGTTGGAATTTTATCCAACTTCAACTCCGCTGAGTACGTAGCAGAATATTCGTGTTTATTGATTCCCGCTATTCCCTTTTGTATCGATTTGATTGGTGGCCCATATCTGGAGTCAAATGCCGATACCATGAAAGTGTTTCGGCCCGGATAGTGGTTAAGCAAATAATGCCCCTTAATTCCTCCTTTCAGAGCAGTAAGGCTGCATCTTAAATACATTTACGTATTCCAGAAGCTACTATAATATAAATACCGTTGCGTTTGCCCTAAGAAAATGGAGTGCTTTCGACATTTGGTTTTCTACGGTTTTCACTGAGATCCCCATATCCAATGCGATTTCCCTGTATTTTTTTTTCTGTAGCTTGTTCTGAATAAAGATTTCCTTACATCTGGGTGGCAATTGGTCAATTAGCATGTTGAGCCTTTCCATCCTAAAGTCATAGAGGTCGTCTTCCAAAGTGGCTTCCGAGACAACATCCCATCTTATTTTGTCCAAGGTGTCGAATTGCACCTTTTGGTTCCGGATGTGCAGTAAGAATTGGTTATGGCAAGTTTTGAAGAGGTAGCTTTTGAGAGAAGTGGTGATGATCAGGGTCTTTCTTTTTTGCCATAGTGCGATGAGCGCATCCTGAACAATATCCTGGGCCAAAGGGCGGTCGTTGCATAGATTGAAAACATAATTACAAAGCCAATTATAATATTCTGAGAACAAATGCCTGTAGGCTTTTGCCATGCCTTTTCGCAATCCCTGTATCAGTTTTTGTTCCTCCATTCTAGTCACGACCTACTCAAATCTAATAAAAATTAAAAATACATAGGGGTTTTTTGTGATTTCTGCATCATAAGGGTAAAACAAGTGTCGAATGTCTAAATTTCATTCGTTAATCGATAAGTTCATTGATCGCTCCATTTCTCCCGAAGAAAGAAAGATCCTCGAGAAATGGATCCTGGAAAGCGAAAGTAACATGGCTTTTTTCAAAAGTCGTCTCAAGGAATCACACCAGATGACGTTGGCCGATTTTGATTCGGATGCCGCCTATCAAAAGTTCATGGCGACGATAAAATCCCAGAAGAAGTCCTCAACACCTAGGCATTCAATTTTGAAGTATGCGGCAGCGTTAATCCTGCTTTTAGCTATTGGCTTTTTGGCCAAAAGATACTTGTTAGACCAGGGTCCTCAAACCTCCTTAAAGGTTGTAGAAAACCAGAAGGAAACCGATGGAAACACCGACAAGGTGTTAATAAAGTTGGCAGATGGTACCACAAAGGTGCTGAACTCCAAGGGCACGGAAGAGGTAATGGATTCCAAAGGAAACCTTGTCGCCAGTAAAGGGGAAAATGCCATTGTACTCGAGCAGGAGGGGACAGGGCAGGAAGGTTCCTTGATATACCATGAGATTTTCATCCCCTTAGGGCAGATCTTCAGGTTGAAGCTTTCGGATGGGACCCAGGTATGGCTGAATGCGGGATCGAAGCTTCGTTTTCCGCAAAGTTTTGGTAATTCCGATAGTGACAGGATGGTCTATTTGGAGGGGGAGGCCTTTTTTGATGTGGTTAAAAATGGAAATAGACCCTTTATCGTGAACACTCAGGAGATAGAGGTGCAGGTGCTGGGCACCAAGTTCAACGTCTCCTCCTATGAGACGGATGATTTCATTTCCACCACCTTGGTGGAGGGAGCCGTCAACGTCTATGAGACCAGGGCCCCGGAAAATGGTATTCGCCTGACCCCAAAGTTTCAGGCCAACTACGATAAGTTCGGGAACAATTTCAATACGACAGAAGTGGATACTGATGTTTACACGGCCTGGACGCAGGGTCGCCTCATCATCGACAATCTGACGTTTTCCGAAATACTCGTCAGGCTGGAAAGAAGATACTTTGTAACAATTATCAACAAGGCAGAAGGTTTGAACAACGGGATATATAAAGGGGAATTCGTTGACGAAGACATAGAATCCGTGCTCAAGACCATCTCCTTAAGCACTCCTTTTAACTATGAAATAAACCAAAATATAATAACCATAAAGCAGTAAAAAATGAAAGGGAAGTGTTGGCCCACTCCCCTATCAAGTCGACCATTAATAAACAAATATTAACAATCTAAGCAACTCAAAACTATGAAAAAATGTGACGAGGACTATGTTCTTGACAAAGAGCGTGGCAAAAAATTGCATCTTAAAATGAAGTTCTGTTTTCTCTTAGCCTCTTTGGTGCTCTTCCAGCTTTCGGCTAATCCATTGATGTCGCAAAGGAAAATGGAATTTGACTACAACAATGTACCGTTGAAACGGATTTTAAAGGAGATACGGTCTCAAACAGGATATCGATTCTTTTACAACGTCAAGGAAATCGATGACAGGCAGAGAACCTCTCTAACCGCAGATCAAGAAACCATACGAGAAGTCCTGGACAAATTAGCGCCCAGGATAAATCTTGACTACAGGATCAATGAAAACCAAATCGTCCTGACCAGAAAAATTGTTGCTACCGGTGTGCGAGCCCAGGAAAGGCAGATAAGCGGGACGGTCAGGGATGAGAACGGAACACCCCTGCCAGGGGCCAGCATAGTGGAAAAAGGTACGACCAACGGTACGGAATCCGATTTTGATGGGAATTTTTCCATTACCGTTACTGACGAAAATGCCGTTCTGGTTATTTCCTACATTGGTTTTACCGCTCAGGAAATTCCGGTTTCAGGGCAATCTAATCTAACCATTACGCTTCAGGAAAGCACGGCAGCCCTGGACGAAATTGTGGTGATCGGTTATGGTACCCAGCTAAAAAGCGACCTAACAGGATCGGTCTCCTCACTGCGAACCGAAGACTTTAATCCGGGGGCTAACGTATCTGTAGACCAATTACTGCAGGGACGTGCTGCCGGGGTGCAGATAAGCCAGGCAAGTTCTGCTCCGGGTGGAGGTCTTAGTATCCGAATCCGGGGGGCAAGTTCTTTAAATGCCGGTAACGAGCCCTTGTACGTAATTGACGGCTATCCTATTGACAATAGCCCAAACCTGGGTTCAGGAGGTGCCGCGCAGGTAGGAAATAACCAAAGCCCCCGAAACCCATTAAATGCCTTAAATCCTGCTGACATAGAATCCATTGAGATTTTAAAGGATGCTTCAGCAACGGCTATCTATGGATCTCGGGGTGCCAACGGGGTTATTATGATTACCACTAAAAAAGGAAGGGCAGGCAAAATGTCCGTTACCTATGATGTATATGCCGGGATGCAGACTGTGGCAGAAACCATTGATGTACTTTCCACCAGTGAATATATTGATGCCATTAACGCCTTGTCCTTAGATTTAGGAAATGATATTGTTTTTACGGACGAAGATATTGCACGAATAGGCCAAGGCACGGACTGGCAAGATCAAGTATTTCGTACAGCCCCCGTCACCAATCATAACCTTTCCATTCAAGGGGGTTCGGAGCGGACTTCTGTTTATGCCTCGTTCAATTATTTTGATCAAGAGGGTGTGGTCCGTAACTCAGGAATACGAAGATTTGCTGGTAGAATAAACGTTGACACTAAAATTGGAGAACGTGCCCAACTAGGTATCAATTTCAATACCAGTCTTGTTGAAGATAACAATAATGTAGACGGCGTTAACACCAACGAGCAAGCAGGCCCTATTAACACCTCCCAACTCTATGACCCTACCGAACCCATATTCAATGAAGATGGGTCATTTGCGCAATCGCCTAATTTGACGATCAATAATCCGTTGGCTTTGGTGAATGGTATCTCAAGCTTAAGTGAGACCAACCGTACCTTCGGTACTGCTTTTTTAAATTATGATTTCACGGACAATCTTTCCGCTAAATTCAATTTTGGAACGGACCGGCAGCAAACCCGAAGGGACATTTTCAACTCCACACAAACCATACGGGGGGGGAATCAAAGCGGCATCGCCAATATACGGGTTCTGGAACGTTCCAATTATCTTTTTGAGTATACCATGAACTACAAGAAAACCTTCAACGAAAGGCATGATCTGACGGTTTTGGGTGGTGTAACATTCCAGCAGTTCGATTTTCGTGAATTTGAAGGTAGTATCAATGGTTTCCCTACGGATGAAATTGGGACCGATAATTTAGCATTGGGAGATACCAATAATGACGATCTTTTCAGTAGAAGAGAGAGAAATTCACTGTTATCCTACCTAGGAAGGATAAATTACAGCTTTGATAACAAGTATTTGTTTACCGCATCCATACGAGCGGATGGTTCTTCCCGTTTTGGGGAGAACAATAAGTTCGGGTATTTCCCCTCTTTTGCTTTAGGTTGGAAACTCTCCGAGGAAAGCTTTATCCCGGATACTTTTAGCGAATTGAAACTTAGGGCAAGTTGGGGGCAAACGGGAAATCAGGAAATTGGGAATTTCAACTCTCTATTGACCTTCCAGAACGGGCGTAACGTAGTCTTGGGAGGGAATATAGAAGGCAGTGTCATTCCTGCCCGTATTGCTAATCCCGACTTACGATGGGAGACTACCGAGCAGTTGGATATTGGGGTGGATATTGGATTATTCAATGGCAGGTTGAACACCACCCTGGATTATTTTTCCAGAACCACTAGTGATCTACTCTTTAGGTTGCCATTGCCTTTGGCATCGGGTTTTAATTCAATTTTAACCAATGTTGGAGAGGTGGAAAATACGGGATTTGAAGTGTTGATCAATTCGACCAATGTGGTAGCCGGGGATTTTAAATGGGACACTTCTTTAAACTTTTCCACGATACGGAATGAGGTAATCGATTTGGGAAGAATTGGCGACGAAAACATTGTGACAGGTAATATTCAAGGTGTAGGCAATACTTCGGTAATACAGGAAGGGGAAGCGCTGGCCTCTTATTTTGGCTATGTGGTCACGGGATTCTTTCAGGAAGGTGATGATATTGCGAATTCTGCACAGCCTACCGCCCAACCCGGTTACCCCATCTTTGAGGACCGGAATGGGGATGGAGTCATCAATCCGGATGACCAGACTGTTATTGGAAGTCCCTTCCCGGATTTCATTTACGGGATACGTAATTCCTTCCAATATAAAAACTGGAATCTGGATATCTTCTTTCAAGGGCAGGAAGGCGCAGATTTGTTGAATGTGAATCTAATCGAATCCCTGTATCCGGCTAACTTTCGTAGGAACCGACTGGCCGAAACCATTTTGGACAGGTGGACCCCCCAAAACCCGGATGCCCAATGGCCCTCATCGGTCAATCCCAATGCATATGGGGGAAGTAGGGTGAATAGCCTTACCGTAGAAGATGCCTCTTTCTTTAGATTAAAAAACGTGCAGTTGAGCTATAATGTACCCGTAAGCAACATTACGTTCTTGAATTCCTTGCGACTTTATGTAACCGGACAAAACCTTTTTACAATTACGGATTATAGCGGATTTGACCCGGAAGCCAATTCATTTAATTCTCCTAATTCTCCGGGAGCTGGTAATGTTAGAATCGATTACAGTAGTTATCCCCTGGCCAGAACCTATATCCTGGGTTTAACAGCCAGTTTTTAATCAATAAAATAAAAATTACAATGAAAACACATTTTCATAAAATCATATTAGCACTATTCTGTTTAGGCATTGTGTCCTGTGAAGACCGCCTGGATGAGGAAGTATTTTCGCAATTGGCGCCCACCAACCTATTGATTACGGAAGAGGGAATTAACTCCTTGTTAAACGCTGCCTACACCTGGGGACATCGATCGGGAGGGGATACCTCATGGTCACCCTACTATATGGCTTCAATGCCCGCAGGTGAAGTCTGGGGCGCAGGAGGGGGTATTGAGAGCTTATGGCAAGCCTTGATAGACCATACCTGGGACAGTAACCATTCCCAAATTCGGACACAATGGGTAGGTTATTATAGATGTATTCGGGACGCAAACATCGTTTTGGATAATTTGGATAATGCGAATTTCTCTGCGGAGTTCAGGCAGACTAAGGAGACTGAAGTACATTTCCTACGGGGATGGGCCTACGCTGAATTGTACAATTTGTTTGGGGTTGTTCCCTTGTATACTTCCCCAAGTGATGATCCCTTGTTGCCACGAGCTACTGAAGCTGAAGTACAAGCCTTTATAGAACAAGAACTTAATTTGGCGATAAGCGCATTACCCGTCGAGAACGAGTTCGGTAGAGGTACCCGGGGAGCCGCCCTGGGAATTTTGGCCAAATACTATTTGAACAGAAGGCAATGGCAGGAAGCGGCGGATTTATGCCAACAGATTGTTAATCTTGGTGTATATCAATTACTTCCCGATTATGCCCAGGTTTTTAGCATAGCAAATGAAGGAAACAATGAATTACTTTGGGCGTTGCCCAAAGATGCCGCAGGCGTGGGCACCTTTCAACAGTTGAATGCCCTTATTTTTCCTCCTGATTTCCCCAGGCCCTTCCCAAATAATGGCGTATTCGCTGCACGTACCTATTTGTTTGATGATTTTGTGAATTCTTTTGATATGAATGATGCACGTAGAAACCTCATTATCACCGAATACACCACAGGAGGGGGAGAAGTAGTACTCGGTTTAGGGAATGATCAATCCTTTCCCTTTAAAATCGAATGGGATCCCGCATCAGTTGGTGCCAGAGCTGGAAATGACATCCCGATAATTCGCTATGCTGACATCCTTTTAAGCAGGGCAGAAGCCTTAAATGAACTTTCCGGACCTAGCGCTGAGGCTATTGACCTTATTAACCAGGTACGAGCAAGAGCAGGAATACCACTGTTAGCTTTGGGAGGATTTACCCAGGAATCATTGCGACAGGCTATTTTGCAGGAGCGAGAATGGGAATTGTGGTTTGAGGGCAAAGCACGGGAAGATCAGATTAGACAGGGAGTCTTTATTGAAAGAGCTCTGGCAAGAGGAAAAATCACAGCGGATTTCAGGATGCTGTACCCGATACCGGAAACAGAGTTGGCTGCCAATCCGGTATTGGAACAGAATCCCGGATACTAGCGGCTACAGCTAAAGCTTTTGGGTTAACTTGAACACTGGAATTGCGGTTAACACCTGCCCGCGGGAAGAGGGCAGGTTTAGCCGGCAGAAAAAATTCGAATGAGTTCACCATAAATTGTTTAAACAACCTATTGAAAATGCATTTACTGGAAAAATTTCAGCTACAGCGCTTACGTTTTATCAGGACGATTTGGTTCGGACTACTTTCGCTGGGTATAATGGCCCAAAACGAGATAAACCAAGCCGAAAAACCCAACTTCATCATCATCTTTGCCGATGATTTGGGGTATGGGGATTTGGGTAGCTACGGCCACCCAACAATACACACACCTAATCTGGACAGGATGGCGATGGAGGGGCAGAAATGGACTAATTTTTATGTAGGAGCTAGTGTGTGCACACCTAGCAGGGCCGCTCTACTCACAGGAAGATTACCGGTACGGAGTGGAATGGCCAGCAACAAATCACGTGTTCTTTTTCCGAATTCGGCAAATGGCCTACCTCATGAGGAAATTACCTTGGCGGAACAACTTAAAACGGTGGGTTACAGCACGGCCTGTGTTGGAAAATGGCACCTGGGACATAAGGAGGAATATTTACCTCCTAATCACGGATTTGATTACTACTATGGCATTCCCTATTCCAATGATATGGATCTAACCCGGAAACTGGAAGGTCCTACGGGTTATTGGGATCTGTGGACCAAGGAATATGCGAATCTTGAAATAAGTGACTTTAATGTACCCCTAATCCGGAACACAACTATTATCGAACGTCCTGCAGATCAGCGCACTATTACAAAGCGATATACGGATGAATCTATACAGTGGATTACGGAGAACAGGGAAAAGCCATTTTTCCTTTACCTCGCTTATAATTTACCTCACGTACCGCTATTTGCATCGGAAGAATTTATGGGTACTAGTAAACGGGGACTTTATGGGGATGTTGTGGAGGAAATTGACCACAATGTAGGACGTATTATGAGGCTGCTAAAGAACGAAGGCCTCGCGGACAATACTATTGTAGTATTTACATCAGATAACGGTCCCTGGATCAAAACCGAAATTTCAGGCGGTAGTGCGGGATTGTTGCGTGATGGAAAAGGGACTACCTGGGAGGGCGGAATGCGTGAGCCTTGTATTTTTTGGTCGCCCGGTAAGATTACCCCAAAAGTGGTTATGGAGTTAGGGACAACTATGGATTTATTTAGTACGTTTTCCAAGCAGGCGGGTGCTCCCATGCCCACCGATCGGGAAATGGACGGTGTAGATCTGGCTCCGGTACTGTTTGACAATGAAGAAAGTCCCCGTAGCGCAGTTTACTATTATAGAGGAAGGGATCTTTATGCGGTCCGTGTGGGACCCTACAAAGCACATTTTATAACACAAGAAGTTTATGTGCCCAATCCCAAACGTGTTGAACACAATCCCCCACTTTTGTACAATTTGGATGTAGATCCCTCAGAAAGATTTGACCTCTCAGATGAATTCCCCGAAATCATAGCAGCGATACAAGAAGTAGTGCGCAAGCACAATTCAAAAATGCGTAAGGCACCGGATTTATTAGCGCTTAAAGAAAAAAAGAAGTGATTTGAGCCAAAGTTCAAGAGCATGGATGGAAGTAATCAAAACCTATTAGCAAAATACAATCGCATAGAACACCTCCGTCAATGGCAAAAAGTAAGTTTAGTTAATTTGAGTTAGTTGAGGGAAGGGCGTATACCATAACGTCCTTCCCATTTGTTGTTATGCCATTGGTTATAATGCGACAACGGAGTTTTCCTTCAAAAACTCAGCATCAACAAAATCCGACAAGGCACTACTAGTACAGGAAGTATCAAAAAATAGATTGTAACAGATGAAAATGAGATTTAAGCGGGAGAAAACATTCGGGTTACTGTTACCATTGAAAACACCGGAGATTATGACGGCGAAGAAGTGGTACAACTGTACGTATGGGATTTGGCACGTAGGATAACACCCCCTAAGCGCCAGCTAAAGGGTTTTAAAAAAGTAATGCTGAAAAAGGGGAGCGAATGAAGGTACCCTTAACTTTACTACCAGATGATTTAAAATTTTATAATTCTAATTTAGAATTTGTAGCTGAACCTGTTGAATTTCTGGTCTATGTTGGGACCAACGCCAATGCAGCGCTTTCAAGTTCCTTTAGACTAAAACAATGAAATAGTATGGTAAACAGATCAAAGTTATTTGTCTTGTTTTCTCTTTTATCCGGTGTATTGGCACAGGGACAAGAACGCTACAAGGATTCAGTATTTACGGCTCTTACTATAAAAACATTGACTTATACAGATACACTTCAACTGGATGTATACCAACCAAAAAAGGATACCATCCTGAATAGGCCGTTGTTGGTAGTGGTTCATGGGGGTGGCTTTTCAATTGGTAAAAGGGACAATCCTTTAGAGCGAGAATTTTGTGCGCAAATGGCCCATCGGGGGTATGTTGTGGCATCGATCAGTTATCGACTGACTCGTAGGGGAAAATCTTTTGGCTGTGACTGCCCAGCAGAGGAAAAAATTCAAACGTTCAAATGGGCAACCGAAGATATTTTAAGCGCTGTAAACTTTCTTACTCAGGAAAACCAAGACTTAGGTATAGATGCTTCAAAAGTGGTCTTAATAGGCAGCAGTGCCGGGGCTGAAGCAGTTCTGAATACTGCTTTCATGCGGTATCATCATGATTTTAAGAAATTGTCTTTTCCTGAGGAAAAGTTCGTGGGGGTCGTCGCGTTCTCGGGCGCCGTTTTGAACATCGACTATATCACGAAGAAAACAGCGGTCCCGGTTTTAATGTACCATGGGGAAGCGGACAAACTTGTTCCCTTTGGTACCGCAGCGCATCATTATTGTAGTGAAGAATCAGTGGGTTATCTTATTCTAGGAGGCCCTTCTTCAATTGCCGATCGATTGGAACAATTGGATACTTCCTATGTGCTGGGTTTTGATCCCAATGGCAATCATGAATGGGCGAATAAACCGTATAAACGAGCTGATGAAATCGCAGCATTCATAAGGGATGTGCTATTGCATGATGGTTTTGTCCAGTCCAAAATCCGTTTGGACTAAAAAGAAGTATTCCGTTGGAACACAATTCACGGATATTTTGCGGCCGTGGAAAAATTCTACCATCTAATAACCACTTGTGTGCGGCAGGAATAGGATTAGCAAAGACATTCTAATAGAATCTAAAAAAGGCCTAAGGAGGTCTTCACCACCAATATCGCCATAACCAAACCAAAGATAAGCCGTAACCATTTTGGTGCCATTTGCTGTCCTGTTTTAACCCCAATGGGTGCGGCTACAAAAATCCCAAGAAGTATGGGACCCACCAAGCCTAATGAAATGTATCCAACCTGATATGGGAGTAATGTTGTCTCATTTGGGGAATTGGTAACGTTTAGATAACTAAAACTTACGGCAAGGGCCAATACCATCACTACCCCTATGGAAATAGAGGTTGTTTTCTTGAAAGCGATTCCAAATAGATCCGTTAAAGCAGGTATTAAAACAATGCCTCCCCCAAAACCGGAAAGTGCAGCGGTAACTCCTGTAAAACCACCCAAACCGATATAGGACCATATACTACCTTGAACTTTTTGTTGGGCTTTAGTAATTTCTACCTTGGGTTTAAAAAAGAGAAATCGAATACAAACTGTCACTACCAAAAAGAGAAAAAGAATATCAAAGTACGTCTTGGAATACCATTCAGATACTTTTATCCATTCGGAGATGACATATGCCGTAAATCCGGCGGGGATACCAATCCAAAGTATTTGTTTGGGATAAAGGTTTTTTATCCTGTAGTGCTTTAGTACTACGGCAAAACCGTTGAATACGGTGATGAAAAGTGAATGCGCAATGATATATTTAACCAACTCTTGCCCCTCAATACCAAAGAGGACCAAAACCAAATCCATAGCCGGGATCAAAATAATATTTCCACCAGTGCCCATAAGCCCAGAGTAGAATCCATTGGCCAAACCTACCAGAAACAAAAGGATAAGAATAGTGAGCGTCATTTGGTATATTCTCCGCCTTTCAAAAGTATCATAAATAGGGAGTACTTTCGAGATAACCAGATTGAAAAGTGCTCCCTAAACTGCCCGTTTTTCTATCCGGTTTCTTAAAAAAAGAGCCTAGGATTCAGAATTGATTCCCTTTTATGACTGATCGTATTGCCCTTTTTAGTGTGTTTCAGGAACCCACTGAAAACACTAAACATGAAGTAAGCATTTACTATTGTTATTGAAAAAACACAGTAAAAATTCCTCCTACGGGCTGTAGTTGCCCGCTACTGCTAAAAATTACTTAAAGACTATCCTGATTATCCTTGAATCCCTTTACCTTGATCAGGTAATCTTTAAACAACGAGTCATGTGCTATGCTAAAAATACGTTCCTCCTGGTGCTTAGTTTAACGTTTACAATGGTAAAAGCACAATACAAAATAGAACCCCTAGAAGGGTATACCCCACAAATCGGTGTAATGGTCTGTATGTTGGAAGACTTAAAAGGTAGAATCACCGAACAGGTAAAAGATCTGGACCAATCGCAAACCGATTTTTTATTTGATGCGAATGCCAATAGCATTGGGGCATTAGTTATGCATTTAGTTTCCACAGAAGCCTATTATTACATAGAGACCCTCGAGGGGAGGCAATGGACAGAAGACGAACGAATGCGATGGGGATCAGCGGGCGAACTTAACGCGGAAACAAGAGAAAAACTTAAGGGTTACCCGATTCAGTACTATTTGGATTTATGGGATGAAGTTCGCGAAAAAACCCTTGCAGGACTCAAAACCAAAGATGACAAATGGTTCGCTTCAAGTCTAGAGGAGGGGATCAACTATCACTATATCTGGTATCATGTTATGGAACACACTGCGAATCATATGGGGCAAATTGCCCTGGTTAAAAATCGACTTCCAAAATAGCAGTAGGTAACACCAAGGGGCTTCCATTCTTTTTCTTATGAACGGGGATGTTAGAAATTACAGTGCTATGTCTACCCACACTAATTTGTGGTCAGAGGCAGCATTCAAATGCGCTAAAGAAGATGATTTCAACGGCCAAAATACCCCGGAGTCGGTTACTATGAGATTTGCGGAAGGCAACACATAATCTACCCTCAGGTTACCGGCTGTGGTATCGCCAAAGTCGCCAGTATCATACGCTGGATCTCCTTTGTGCATGGTGTTGGCGGCACCTTGAAGTCTACTGGCTTCAGTACCACCCTCGCTTGCTGGAACCCTATCCCCCATAAGTACACTGCTGTTAACATATTTGTTGGCCTCCAACATTCCAATGGGATCATTTGCGGAATCACCGTCAAAAGAATCTGCATTCATATCCCCCATAATGACAAAATGGGCTCCGGAATATAATCCCCCTTTAACACCCTTATCATCATACATATAATCATCTCCCCCTACATAATCGCTAAAAAAACGAATCTCATCATGATTCCGGGTACCGTTACGATCTTCTGCCCCGTCAAAGACGGTCGGTGTAGGATGTGCTACCAAGGCATGAATAATTATATCCTCACCTACTTGAATAGGGATATCAACGTGATTCTTGGAAGACAACCGAAACACCGCCAAGGCTTCTTCGGAATAAAAAGAACTACCATCCAAACGTACTGGTAGTAAGGCGTCAGGCATATCTTTCCATAAAAATTTCTGGAAGGTACGTATCCTGGGTTCCAGAATTTTATATTTAGATAGCACAGCAAAAGCAAATTGCCCCGGGAAAAAACCAAATCCGTAGGCATCTTCCGGGAGCGTAATAGCACCATCACCTTCCAAATCTACTTCGGCAAGTATTCCGGTGTTCGAAGAAACCACGTAAGCATAAGAATACTGCACCGGGGCTACTCCATTTTGGCTAACGGCTAAATAATTGGATTGAAATAATGACAGGGCCTTGCCATTTTCATCAAAATCGAATTCCATTAGTGCTAAGACATCCGGATTTTGCCGCTGAATAACCTCTGCCACCAGTTGTGCTTGTTTATTGTCCGCTGTAGATAGGTCGGTTAGCAAACTCCCTTGCTGATCCCTGTTTAAGGCGGCATTATAGGTTGCAAATCGTATCGTTATGGGCGCGGCGGTTCCTTTATCATCTGAATGTCCAAAATTGGCCCCATGAAAGAAGAGGGAACCTAACAATCCCATCACAGGCCAACCGATAGTTTTTGTTACCGGCAGGAGAAAAGAATGTTTCATGACGCAAAGAATGTATAAATGACTAGCAATTGCAAACAAAATTCGCTTAAAGCGATGTGCTTACCGCATCTTGTAGTGGAATGTATTGTAAAGCAATTGCCCTAAATCCACAGATATCACTACCTTATAACTTTGGCATGCTTTCTCAGACGAATGGGCGGCCCCAAATAGTACTGCGATTTTTTTTAGCCGTATGCTTTGCCCTTTTTGAACTTCAAAAACGATAACTAGTAGCAAATGGATACTAAACAACTTGTACAACAATGGTTTGATTTATGGAGCACAGGGGATTATCCCAACCTTCCCATCTCTGACAACTTTACCCACACCAGCCCTTTTGGTACGATTCATGGGAAAACTGCCTATATTGACATAATCAAGGAAAACGAAGCGAAATTTTTAGGCTATACCTTCGAACTACATGACGGCATTTATCAAAACCAAAATGCTTGTGTCCGCTATACTGCTAAACAGGGAGACGACTTCCGCCTCGATATCAGTGAATGGTATTACATCAAGGAGGGTGTAATCGATAAAATTGTTTCTTACTACCATATCGGGGAAATTCGCCAAGATCGAAAAATTGAAGCGTATTCCCGGTAATTGTCTTAAATAACCAGGCATTTTTTGTTTTCCTTTGTGTAGTGAATTATCTTTTTGGCTGCTACACGCTCATATCGTTGCTTCTTTTTGGTACCTCCTGAAGTACAATTGCTGGATATTACCGGTCCTGCCCACTTGTTTTATGAAGCGCGGGAGTACGGTGCCGATCTTTCCCTCCATTACCTCAGTATGGGAAGTAGTACCGGAGAGCTTTCAAGTGCAGGTTTAACCCTGGGCAAACTGGAATCTTTTAAGGACCACGCACTTACTATAAGGGATATTTTAATTATCCCAGGTATGGAATCGCATATTTTTCTTGCACCTGAATTCCCGGAAAGATCAACGGCTTTTTTTAGCTGGCTTAAGCGGCAATACAAAAACGGGGCAAAAATTTGCTCGGTATGTACCGGGGCCTACCTCCTGGCCTATTCAGGTCTTCTAAAGGATAAACGGTGTACCACCCATTGGAAATACATCTCAGATTTCACTAAACGATTCCCCAATGTAGCCGTTCTCCAGAACCGCTTATTGATACAAGACGGAAATCTGTATTCCAGTGCCGGGGTCTCTTCCGGAATTGATTTGGCATTGTTCCTACTGGAAGAGTTGTTTGGACCGGTATTCGCCGCCAAAATTGCCAAAGAGGTAGTTATCTATTTTAGGAGGACCGAAAACGATCCCCAACTGAGCGTGTTTTTACAATATCGCAATCATATTGAAACACGCATACACCAGGCGCAAGACTATTTAACACAGCACCTCGATCAGAAAACCAATATTGAAACCCTGGCAGAAAAAGTTCATATGAGCCCAAGGAACCTTACCCGGCTTTTCAAGAAAACAACAGGTATAACCATTGGGCGCTATGTGGATGAACTTCGATTGGAAAAAGCCACACAATTGCTTAAAACCGGGGAAAAAGTACAGGCAGTTGCCGAAGCTTGCGGCCTGCAAAGTACCAATCAATTGCGGACACTACTTCGAAAATACAAAGCCCCCCTACCGTCTGAAATATAAACTGCAATGGCCAAAAACTGAGGTTTATTGTCCTTGGCCCCAGGCAATACTCAAGGTATTTTTAAAGCTTAAAATATCAAAAAATGAATAGATCAATTGTTCGTACAGCTACCCTACTTTTTATCTTTGTGGGTATGGCACAGTCATCATTATCAAATATGCCCAAAACCATCGCTTTTTACCTGCAAGATGGGGTTGAAGTATTGGATTTTGCCGGACCCATGGAGGTATTTGCCTATGCAGGATACAAGGTATTTACCGTATCTGCCACCAAGGATCCCATAAAGTCCCAGGGTATTTTAACAGTAACCCCGGATTATAGTATTGAAGACGCTCCTGAGGCCGATATCCTGGCTTTTTTTGGGGGAAATTCCACAGCGGCTTTTCAAAACAAAGCAGTGATCAACTGGGTAAAAAAGCAGCAAAACATCCAGTATTATTTTTCAGTCTGTACGGGAGCCTTTGTTTTGGCAGAGGCCGGCATTCTGGACGGTAAAACCGCTACAACTTTTCACAATGCCCTGGATGATTTGGAAAGCCAATACCCTAAGGTAGATGTGCGCCGAGATGTGCGTTTTGTAGACAACGGTAAAGTGATTACCACTGCCGGTATCTCAGCGGGTATTGACGGGGCCTTACATTTGGTGGCCAAGCTACAAGGGGTAAACGCTGCAAAACGGACAGCCTACTACATGGAATACGACAACTGGAAGCTAGGCGACGGCTTGTTGTTGACCCCTGACAATCCCTACTCCTCTACAATGACAGCTGAAGCCCTTCGAGAGTTTGAAGGCACCTATGAATTCAAAGCAGGGATTCATATCCAGCTTCTTTTAGAAGAGAATTCCAGTGATCTTACAGCCATAGTAAATGGTACCCCTTACCCCATTTACCATAAAAGCGGAGATATTTTTTCCGATGTAAACAGTGAACCTATCTTCTTTAAAAGGAATTCGGATAACGAAGTCATAGGCTATACTCTAAAAAAAGATGGAAAAGTATACAAACGTACAAGCAATCTCAACAAAGGTTAGCATCTGAAGGGAAACCTAACGATTTCAAAAAGTTCCTTGTTGTCTATGGAATAAGGGAATTCTTTGGCAACCTAACAATTTTGCCTGTACACCCAGTTTTTTAATAGAAGATGTCCCCTTTCCTATCGCTTTCCTATCGCTTTCCTATCGCTTTCCTAAGGTATACGTTATAGTGTTAAAATTGCCACAACTGTTTTTACTTTTCGACAGGCAAATTCACTACCTTTAGAATATCCTGATATTCAGGACTAACCCTTAAAACAAATACGATGAAAAAAATTTACCTAGTACTGTGTTGTGCAATTTCGTACCTGGGATTTGCACAAGAAGATGTTACCCTAAAAACCCTACAAGGTATGGTAGGTCAAGTACAAGGCCAGGTCGTTCAGCTTGCTGAAGCTTTTGACGAGGGGCAGTACGATTGGCGTCCACAGGAAGGGGTGCGGTCCGTTCGGGAGTCTCTTTTACACATAGCCGCTGCCAACTATTTTTTGGCCTCCAAGATGGGTCATACCCCTCCCGAAGATGTTGACTTCATGACTATGGAGGCCAATATTACCGGAAAAGACAACGTACTTGCTGCATTAAAACAGTCAAATGCCTTTATTTTGGATAAAATCGGACAGGAAAATATTGCCCGATTTGGGGAAGAAGTAGATTTTGGTTTTGCTAAATTCAACCGACTGGCAGGCTTATTGATCATTCTGGAGCATAACGGAGAGCACAAGGGGCAGTTAATTGCTTATGCCCGTTCCAATGATGTGGTCCCGCCCTGGAGTGCCGCCCAATGATATCGGAAAGCCCTGTTAATCAGGGTTTTTTCATTTGGTAACCGTTTGAAGTGTGGCAATTTTCTAGGGATTAATTCGTTATTGAATTATGAGGACAGCCCGCAACATATCCCTACTATTGCTGCTATGGGCCTGCGAGACGGACACCGGTACTAGAGACACTGACGAAGCGCCACTTCTCGAAACGATCACCAGCGCCTCAGTCATCTTTGCGCATTCCAATACAGTGCTAACCTCTTTTTTTCAAGCGCCTTCCCTGGCCTATATCAGCGGGTATTTCTATTTCGAAGACACCTTGGCTGAGGATGTCATTTTTGGTTTTGATATCGAACACTTTGAAGGGGTTGACAATCCCTTGCGCTTTAAAGGAGCGGATTGGATGGCCCTGGCCGGTT
This sequence comes from Flavobacteriaceae bacterium, assembly GCA_028277085.1. Taxonomy (GTDB): domain Bacteria; phylum Bacteroidota; class Bacteroidia; order Flavobacteriales; family Flavobacteriaceae; genus Croceivirga. Next base: position 18,835 of record JANQHL010000035.1, read on the forward strand.
TCAACCGGGGAGGCATTTTGTGGTTTCCTATCGGTTCTCCGGAAAACCTGGAGGGTATCCCCACCCCTACGGACCGCTGGGAAATACGGGATTTTGAGGTGGAATTACAACCGCTAACCTGGTACAAAATGACTATTACCTGTGATTTCAATAGCTTGCAGTTTATATCCGTAAGCCTTCAAGGTGGTGACATCGACAAAACCCTATCACTCTCGGGCTTTCCCCTGGAATACCCGAATTATGCTGCATTTGATAAACCTACCTTAACCGGGTACACCTTTGCCTTAAGAGGACTTGAATTTTCTCCCGAAAACACACCTGGATTTGATGTTTACTTCGATGATATTGAGATGGGAATTTATACGGGAACTGAGTTTGTTAGGATCATGGAAGATGGCTTTGAGAACCAGTCAACCGTGGGGGATATTCCTATCAGTACTGTTCCTATACCCCTCTCGGATATTGATGAAAACCTATGGTATCTGGAAAACGAAGCGGCAAAACTTGAAATTGTTACTACAATAAAACGTTCGGGCACAGTTTCTTTGAAGTGCTCGGCTGACCTGGAGCAATAGTACTTTTAGCCTTTATATTTTCTCGGCAGATACACTACCTTCTTGGTTTCAAAAAAGATTTCATTTGTTCATGGTTTTGATACTTTGACAGTAAATGGCCTTGTCAATAATACATGTAGTAATTCATGTAT
>JANQHL010000113.1 GCA_028277085.1 Flavobacteriaceae bacterium
AAGGTATAAAGGCAATCCATTTCGGACTTATGCGGGAAGAAAATACCTGGGAGGCTATAGCGACCATTTTCCCGTGTACGTAGTAATGCGTTTCAACGAGGAAAGCGGAAGGTAAAATCCTACAAACCACAGGAATTTTACATTTCACCACAACAGCAGCTTAACTTTTAAGCTATTCGTCGAAAGAAGCGTGCCGTTTAACGACACTTTCTTGGGGTAAAAATATATTTGTAGTCTAAATCTTACTTAAATCATCATGGATTACAATAGACCTAGGCGGGGAATAGGCATACATCCACTTACCATTATCATTTTTTTTGGTTGTATAAGCACCATTGCGCAAACAGCCGATCAGATAGCTAAGATTACAGCAGCTAACCAACGGGAAGAACTTCATTCGCTGATCCAAACTTTTAAAAAGGAACACAGATTAAACACCGTTAAATTACAGGTAATTGCTAAAACAAGACAGAAGGAATCTGCCCAAATGGAACAGGAGGGAACTACCGTAGCTCTAAATGACATCGGGGAAGATGGCACCCTGCTTTATTATACAACGCACATGGATCCTACGAGCAAAGTATCCAGGGCCAACACCTTGTATACCGGAGGAACTTTAGATTTGGGATTATCTGGAAAGGGTTTGAAAGTTGGGGTTTGGGATGCCGGGATAGCGTTGACTACCCATCAGGAATACGATACCCGTGTCCGTAACGCGGATGGGAGTCAGGAAATAGATAATCATACCACCTTGGTCACCGGAACAATTGTTTCTTCGGGGATTAAGGAAAAAGCAAAGGGCGTGGCGTTTGCAGCAGAAGCTGCTTCACATGATTGGTCCCGGGACAAAATTGAAGTTACGGAAGCAGCCGCTTCCGGGTTGTTGCTGTCCAACCATTCCTACGGAATAAAGACAGATCGGGTCCCTGATTGGTATTTTGGCGCCTATATTAAAGTATCCCAGGATTGGGACAAAATCATGTACAATGCCCCATATTATTTGATGGTTACCGCTGCAGGGAATGCCCAGAATTCGTATGATAACGATCTCCCAGTATATGGCAAAACCCAAGACGGCTTCGACCTATTAGTTGGATTTACCACTTCTAAAAACGGAATGGTCATTGCAGGCGCAGACACTAAAGTTAATGGTGACGGCCTACTCACAACCGCCAAAGTTTCGGGCTACAGTAGCTTTGGCCCTACGGATGATGGCCGGATCAAGCCGGATATCGCAGGAGACGGTACGACCATATATTCCACAAGTTCCTCCAGTAATAGCAGTTATAAATCCTCTTTAGGAACCTCCATGGCTGCCCCTGGTGTGACCGGAGCCTTATTGTTATTGCAAGAATATTATCAGGAATTACACGGCTCTTTTATGCGGGCGGCAACTTTAAAGGGGTTAGCGCTGCATACTGCAGATGACGTCCAGGAAAAAGGCCCGGACTATAAAATGGGTTGGGGGGTAATCAACACAAAAAAAGCTGCCGAAGCGATCCGTAACCGAGATTTTTCTGCTGTTATTGAAGAAAGAACATTAGTGCCGGGAGAAACCTACACCTTTATCGTTAAAGCCAATGGGGAAGGGCCTTTTGCGGCGTCTATTTCCTGGACAGACCCCGAAGGGAATACGGTTAATCGTGGGGAGCTAAATGCTCCGCAACCGGCCCTTGTGAATGATTTGGATATCAGGGTGTCTAAAAACGGGCAGGCATACTATCCGTGGAAATTGAATCCCCGTGAAGCTGGGACGCAAGCGACAAAAGGGGATAATCAGGTCGACCCGTTTGAACGTATTGATCTTCCCAACACCCAAGGAGAATATACCGTAACCGTCTCTCATAAAGGAGAACTTCATAGTGGTTCGCAGCATTTTTCATTGATCATTACGGGAGCAGCGTTAACGAATTGTCGTTTGGAAATTCCAAATGGGTTAGCATTGCAAATCGCTGAAGAACAACAAACAATGGTATCATGGGATCCTATTTCAGACGAAACCCTCTATGAGCTGCAATACAAAGGGGAAAACGAAACTACCTGGTCTACCGAAACCTCCTGGGAAAGTTCCTTTTGGCTAAATGCATTGGATTTGGGAAAAACCTATACGGTTCGTGTGCGTTCAGTGTGTTCTCCCTACCTGGTCTCTGATTTTTCTGACGAGTTGCGGTTCACCTTCAATGGTATTGAAACCGTTGCGCAAGAACAAACTACCATGAGTAGTAAAGAAGACACCATTTCCGTGCGAATTTCACCCAATCCCGTAGCCAATGAACTGCATGTAGATGCCCAGATGACGAATGAAGCACAATACGCCATAATAACCACTTCCGGAACTACGATTAAAAGCGGGAACGCGAATGCAAAGATCGATGTATCGGAATTGGCATCTGGGCTATACATTCTTATGGTACAAGATTACGAAGGTATACGAAGTGCAAAGTTTTTTAAAAGCTAAGGGGAAATAGGTACTGGAAAAGGAATTAACAGAAGGACCCGTTCACACTCGTTTGATTTCATTTTCTTCCAATAGCGCACCCCCTTTGAGTCTCAGCAATACTTGAGCCGTGGTGATCACGTCCAATTCACAGTACTTTATAATACGATCAATATCCTCGTCTTTATAGTAAACATCGCGGACCATACTGCCATCCAGATCTTCCTTTGGAGAAGGTATTCCTAGAATATTCGCCATAAGGCGCAAGGAGGTGTAATGTTTATAGTCCCCGAATTTCCACAATTCCATGGTATCCAAATGGGGCACTTCCCAGGGTTTTTTACCAAATAAATCTAGTTTATAAGGAAGCCCTATGCTATTAATCAACATTCGTCTGGTGATATAAGGAAAGTCAAACTCTTTTCCATTATGTGCACAAAGTACGTATTGGGGGGTATTGAAATGCTGCTCAAGAAGGTTCTTGAATTCCAGGAGAAGCGTTACTTCATCTCCATGAAAGGAAGTAACCCTAAAATTTCTGCTATCCCCTCTAAGTACAAAATACCCAACGGAAATGACAATGATTTTGCCAAATTCTGCCCAAATACCAGCGCTATCGTAGAAATCTTCCGCTGTGATCTCATCTTTACGTTGATACCTGGATTTTTGTTCCCACAGTTGTTTTTTTTCTTCGTCCAGGTTATTAAAATCAGGAAGTTCCGGGACAGTTTCAATATCCAAAAAAAGAACGGTATCAAGGGCCAGTTTGCTGATCATAGGATCAAAATACTAAAAGGAAATAAAATTCAGCGAATTATCCCAATTAAATGGTATCTTATTGGAATAAAAAAATTGACTTTGAAAAGAGTACTACTACTGGCTGCAGTGCTAGCAGGTTTTGGTTGCTCAAACGACGATAGTTCCATTGCACCACCACCTGATCCTGAAATTGCGGATTTTTTGGTTATTGGAAGGGACCTTGAAAATGTCTATCAGTATTCCTTTAACGGAGATTCGGAAACAGGGCAGCTTACAGATCTTACCAGGGAAATCGGGGTTTTTCCAAATTATCTAACCCTACGGCAAGAGGATGACTTGCTGTCATTCTACTCATTTGCCGATGGTGCAATTTCCTTAACCCTTTTGGATGTATCTACAAGGGCAAGCGCGGTTTATCCGGCTGTTTTTGTTGATAATCCAGATCAATCCATTGCATGGGGCATAAATACGACATCCCAGGTGTTCTTTGGGTTTTTCGGCCCCTTCGGAACACGCAATTTGGCTATTCAGGATGCGCAACTTTCAGGGGCAAACATTCAGGATTACCAGGTAGATGTGGATGTAGCATCAACATTTCAACCCTTACTTTTTAACAATAAGCTGTATGTTTCCTATCGAGACAATCAAGGAGATCATAAGCTAACCTTTTATGATATTGGAAGCAATACTATTGGCTCAATAGTAAATTTTAATAGTGTTCCAATTAGTATCCTATTTGATAACTCAGGGGATCTTGCGGTGATCAAAAACGGCTCCAATCCGGTTTTGGAATTGTACGATCCGAACACATTGGAGTTGGTGGATGAACAGCTAATGGATTTTAATACCGGGTTTTCCTCCGGTCCTTTAGATGGCGCAGTATTAAAAGATAACAAGTTATTTTATGCGGTATCCTATGTTCAACCGGCTCGTTTTGGCTCAGGACCTGCCATTTTTGATTTGACTACCCAGGAAAACAAGATCATTGATTTTTTTACAATTGCAGATGCGGTAGAAATGGAAATAGGTGCTTCAATTAGTATAACCACCCAGGTTTTTGACGAAACCCAAAATACATTCCTTATAGGCTATAGTGTTGTGGATAACGATGTACCCGGCGGAGGTATCCTGCAGATTTCTGTGGAAGGGGATTTAATGGCTAACGTGCCCCTGTCTTTTTTTCCGTCCTATATTTTTAGAAATTAGAAAAGCTTTTGCTGTTTCACAGGACTTTCGTGCTCGAGCAGCCATTTTTTTCTGTGAAGACCGCCGGCATAGCCAACCAAATCGCCGTTGCTGCCAATAACCCGATGGCAAGGAACAACTATCCAAAGCGGATTTTGTCCATTGGCCGCCGCTACGGCTCTTATGGCCTTTACATTTCCTAATCGCTTGGAAAGCTCCAAATAGGACAAGGTTTTTCCATAGGGGATATTGCATAATTCGTTCCAGACCCTTTTTTGAAATACAGTACCCTGGGGATTCAAAACCAAGTCAAATGTGCTTCGCTTCCCTTCAAAATACTCTTCCAATTGATAGACGGCATCTTGCAATACATCCGGAACTATACCAATTGGTTTTTCTGCGTCATACACCGTAATTGCTGCCAGTCCATCCGCATCTCCACGAAATTCCGCATACCCGATAGGCGTTTTCAAATAGGCAATCTCCATTACTCCTCGTCTGGAATTTGTTCCGGAATAATTCCCAGGCGTTTCGCACGTATTTCCCAATTCTTTCGGGCCAGGACCTGAAGGTCTTCTACATTATCACTCTCATCCATTATTTCCAGTCCCAAAAGAGTTTCGATAACATCTTCCATCGTTACCAACCCGCTTACAGAGCCGTATTCGTCTACCACCAACGAGACATGTTCTTTTTTCTCCACAAATTTTTCGAAAAGCTCCGGGATGGGTTTGCTACGGTTGGTCACTAATATTTCCCTTCGAATAGAAGAGAGCGGGTTTTTCCCTTCCTTATTAATTATGGCCTCTAACATTTCGTCCTTTAGAATAAATCCGGTAATGTTGTCCGCGCGATCTTTAAAAATGGGTATTCTGGAAAAACGCAAAGGTCGGTTGGCTTCAAAGAACTCCTGGATCGTCGTTTCCTCAGATGCGATTTTCATTACGGTTCTGGGCGTCATGATGTCTTTGGCTTCAATCTCATCAAATGTCAACAAGTTGCGAATTACCTTGGATTCCGATTCTTCAAAAACACCTTCTTCTTCGGCAATATCGGTCATTGCAGTAAAATCTTCCCGGCTCAATACACTGCCATGCTCGCCCTTGGAGCCAATGAGTCGGGTAAACAATTGTAAGATCCAGAGGAGTCCCGTCCATTTCATGATAAAAACCATTACTTTAAGTGACTTCGCAGTAAAATTGGCGAGTTGCTTCCAATAGGTGGCCCCTATGGTTTTTGGGATAATTTCTGATGCGACCAAAATTAAAATGGTCATTACCGCGGATATAATAAACACCCCGTAGTTTTCACCATCGCCATAGAGCACCTCTGCCTGACCACCCACCAAAATAGCGCCAACGGTATGTGCAATAGTATTAAGCGTAAGTATGGCAATCAAGGGCTTATCGATATCCTTTTTTTGATTTTCCAAAGTGGTGGCATACGCCTTTTCCTCCTGTTTTTTGATATTGATAAAGGTGGGGGTAACACTTAAGAGCACTGCTTCCAGGATAGAACAGAGGAATGAAAAAAAGATAGAAATAACAGCGTAGAAAATAAGGAGACCCATAGGTTGTTTGCTTATGATAAAAATAGCAAAATAAGTTTGTTGCTGGGATGTTCAATCAATTAAGGCGCTATAGAACAATTGGTGGAGCTTGGGGCGGATGTTCAGCAAGTACAATCCGCGATTTTCCCTGGTAGGATGTACTCTATTGGATAAAAAAATGAAGATAAGCTCATGCTCTGGGTCGGCCCAAACAAAGGTGCCGGTAAATCCAGCATGGCCAAAACTTTGAGGGCTTGCTCTTGGAGCTGGATAGGCTTCCGAAAGTAGTAAGGTATCGTTGCCTATTAAAGGTTTATCAAAACCAAGACCCCGGCGATTGTCATTTTCCGGATATTGAATTTTGATAAATTCCTTTACGGTTTCCTTCTTCAAAAGTCGTTTCCCATCAAATTCACCAAAGTTTTGATAGAGTTGCATCATTTTCAACACATCAGTTGCCGTTCCAAAGAGCCCTGCGTTGCCGGATACCCCACCTAACAGTGCTGCATTTTCATCGTGTACCCAACCTTTGGTCAACGCATGCCGAAACAAGGTGTCATTCTCGGTAGGCACTATGGGATTCCTTTTCCCATTCTTCAATGGATTGAAGCCTAAAGTCACTGCCCCAATGGGTCGGTATAACTCCTCGGTAAGATAGGCTTCGTAGTCCTTTCCGGTGATTTGTTCAATCAGTTTTGGGAAAACCAAAAATGTCAGTCCTGAATAGTTATATGTTTTATCAGGGGATACTTTGGAGCGGTTGATGTGGCGAAATACTTTTTTTTCAAAGCGATTTTTGACATAAAGCCCCTCGTACACCTGTTTTTGAAATCTACTGGAAGGTTGTGCCCTTATGAATCGCTGTTTGAGTTCACCATTTTTCCTAAGGACTTTGTTCAAAAAAACAATATACGGCCTAAGGCCTGCCTGGTGGGCCAGTATTTCCCTGAGCGTAAGGTCTTTTTTGTCCTTATATTTTCTCCACGGTTTCCAATAGCTGGAAAAAGGCCGGTCTAAATCGAGTTTTTTATCTCCCACCAACTTCATAAGGGCGGGCAACGGCCCTAAAATTTTGGTGACAGAAGCCAAATCGTATAGGTCATCCGGTTGAACTGGGACCAAACTGTCATAGGTATGGAATCCATATGTTTTGTGAAAGATGACCTGGCCCTTGTAAGCTACCAGGATGTTAGCTCCTGGAAACGCTTGATTTTGTATACCGGTCGTTAGAATAGAATCAACTTTTTCCTCTGTGTTTTTGATAGAGGAATCCGAAGTACTTTGGGCACTCAGGACCAGTGAAACAAGAAAGATCAGGAGGAATATAGGGCTATTCAGCATTAAAGTAGTGCAATTACTGATATACATCCAGGCGTTGAATTTTGGGGTCTATTTCAGGATTCAAAGTGAAAAAAACATTAAAGCTGCCGTTTTTTCCATAGATGGTGAAATCACCGCGCAATTGGTTCCGGGGTCGAATTCCTCCAACCGAATCAATGCTTCCTATGGACTGTTTGAGTTCCATTATTTTTTGGGTACGCTTTTCCAAGGATTGGTCCAAAAAGAAATTGTCAGCAAAAAGACTCTGGTCAAAGCCGTCCTCCCATGATGCTATAGCGGTAACCAATTGGACTTTTTTGGTTCGTAAGATTTGCGAAGGCACTTTTTTGCGGGGCTGTATTTCTAAATCTTCAAAAAGCAATTTGGCGATTTCATTAAGAGGTAATGGCCCGGTATAGGTAAGGTTGCCAAAGGCCATAATACCAATACCATATTCGGGAAAAAAAGAATAGTTACTGCCATATCCCGGTAGCGCACCACCATGCGAGACCCGAATAATACCCTTGCAATCGTTTGAAATACCCAAACCGTAGCCATATCCAACTACTTTTGGGCAAGGTTCGTTGTTCCAATCCCGGTTCCATGTGGCCAGATAAGGGTAGTGGGGGGTGTGCATTTCCCTTAGGGTACTTCGCTTAACAGGGCCGGTATCGGCATCATTTCGTGGCGGCCAGGCCAATAAATGGTAGCTTACGTATTTTGAAAAGTCCTCTATGGTCGTGATCAATCCGCCCATAGCTCCAAAGACACCATGGTGCAAAATGGGTTCGGGTTTCCATGTATCGTCCTCATAGCGGTAGCCATGTACCAAAAGTTCCTCAGGCACATTTTCATATTCCCAATAGGTATGCGCCATACCCAAAGGGTGCAAAATGGATTTGTAGATATACTCCTCATAGGACTCGCCCGAAACCTTAGCCACTATCTGCCCCAGCATGCCATAGCCCGTATTGCTGTATTCGTATTGGTAGGAAGGCACTTTTGAGAGCGAGAGGCCCATCGCTAGCATATTTTCCAGCATGGCTATGGAATCACCAAGGTGACGATCACCCCAGGGATTGTCCTCGGGAAAGCCTGCTGTCATCGTCAATAGATTTTTGATACGGATGTCGGGGGAATCACTGGTAAGGTACTCCAAGCTATCTAATTGCGGGAAATACTTGGAGACAGGATCATCCAGATCCAGTTTTCCCTTGTCCCTAAGTTGAAGAATGGCCATGGCCGTAAAACTTTTGGTCATACTGGCAATCCTAAAACAACTCTTGGTTGAGGCCATTAAATTGGTGTCGAGATCAATTCTTCCATAACTTCCCGATAGTACCAATGAATCATCCACTACAATACCATAGCTGACTCCGGGGATGTGTTTTTTTTGAGCATTGTCTTCGAAAATTCGCTGTATTTGACCCGCAGCCCCAAGGATTTTGGCCGTCCTTTGGTCGTTTTCAAATGCTGAAGGAAGGTAGTTTTCACTATACCTTTTGATTTTTTCCGTGGATGCCGAATCTTCGGGTTTCTTGGTTTTTGTCTTACAGGCATTAATCAGAATGATAAATAACATTAGCAGGGAAAACGCAATCTTTCTCATGGATGGATGGTTTTTTGTTGAAACATGGTCACGGTTACGGATCGTCACCTAATTTTGATAATCACAAGTTATAATAAAGGTAGGTGCCACGCTTAATTTATTTAAGAATGCCCTGCCTCCGGGATGGCGGATCAAAAAGCTAGGGATGAAGCATTTCCTGGTTTTTTTGCAGGAGTTCGGCTATCCTGTTTCTCAATTGTTCCGGCTCTACTATTTTGGCGTAGTCCCCAAATGTTAAATACCATCGGGCGAAATGGTCCTCGATATCGTCAACCATAAAAGTCATTTCCACCTCATTTTGCTTCGTTATTTCCTTAATGAAACCAAAACGCTGCTTGCTTGCTTTGAGAAATTTTGCAACTTTCTTATTCACCAAAATCCTAACCTTGGTTTTTTGTGATGATTCCACATTTCGAAGTTCTTCCACAGGAGCATGCTCAAGAAGAAAAGCTTCCGAGGTTCTATGGATCTTGTGGATCCTATCCGTTCTAAATTGACGGTAGTCCTGCCTTAGATGACAGTAGCCGAGCACATACCAAAAATTGTTTTCATTAAAAATACCAACGGGTTCAATTTTTCGGTCTATGGGTTCATCTGCTTGAATGGATTCATAGCTTAGAAATACCTGGGTCTTTTCTGCGATACTTTCAAACAACACCTCAAGCGCATTGGGCACTTTATCGTTAAACATTTTTTGGGATGGAAATATACTCACTTGTGATTCTAATGCTTCTACCCAATCTTTTTCAGCGCCGCGCAAGACCGATTTCAGTTTGATCATGGCCGATTCATGATAGGCGCCCAAAGACTTATCGGTAAACTTTTGCATCAATTTTTCCGCTGCTACAAAGCTGCCTGCTTCCTCCCGGGTAAACATTACCGGAGGTAACCGATATCCTTCCATAATGGAATAGCCGATACCTGCCTCACTGGCAATGGGCACCCCGGCAGCTTCCAGTGTTCTGATGTCTCTGTAAATGGTCCTAAGGCTCACTTCAAAACGATCTGAAAGCTCCTGGGCTTTCACAATGCGTTTGGATTGTAGCTGGATTAAGATGGCTACAATCCTATCAAAACGTTTTACGGTATCCATACCCATTAGTAATCGGCCTATATTCCAAAGATAGGATTTCAAACCAAGGTCTAAAGGCCACTTGTTTATCATTTTGGCATAGCAATGTCTGGCAAATTAAACTACCTAGGGTGACAACCCTATGTCAACTGATTTTTTTTACAAGTTCATTTTTACTACTGACAAAGGGCTGTCACTACCCCCATGTATCTTTGGTTTAAATAACAACAAGTTTTAAAAACAAGTCATGAAAAAAACGGTTGAATACAGGCACCAGGTACTTTCCCCAAAGCAGCTTTTGGAAAGCTGGCAAGGGCATCGCAATCTTACAAGAAGGGTTATCGAAGCATTTCCGGAGCATGCGTTTTTTGAGTTTAGTATTGGAGGGATGCGACCTTTTGCAGAGATGGTGAAAGAGTTGCTAGCGATTGCCGAACCAGGCCTACGTGAAATCGTGACCGGCAAAACAGAAGTCTTTGACGAGCATCGGGATTTTGGGAGTACGAAGGCGAGATTTCTGCAGTTTTGGGATGAAGCCACAGAAAAAATCAATGGGTTGTGGGAGAAAATGGAAGCAGTTGATTTCCAGAAGGAATTCACATCTTTTGGACAGTTCCCTGGGACCGTACAATCCGCACTGTTCTATTTTATAGAAAATGAAATTCATCATCGCGGTCAGGGGTATGTGTATTTACGTTCCCTTGGAATAGCCCCTCCCTTATTTTATGAGCGATAAGATGAAGACTGTTTTGGTTTTTAAGACATCCGTAGCAACTGAAAAGGAAGTAAGGCGACTTTCCCAGTCGCTAAACCAGTTAATCAACAAAAATGGGCAGTGGAACTTTGACCTGGAGGATTGTGACAACATCTTCCGGGTTGAAACGGAATGTCCGGATGTTTGGGCGATTGCTACATTGTTTCAGAATCTGGGTTTTCGATGTGAAGAGCTCCATTAAACCATGACAAAAATGGCATCATGATGAATAATTGGATTTGGCCAAACACCCCCCAACCGCTCAATTGGAAGGAAAGGTTAGCGAGCAGAAAAAGAACGTTTTCATTTTCCCATAGTCTGCAGTTAGAAGACTGCTCCAGGCAAAAAAAGGAAAATGACAAGGCTTCGAACTCCTAAGAAGAAACAGATAGAGGGGTTACCGTGAATTACGAATTCAAAATTCTAACAGCATCTTTCGCAGCCCTTCGACTGCACTTCGGCACGCTCAGTACAAGTCGCTCAAGGTGACAAATGAACTGATGCGATATCCAAGCCAGTTCTTAAGATAACAGTTTTGCTACATCCTTGGCAAAGTATGATGCAATAATATCGGCCCCTGCTCTTTTGATGGCAAGGAGTTGTTCCAACATGACCGTATCATGATCTAGCCAACCTTTTTCTGCTGCTGCTTTCAGCATAGCATATTCTCCGGAAACCTGGTACACGGCTACGGGGACATCTACTTCGTTTCGAATTTCACGAACAATGTCCAGATAAGCTAATCCGGGTTTGATCATCACGATATCTGCCCCTTCATCAATATCCATTTGGGCTTCCTTTATGGCCTCAAATCGATTAGCGGGATCCATTTGGTAGGTTTTTTTGTCTTTGGGAACATTTTTAAGGTCAACAGGGGCTGAATCCAGGGCATCACGAAAAGGGCCATAAAACGCACTCGCATATTTGGCGGAATAGCTCATAATACCTGTATCTGTAAAACCTTCATTCTCTAAAGCCTCGCGAATCGTCAGTATCCTACCGTCCATCATATCACTGGGAGCAACAAAATCAGCGCCGGCGGTCGCGTGGGAAACACTCATTTCCGCTAAGGCCTCATTGGTTTCATCGTTTAGTATCTTTCCGTCCGCAACGATTCCGTCATGGCCAAAGGAGGAATACGGATCAAGGGCAACATCAGTCATTACCAACATTTCCGGACAGCAGTTTTTTACGGTTTTTATGGCCCGTTGCATCAGGCCCCCAGGATTTAATGCTTCTTTCCCGGCATTGTCTTTTAAGTTATCGGGCACCTTAACAAATAAAAGGACAGCGCAAAGTCCCATTTGCCATAGCTTTTTGACTTCTTTTTCCAGCTCATCCAAACTCATGCGATAGTAGTTGGGCATCGACGCAATTTCTTCTTTTATGCCTTTGCCTTCAACCACAAAAAGAGGAACCAAGAAATCGTTTGGGTTAAGCTCGGTCTCCCGCACCAGTTTTCGGATAGATTCCGATGCCCGAAGTCTTCTATTGCGTAGTAGTGGGTACATATTAAATTTGAATTTCACCAATTAAATAGGGAACCGCTTTGCCGGAGATCTTTACCCGCTCCCCAAGATATTCACAGATTAGGGTCCCACCGCGTTTGGATAACTGCTGTGCAGTCATTTTGGTCTTTCCCAACACTTTTGACCAATACGGGGTTAACGTAGTATGCGCAGAACCGGTTACAGGATCTTCCGGAATACCACTTTGTGGTGCAAAAAATCGGGATACAAAGTCGGCATATTTTCCTGTAGCGGAAACAATGACGCCCCTACCGTCTATTTGATCCAACAAATGAAAATTCGGACGAATCGTTTCAATCTCTTCCTGGGAGTTGTAGATCAATAGATAATCCGTTTTGCCCTTAAGGGTCCTTGCTGGAGTTAAACCAATTGCTTTGTTAAGCTCGGTAAGCCCTTGTATTGCAACCAATTCATCCGAAGGGAAGTCCAGGGTCATGAGCCCATTGTCTTCCAAATCCACTAACAATTTGCCGCTTCTGGGAGAATACAACCGAATGGTTTTTTCCGGATAACCGTAGTAATTAAAAAGCACGTAGGCAGCGGCCAAAGTCGCATGGCCACATAGATCAACTTCCGTTTCCGGAGTAAACCAGCGTATTTCGAAATTGCTGTTTTTTTGTACTACAAAAGCGGTTTCTGCAAGATTGTTCTCCTGAGCAACGTTCTGCATCAATTCAGTAGCTAACCAATTTTCTAAAATGCAGACCGCTGCCGGATTTCCGCCAAACACTTTATCTGTAAATGCATCGATTTGGTAAATCTGTTGTTTCATGGCTTTGGTTCCCATCAAAAATACAATTAAATCTGCCAGTTGCTATTGCTGATTTTTAGGGGATCAAACCCACGCTTTGGGATGTTTTAAGACCTCAACCAATTTTTCTTCTTCGCTTCCTTTATCGGGATGATGATCGTATCGCCATTGCACGTGTGGCGGTAGGCTCATCAGGATGCTTTCGATCCTTCCATTGGTGCGTAGTCCAAAAAGGGTCCCCTTATCGTGCACTAAATTGAATTCCACATATCGACCTCTGCGGATCTCCTGCCAATTCCGATGTGCTTTGGTGAACGCTATGGCTTTCCGTTGTTGAACAATTGGGATATAAGCCTCCAAAAAGCTATTACCTACCTCGGTTACAAAGTTGTACCAGTCTTGCATGCTCCTTGTGGTATCTGCCTTTAAATAGTCAAAGAACAACCCGCCTACACCCCGGGCTTCGTTGCGATGTGTGTTCCAGAAATAGGTGTCACATCGTTCCTTGTACTTGGGGTAAAAGGAGCTATCATGAGCGTCACAGGCTTGCTTACAAATGCTGTGGAAGTGACTGGCATCCGCTTCAAAGAGATAGTAAGGGGTCAAATCCTGCCCGCCACCGAACCACTGGTCTACGATGTCGCCTTGTTTATTATACATCTCAAAATACCGCCAGTTGGCATGAACGGTAGGAACAAATGGATTTTTTGGATGAATCACAAGGCTTAAACCACAGGCGAAGAAATCCGCATCCTGAACACCAAAATAGGTTTGCATACTTTCGGGAAGTGCCCCATGTACCGCTGAGATATTCACCCCTCCTTTTTCAAATACCTCCCCGTTTTGAATAACACGAGTGCGACCACCTCCGCCCTCTGGACGTTCCCAAAGATCTTCTTGAAATGTAGCATGATCATCAACTTCTTCCAATTTTGAAGTAATGCTGTCCTGGAGTTCTTGTATATACTTGTAAAATAGGTCTTTAATCGTCATTTGTGATGAATACCAATTGGTTTTTATATTGATTTAGATCTGTTTCCGAGTTGATTTTTATAGCCTTATCACTTAGTGATAGTAGCTTCTGTACAAATGCTACCTGCGGCCATTGAGGATGTTCCTTAACTAAATTCCGACCCACCGCATTGTTATGGTAATCCATTTTCATAGGCAATTCTTTACTGAAAAAGGTCTCCTCGTGCCAATCGGTAATTTTTTTGGTCCAATTTAAGGCCTTCGTAATGGCTTTAGCTGATTTAGCGCAATACTTTGTAATTAATACATTCCATAGGGCATGCCTGAAAGCGTTGGCTTGACCATTTTGATAGTGCTTTCTGCCAAAGTGCTCATCGGACAGCTGCATGCAGGTTTTAGTAGCGTGGTAGGTGGGCCATAAAAACATAACATGGGGAACGACCAATTTTACAAGGTGCCAGAATCCTAGCGGCTTTATTCTGGAAAGGACCTTTAAAAAATTCATTTGGACGGATCGGATTCTGATTTGTTTAATTCATATAACAACATGTCCACTACTTTACCATTAGATCTTCGGTGCTCTTTTTGTAGTATAGTGATATAGTCAAATCCACATTTTTCCGCAATTCGAATACTTGCTGCATTGCTCTCATGAACAATAATTTGCAACTTCTCCAGCCTTACGGTATTAAAAGACCAAGCAATAATATGCTGAACAGCCTCGGTCATTAGCCCTTTGCCCGCAAATAGGTATCCGATGCAGTAAGCCAATTCTGCCTGACCTGGTCTTTTGTTGAGTTCCTTCACATAGACCAAACCAATTATTGCCCGATTGGTATTTTCCTTTATGGTAAAAAGATATTCCTCGCGCTGTAAAAATTGCTTCTCTTTTTTTGCTACAAAAAGATCGGCAAGGGTGGGGGTCAAATTTTCTTTGAGGGTTTCTGGAAAATCATCCTTAAGATATGTTTCATTCGCAACCACAAAATTGCACAAACGCCATGCATCCTTTAATTGAATGGGAGCAATACTGTAGTTATCGAATGAGATCTCCATTTAGCGTGCTTTATATTCTTTCACCGCTTCGATAAATGCGCCGGCATTTTCCAAAGGAATGTTGGGCAAAATACCGTGACCTAAATTCACAATATAGTTGTCCTTTCCAAAACCATCAATCATTTGATGGACCCTTTTTTTAATTTCCGAAGGAGGCGAGAGCAGTCGTGAAGGGTCAAAATTCCCCTGTAGGGTGATTTGCCCGCCCGATAGATAACGGGCATTTCTCGGGGAACAGGTCCAATCCACACCAAGCGCACTGGCTCCCGTTTTTGCCATCTCCCCCAAAGCAAACCAACATCCTTTTCCAAACAAGATCACGGGAGCTTCTTCCTTAAGTGCCTCCGTGATTTGCTTCATATATTGTAACGAAAATTCCTGATAATCCGTGGGAGAAAGCATGCCGCCCCAGGAATCGAATACCTGAATGGCATTACAACCGGCTTTCACCTTCTCTTTGAGATAGGCGATGGTCGTATCCGTAATTTTTTGGAGTAGTTCATGAGCTGCTTTCGGCTGGGTAAAGCAAAACCCTCTGGCAAGATCAAAACTTTTGCTCCCCTGGCCCTGAACACAGTAACAAAGAATAGTCCAGGGGGAACCTGCAAAACCGATCAAAGGAATAGTATCCTCCAGTTTTTCCTTGGTCATTCGGATAGCATCCATCACATAGCCTAGTGCCTCTGATACATCCGGAACAGCTACAGCATCCAGATCCTTTTGATCGCGAATAGGACTAGGCAAGTAGGGACCAAAATCAGGTTTCATTTGCACTTCAATATTCATCGCTTGGGGGATAACGAGAATGTCGCTAAATAGAATGGCGGCATCCATCCCAAAACGCCGAATAGGCTGCACGGTGATTTCGGAAGCCAATTCCGGGGTCTGACAACGGGTAAAAAAGTCATACTTTTCGCGAAGCGCTCTGAATTCCGGTAAATATCGACCGGCTTGTCGCATCATCCAAACGGGAGGGCGATCCACAGTTTCTCCCTTTAATGCCTTTAGGAACAAATCGTTTTTAATCATGGGAAGCAAAATAGTTAACAGCTTTTACAATAACATTTTCCACAGTAGGCTTTTTTGCAATAATAATCTTATTGGTATATTTTTCAAGAACCTCAGCTGTGGTCTGGCCAATGGCAAATGTCATCGCATCTGCAAATGAATTTTCTGAATGAAAACTTTCAACCCCACTGGGACTAAAAAATAAGATCCCGTTGAATTGAGAAGTAATTTTTTTTGGATTAGGATACGTACGATAGACAATAATTTCCTGATATTTTATGGTATTTTCTTTCAAAACGTTGGGCAGCTCAGCCCTTCTTAAGTTCCCTGAGAACAGCAAAAAAGTACAGTGATTATAGCTGTCACTAATAATTTTTCCGAGCGCAAGTGCGTTTTCGGCTATGGCCTGAGTAGCAATACCATTTTCTTGAAGCGCGGCTTGGGTTTTTGAGCCCACACAAAAGGCCTTAACTTTTGGGGATATTTGCCCGTGGTTGGGCATACGATCGTATTGTCGTAAGTACGCTTTTACGCCCTGTTGACTGGTAAAGACAAAGTAGTCATACGTTTCAGTAGGGGTTTGAAAATCCAGATATTCAATAGTAATAGCGGGATACTCCACAAATGCCAAACCTGCATGGACGAGTAAGGATTTTTGAGCGGGGGTTAGCAATTTAGTGGACAGAATTGATATCATTTCTAATTGCTTCCATTATGGCGCGGCCGCCGCTTTCCAATATCTCAAGGGCACATGCTGCTCCAAAGCCTTCAATGCTATCCAAGGCGCATGTTTTTGCAACCTCGACCACTCGTTTCCCGTTCAGGCTGTGCAAACAACCTTTAAAATGAACCGTTTGGTCTTTTATGGTAGCCAAGGCCCCAATAGGCGCGGTACAACCGCCTTCCAGCGTTTTGAGAAAGTCCCGCTCTATTTGAACACCGATGGCGCTTTCCGAGTGGTTTAAGGCGCTGGTGGCCGTTACCGCGGCTTCATTTTTTTCGAGGGTTACTATCAACATTGCTCCTTGAGCCGGGGCCGGGACCATCCATTCAAGGGATAGGGCTTCTTCGGGTAAGAGCTTAATACGTTTTAGCCCGGCTTCGGCAAAAACGGCACCATTCCAATTATTTTCAATTAATTTTAAAAGCCGGGTATTCACGTTACCTCTTAACGGTACTACCTCATGATCCGGGTAGCGATGCAACCATTGGGCTTTTCTACGCAAACTTCCGGTTGCCACAATGCCACCAGCGCTACTGTCTAAAAAGTCTAATCCTTTATGAAGCAGAACATCTGAAGTACTGGCACGTTGCATCACTGCAGTAGCAACAATTCCTTTTGGCAATGCCGTAGGGACATCCTTCATGGAATGAACCGCAATATCAATCTCTTCTTTGAGTAAGGAAATGTCGAGGGACTTGGTGAATATTCCGGTAATGCCCAGTTCATAGAGCGGCGTCTCCAGGTCGAGATCCCCCGCTGATTTAACAGGGACCAAAACGGCAGCCAAACCAAGCGCTTCCAATTGTTGCTGTACATTTTGTGCCTGCCAAAGAGCTAGTTCACTGTCTCGTGTGCCTATTCGTATTGGAGATTTCATTCTGCTTCCGGTTCAAGTTGGAAAACCTTTTGGATAAGCAGAAGGCTTTCTTCGGCGTCTACTTCGGATTGTTTTAAATGATTGGCAAACTGTTTGGTAATTTTTTGAATGATCCTTTCCGATACCATTTCAGCTTGTTGGGAATTGAAGTCCTGGAGTTTCCTAGAGTGAAAATCTATTTCCTCCTCTTTCATTGTTTTCAATTTCTTTTTCAGCGCCTTTATAACGGGAGCAAACTTTCGGGTCTCCAACCAACCGGAGAAATCAGCCTTAACCGTTTCAATAATCTGCTCTGCTTTTGGGATGTGGCGCCGCCTTTTGGCAATGGCTTCAGTAGTAAGCTGAGAAAGCTCATCCAAATGTACCAATACAACATTTTCTAATTCTTTCACATCGTCATCCACATTCTTGGGTATGGAAAGGTCCAGGATCCATAGGGGTTTCTTGTTATGGATCATGGTTTTGGTAATTGTGGGGAATTGTGCTCCCGTGGCGACCACCAAAACATCACATCTACGGATCTCGGACTGTAAGTCTCCGAAGTCTTTAACCGCCAGTTGCAGTTTTCCACCAAATTTTTCCGCCTTTTCCTTAGTCCTGTTAATTAAGGTAATATGATGGTTTCCTGTATGTTTGATCAGGTTCTCGCACGTATTTCTTCCGATTTTCCCCGTCCCGAATAACAGGATATCTTTCTCTTCGATCTCTGGAATGGTGTCTAAAATATACTTTACCGAAGCGAATGCCACTGAGGTGGCCCCGCTGGATAATTCCGTCTCATTCTTTATTCGCTTGCTGGCCTGTAAAACAGAATTGCATAAACGCTCCAGAAAGGGATTTGTCATTTGATGCTTTTTGGAGCGATGAAAACTTTGCTTTATTTGGCTAATAATCTCAAAATCCCCTAAGATCTGACTATCCAATCCTGTACCTACTCGGAATAAATGAGAAATCGCATCGTGATTTTTAAAAATGTAGGCGACCTCCTGAAACTCTTCTACCGAACCTTCCGTATACTCGCAAAGTAGTTTAATCAGTTGAAAAGGGTGTTGGGCAAAACCGTAAAGTTCTGTTCGATTGCAGGTGGTAATGGCCAAAACCCCTTCAATTCCCTCGGCTTTGGCAGCAAGGATCAATGCCTCAGTGTTGGAAATATCCAGGCTAAATTTTCCCCGCAAATTGGCATCTGCCTTTTTATAACTCAGGCCTATTCCGTAAAAAGAAGAATGTCTAGAAATATGATATTGCTTCATATGCTCAAACCCGGAGGCAAAATTAGGGGTCACAAAATATGAAAAATAACGCTAGCGGTTCTATTTGTATCACATCGCATTCAAAATGGGCCTATTTTTTCATTAATTTTGAGAATCTCTTTGTTTATGGGGTAAATTGACAACCTTATTATCTTATTTAGAGTAATTTTAAATAAGGCGAATTTGTAATCCTTATTGCCTATTATGACAAAAAATATCGCCAAAGGTTCATATGACCGATTATTGTTAGAGCATGGCTTGTATGTTCTTAAAATTCAAAATGATAACCAGGAAGAAGCGGAAGTGTTCCACGAGGTGGACCGAAATTATATTCAGTTTCATTTTTCGCTTAAAGGACAGGCCAATTTTATTTTCAATAAAGGAGCATATCAATTACCTGTTTCCGATGAAAACTCCTTGCTTCTCTACAATACCCAGAAAGATCTTCCCATACATTTGAGGGTAGCTCCACAAACGTGGATATTGTCCGTAATCATGACCATTCAAAAATTCCATGGGCTGTTTTCAGAAGATGCCGGACACATCCCTTTTCTAAGTGAAAGCTTTGGTGAAAAAAAGTATTATGCCCAGGAAGTGCTTACCCCAAGTATGGCCGTAGTGCTAAGTCAATTGCTCAGCTACAATTTACATTCCTCCGTTCGCAGACTGTATTTTAAGGGGAAGGTTTTGGAGCTCATCGCCTTGTATTTCAATAAAACAGAAGATGCTGATCTGGAACAGTGTCCGTTTTTGGCCGACGAAGAAAACGTAAGAAGGATTAAGCGTGCTAAGGAAATTATTATTGAGCAGATGTCGGAGCCTCCGTCCCTGGCCGCCTTATCCAAGGAAATTGGGTTGCCACTTAAAAAGCTTAAAGAAGGTTTTAAACAGATTTATGGGGACACCGTGTACGGGTTTTTGTTGGATCATAAAATGGAAATGGCCCGAAAGCTACTGGAATCTGGTAAATACAATGTAAACGAAGTTGGCCTTAAAGTAGGATACAGCACAGCCAGCCACTTTATTTCCTCCTTCAAGAAAAAGTACGGAACAACACCCAAAAAATATGTAACTTCCATAGCCTAAATACTTCTGCTATGCGACGCCATCTTTACCTACTATTCCTTACAATTTTTATCGTTCAACTTAGTGGCCAGGATTCAGCATCACAGCCCTTGGATGGTGCCCCCATCCCGGAATTGGTCTTAGCCTTTACCAAAACCGCAGGATTTCGCCACCAGAGTATCGAGAAAGGCGTCCAAACGCTTAGGGAGCTAGGTCGGGAAAACGGATTTATTGTATTACAAACGGAGTCTTCTGAGGATTTTAATCCCGAAAATCTTAAGAACTACAAGCTGGTTGTTTTTTTAAATACCACCATGGATGTATTGAACGAAGGCCAACAACAAGCTTTTGAAGACTATATAAAAAGAGGGGGCAGCTTTATGGGGATACACGCTGCCGCAGATACCGAATATGAATGGGCATGGTATGGACGCTTGGTAGGAGGCTATTTTAACGGCCACCCAAACGATCCCAATGTCAGGCAAGCCAAAATAGATGTCCTGGTCAAGGATCATCCGGCAACAACTCATTTAACGAACGAGTGGATTAGAAATGATGAATGGTATAATTTTAAAGATCTAAATCCTGATATAAAAGTCCTTATGAATTTAGATGAAACCAGCTATGAAGGGGGCACTAATGGAGAAAACCATCCTATTGCCTGGTATCACGAATTTGATGGAGGGAGGGCCTTTTACACCGGAGGAGGACATACGGAGGCGGCCTTTGATGAACCTGATTTTCGGAAACATTTGTTGGGCGGGATGTTGTGGTGTTTTGATCGGCAGGACGACTAAAAAAGAAAATGCGTTCATATTAAAGGGGCCTGGCTACAATAATTCCGGTATTCTTTTTCACACGTTTTAGGTAGTCTACTAAAGGAACCTTGGTAATAGTTACTTCACCAGAAATGGAAGCATGCAATAAATGGATGCGACCACTTGGCATTCTTATGGCAAAACCGGTATGCGTTACATCCAACCCTGCTATGGAAGTAGCCAGGGCAATAATATCCCCGTTTTCTAGTTTTTCTTCTACGGAGGCAATTGCATCCTGGGGTAGAACACATAGTTTTTCTTCGGCCAGTTCAGCTTCTACCTGAAGCATTTTTTGATAGTTTGCCTCATCTGCCAGGAAAGGATACAAATCCCGGTGCGTACCCATAAAATTAATGGGTTTTTCCACAATTTCCCCGCCTAATTCCGAGGTAATATCTTCAACAAAACCCTTCTCGTTATTGTTTCGAATCCAGTCTGTAAAATAATGTAAACGTGAGGAATAGCCATCCAAAAAACCATTGCGATACCGAATGGTTTTTAAGGCAGTTGCAAAATCTTCAAAAGAAGTCCTATTCTTTTCCAGAAGCAATGAAAAAGCAAGCACATTTTCCACAAAAGTAGTGCAGTCTAAGCCTCTTAAATTGATGACCAGCGATTCTTTTACTCCAATTTCCAGGGTTTTTTCCACATACGGTGTGCCGATAAAGGTTTCTGCGACCCGTATTAAGGAGTCGCCAAAAGTATCGTCCCGTAGATTTTTGATTTGTGCTATCTTTTTGTGAAACAGCACAGTGTCCTCCGGGCTACAGGTGATTTGAGTAAAACCTGTTTGTATCCAGTACATCAATAGCAGCGTAGTAACAATAGTTTTAGTCATACTATATTTTTTCTTCTTTGTTCTGTAAAAGTACTCTTGTCCTTGCAATACTCTGTGGGTAATGTTCCTGTAAATACGTAATTAATTGTTCGCGCACATAGACCCTCAAGTCCCATGCGGTTGGAGAATCTTTAGCACTCATCAAAGCACGGATCTCCACGTATTCTGCCCTCGAATCCGTCACCTGGAGTACGTTAACCTCGCCATCCCAGAGCGGAGTAGTGTTTAGAATACGGGTCAATTCTTCTCTCAACTTTTCGAAAGGCACGTTGTAATCGGTATAAAGAAAAACCGTGCCAAGGATATCGGCCGAAGTTTTGGTCCAGTTTTGAAAAGGGGTCTCAATAAAATAGGGCGTGGGGACAATCAGCCGTCGTTTATCCCAAATCTTTACGACCACATAAGTCAACGTTATTTCCTCAATACGACCCCATTCTCCTTCCACGATAACCACATCATCCAGTTTTATAGGTTGCGCAATGGCAATTTGAATGCCCGCCAAAATGGTGCCGATAAACTTTTGTGCGGAGAATCCAATGATTATTCCGGCCACACCGGCAGACGCAAAAACACTTATTCCAATTTCCCGAATGCCGTCGAAACTCATCAGCACAAAACCGAGCGCCAAAATGATAATGATGAAAATAGCAATCCGTTCTAATACGTTGAATTGGGTATAGATCTTTCTAGCCTTCAGATTGTCGGCCTGGTTGACATCATACCCTTGAATGATAATTTGTTTACTGATTTTCAACACGGCAATTACGATCCAGGTCATCGCAACAATGAAGAGTATTACACTGATTTTCCTGAACCAGAACTCAGCTTCCGGTAGGCCTACCAGTTCCCGGAGCGACTTCATTCTGACCAAAAAGGAAAGAAAGAGTAGCAATAAGGGAATAGCAACCTTTCGAAATGATCTTTCGGGCAACAGATATTTCGGGTTCTTACCAAAGTTTCGTAGTATCCTGGAGGTCAGGCCGTATAAAAGTGCGACGACAACGAGTGCGACACTCAAATACAGTAACGACCTGGTGGAAACGATATCAGTTGGATTTTGTAGTAACGGTGAGGCCATTGTTCACAGTTTGCTGTAAAATAACTAATCTTCGCGCTAATCGAAAACCACAGCTTTAATTAGTGAGTATTCCGGTTGAGGAAAACAGAATTCTAAAATCAAAATGTAGTTCTGAGGCTAAGGATCAAACCATCACCAAGTAGACCTTCCCGGCGAGTTTACCCAAACTAGTTAAAAAAAACGAATTTTTTCAAAAGATTCAATGCTGTTTTGTTTGTCGTTATCCTCGTATTCTTCAATGAGCTGCTGATAGGTTTTACTGAAAGTAAGTGATAACTCGGTGAAGCTATATTGAAGACCAGCAATATCAATATTAGGATATCGACTGCTTATTTCAAGGGGTATCTCAATGGCAGGGTTTTGATTGGCGTTGGAAATAAAAAGCCAATTGGTTAAAAAGGTGGTGTTGCCTTGGTTGGAAGTGCTGTTAAAACCAACCATTTTTTGAACAAAGGGCACTGAGGTTTCAAATTGAAATCCTTTCAGGGAATTATCAGTAATACTAAAGTCAAGATTTACAGGAGGGCCTACAGCATTCGGCTTTTCCCCGTGCAAAAGAAAATGATAGAGATAGTTATTTCCCCCGAGTTTTATTTCGGTTCGATATTTATTAAATCTGTCTAAATACCCTGGTCGAATAAAGGGGTTGTCCAAAGGAGTGTTCGTAGTACTTGTATTTAATAATTGATAACCCAGATAACCTCCTAGGGAGAAAAAGTCCTGGTCATCTTCGTAAGCCTCCACACTGGCCTCATAAAAGGTGTTTGTTTCAAAAGGGATATCGAGATACTCATCATAAAAGACGAAATCACCCTGATCCACTTCTATTACGTCTCCGTCTTGCACGTTCTCCAGAAGATAGTATTTAAGATTTTCTTCATTATCAATTCTGGAATAGATAAAATCGTTGGCATCGTCTGGTATGGCGACAAAATCATAGAAGTAGGTTAAAAAACCGGAATTGTCATTTTCTATTGAGTATCCATTCGAAACACGACCATTTTTAGAGGAAAATAGATTTTGCTCAAGATAGTCCGGAGATTGTATGCCATTGAGTGTAAACTGAAATGAACCATTTGCCGCTGTCGAATTCCCATTATGGGAAGCAGCCTTTATTTCGTTTTCAAACCCTTTGTTTGTTGAGCTGCTGTACATACCAAACTCCCAGTCGGAATTTACAGCGATGTCAGAAAACGTAGTCATTCCATGATTTATTACCTCAAAATTCGGATTTGGCTGACTCCCGTAAGAAAACAATGTAACAATAAGTGAATTGGGAAGGCTATCACTCCTTTTGGTAAACTCCAGAAAATCTTCTGAATCATAAGGTTTAAAATCCAGCAGCCTGCCATTCTCGTCATGAAGGATTACCCATCTTTCTGAGTTTTCCTGAAAGTCTATATTACCAACGGTAAATGTAAAATAAGTTACTTGCTCCGGGGGACTGTCAACGATGCTATCATCTTCAACTTGTTCTTGATTATCACCTGGCTCCATTTCAGTTTCACCGTCTTCGGAACAAGAGTTCAACATTACTATACTTGCCAAAACCATAGCACAACTAAGAAAGTGGATCTTTTTCATAGCAACAAAAGGTATTTTTTGAGCATCTAGCGCTAAGTTGCAACTAAGATAATGGGCTAACGCTGAGAAATATCATTTTATTAGATATCAGGATAAGAAAAGCCAGTAATTTGTTGAAATGTATTTAGTGATCAAGCCTTATTTTTGCAACTCAAAATCAAGCTATGAAAAAAGGCGTACTTCTGGTCAATTTAGGATCGCCGGACAGTCCCTCTAAAAAAGACCTGAAACCGTATCTGGATGAATTCTTAATGGATGAACGCGTGATAGACGTAAATCCGATATTACGGAACATCATTGTACGCGGTATTATCCTGAATACCCGACCCAAAAAATCGGCAAAAGCCTATGCGAAGATCTGGTGGGATGAGGGTTCCCCACTGATCATCATTTCCAAACGATTTCAGGAGAAGGTACAGCAGCACACGGCATTACCTGTTGCCTTAGGCATGCGATATGGCAGCGGAAGTATTAGAGAAGGCCTGGAGGAACTCCATGAAAGAGGGGTAGATGAGGTATTACTGGTACCCTTGTACCCGCATTATGCCATGTCTTCCTATGAGACCGTGGTGGTAAAAGCATTGGAAGAGCAGCAAAAGCATTATCCCCAAATGCGGATTACCACCCTTCCCGCTTTTTACAAGAGCCCGGAATATATCAAAGTGCTCTCCCAAAGTATTGCAGAAGGATTGGAAGGCTTTGACTATGATCATATTCTTTTCTCCTATCACGGAATACCGGAACGGCATATCCGCAAGTCGGACCCTACTAAATTCCACTGTAAAATTGACGGTCAATGCTGTGCCGTTAACTCGGTAGCACATAACACCTGTTATCGCCACCAGTGTTACGCTACTACAGAATTGGTGAAAAAAGCTTTGGGCTTACCGGATGAAAAGATAAGTTCTTCTTTTCAATCCCGCCTGGCGGGAGACCCCTGGTTAAAACCGTATACTGATTATGAGTTTGAACGCCTGGCCAAGGAAGGAAAGTCACGGTTGGCGGTGGTTACCCCCGCTTTTGTTTCCGATTGCCTGGAAACCTTAGAGGAAATTGCCATGGAAGGGGAAGAAGAGTTCCTGGAAGCCGGTGGAAAAAGCTATAAACACATCCCTTGTCTTAACGATCGGGACGATTGGGTGTCGCTCATGACATCGTGGATCAAAGACTGGGAAGAAAAAGAGATCCTACCCGTTTAATGGCCAGAGCTGCTTCAGAAGAATTGGGCAGTGAGCCCATTGGAAAGCTGTTGGTAAAACAAGCGGTCCCAGCCTCTATAGGTATTTTGGTCATGTCGATCAATGTATTGGTCGACTCTATTTTCGTCGGGAATTGGATAGGTGCCATTGCCATAGCGGCAATTAATGTCGTATTACCGGTTTCTTTTTTTATTGCTGCCCTGGGGATGGCCATAGGGATCGGAGGATCCAGTATTATCTCACGCGCTCTTGGGGCGGGAAACAAACAAAAAGCCCTAAAGACCTTTGGGAACCAGATTACACTTACCCTTCTGGTCACCGTTAGTATGGTAGCGCTGGGCTTACAGTTTGTAGATAATCTTATTCCTGCTTTTGGCGGTAAAGGCGCCATTTTTGAACCGGCAAAGATCTATTATATCATCGTCCTATACGGGGTACCCTTCCTGGCGCTTTGCATGATGGGGAATACTGTGATACGGGCTGAAGGAAAACCCAAATTCGCGATGATTGCCATGATCATTCCATCGGTAGGGAACCTGCTTTTGGATTATATCTTCATTTATATATTCGATTGGGGAATGCACGGTGCAGCCTGGGCCACTACATCGGGTTATTTGCTATGTCTCTCATACATCGTTTACTTCTTTCTTTCCAAACACTCGGAACTAAAGATCCGATGGTCGGACTTGGGATTGCAACAATCCATCTTAAAAGAAATTAGCGCTTTAGGCTTTGTTACACTCTCTCGACAAGCGGTAACTAGTGTTATCTACTTGCTATTAAACAACATTTTGTTTAATCTGGGTGGTGCTCCCCTGGTAGCGGTGTACGGCATAATTGGAAGAATGCTGATGTTTGCTTTGTTTCCCGTGTTTGGGGTTACTCAAGGGTTTTTGCCGATTGCCGGATACAACTATGGCGCGATCCAATATGATCGTGTAAAGGAATCCATTTATACGGCCATCAAATATGCCGCGATTGTCGCCACCGTTGTATTTACCATTTTGATGCTCTTTCCCGCAGCAATTGCAGATCTATTTCTGAGTGATCGGTTGGACCTACCTTTGGAAGAACTACAAACCAACGCCTTTGTATTAGAACATGCCCCTTTAGCGATGCGCCTGGTGTTCGCAGCAACCCCAATTATTGCTCTGCAATTGATTGGAGCGGCCTATTTTCAAGCAGTAGGAAAAGCAATCCCTGCCTTGCTGCTCACCTTAACACGACAAGGATTTTTCTTCATCCCACTCATCTTGATATTGCCCTATTTCCTGGGAGAAGTAGGGGTTTGGCTTTCTTTTCCTATTGCTGACGTATTGGCAACGATAGTTACCGGATGGTACTTGCGAAAGGAAATCGCTACCAATCTGGTTACGACCAATGCCTAGCTAAATTTATTCGCTTGGGAGTAGGGTAGCAGCTTTACTAATGATCTTCCATTCTCCCGAAAGTCGCTTTAAAAGAAAAAGGTCTACAAAATGCAACTTTCTTGAAGGAATCCGAATTTCTGCTTTTGCGGTAGCAATGTCATTCGCACAGTCTATGGTCAGTATTTTTCCTTCCCGACCATTGAATACCCCTTGTTCGCGATTTTGGAAAAGGGCAGCATACTCCTTTGGTGACAACACCCAGATTTCTTGCCCCTCTTTCGACAAAAAAAGATCAGCTGCATCGTAAAAAGCTTCCTGAATCATTTCCGGATTACTATAGGAGGAACCCTCAAGGTATTTTTGAAGGGTCTCCCGAATGGCTTGCTCTTCGGATTGGGAAAAACCTATAAAAGCGAGCAATAGTACTATTGATGTAAGTTGTGTTTTCATGAGTATGCGTTATTTTGAAACAGGTTCTGCTTTGATACGAATGATTTGCCCTTCTTCAGCATCGGTCAATAAATAGAGTTTGCCATTTGGGCTTTGGGAGACTTTCCGGGAACGAACCCTACTATCCAGGAAGAGTTCCTCAGCACTTTTTATGGTATCCCCGGCAATACGAAATCGCCAAAGGCTTCCTCTCGATAGTCCGGGGACGATCAAATTGTTTTTCCATGTCGGAAATTCATCCCCGGTATAGAAACACAGGCCGGTAGGGGCAACCGTATGCTGCCAAAACCAGGTAGGATCGGTAAACTGTGTCCCTTCGATTTCCAGCGGTTTATAGTCTTTACTTCGTAATCGGCCTGTAGTTCGGTTGGGCCAGCCATAATTGGCTTTTGGGGCCAGCATATTGAGTTCATCCCCTTGAATCGTACCATGTTCGGTAAACCAAAGGATGCCGGTGTTGGGCTGTACGGCAATGCCCTGGGCATTCCGAATCCCTAATGCAAAAAGACTTGGTGGGGCATCGGGGCCGAAATCGGGATTGTCCTCGGGAATAGTCCCGTCAAGATTGAAACGATGGATTTTGCCCCGCTTATCGGTAATATCCTGGGCAATGGGGATTTCCGGTTCGTCATGTTCCCAAAATAGCCTTTCCCCAACGGTGAGGTAAAGTGTACTGTCCTGTCCTATCACCATTCCCCCGCCATAATGGTAATTGATGTTGCTGTAAGGATCAGCAACCAAAAGGGGGGTTATATCGATTAGGGAATCGTTTTCCAGTTTCGCGCTAACAAATTTTGTGGTCTTGCCCACCCCTGGTTTTTTAGCGGCATAGGAAAAGTAGATGATTTGGTTTTCGCTGAAATCAGGATGTGTTATTACTTCAAAAATCCCGGAGTTATCTCCAATATGGATAGCTCCTATGCTATCCGTTAAATCAGACGGAAACCCTTTGATGACTTTTTTCGTTTTCGTGTTGAGGTTTACTTTAAGCAGTTGTCCGTTTTTTTCGGTTACCAAGGCCTCCTCCTCCGAAAGAAAGGCAATACTCCAGGGCCGGTTTAAACCTTCAAGCACTACCTCTTTGACAGGCACAACATTTTGATGGGGTGGTCCTTTTTCCGGAATCGGATTGCAACAAAGGAATAGGAATACCACCAGAAAACTACCGTATCGCATAGATCAGATTTTGGAGTAAAGGAGCAAAAAAACACGGGATTCGCCTTTAAGGATCGCGATCTTTAAAACGATTTATTCCTTTTTCACAAGGCTTGCTTTCGGAACTCGGAGGGGGTGAGTTTGGTTGTGGCTTTAAAGGCAAGATTGAATGAAGTAACATTGTTGAACCCGGAGTCGTAGGCTATGGCAGCAATTTTTTCATGTTGTGAAGCTTCGGAAGACAACAAGTGTTTTGCCCGTTCAATACGATAGGAATTCACAAATTCAGAAAAGTTCTTTCCGGTGATCTCATTAATTACCCGGGATACCATTTTTGGTTGGGTTCCGACGGATTGGGCAACTTTGGATAGTGTAATTTGCGGGTTGAGGTATATTTGCTCTTCCTGAAAAAGGGTTCGCAAGGAATGCATCAGGCTTTGTGATGCTTTTTGGTCTAATTGACGGCCCTGATATTTTTCCAGCTGAAAGCTGTGCTTTTTGAGCAACAAGAACGAAAAAATATAAACGAGAAAGGTGTAGCAGATAGCGCCTCCGATGTAAAAAGGGATAAAGCCGGAAACGTTTCCTATATAAAACACCCAAATAATGGTTACTCCGATCACCAGATCGCGATACCATGCTAAAACGGTTTGCTGGGTCCGTTTTCTTGCTTGAAAGCCCAATTGGGCAGCTATCAAGAGGTAAACCAATAAATGTAGGAATACCGCATAGTAGATCAATAGGGAAGTTGTATCAAATCGGTTTGGGATTGCAAAGCAAAACACACTAAAAAGAACATACGGTATAAAATGCAAGAATTCCTTTTTAAGTGGTTTAGCAACACGATAAAACAGGGTGCGTCCGTACAACCATAAGCCAGGGCCAACCAACAATATACCCGCCAGGCCCAGGTTACGTTGCCAGGGGTCCAGCGGTAAGTAGGTATTTAGAATGGATTTGCCGATACGAAGGGTTAGTCCAAAGATGATCAGGGCTAAGAAAAAATTTGCCTTTCGGTTGCCTTTTTTTAAGGTGAATAAATACAAGCAAAGAAAGAGTGCCTGGGCAATCCCAAGACTACTTAGGACGAGTACTAGGGTCTCTTGATTCACCTACTAAAGATAAAAAGTAAAAGAGATTCATTTTCTTAATGTATTTTAGAAAAATGTTAATCCCTGACCATGCTTAAAAGTCCGTACCTCCTTGTAGTAATTATTCTTTTTTTTGGTTCGTGTTCCGAAAAAGAAAACCAGGATACTATGTTGCAACTTTTCGTAGGAACCTATACCGACGGTAGTAGCGAAGGTATTTATTCCTTACAATTTGACCCAAATACCGGAAGTCTGGATTCGCTGGAGCTCAAAGCAGCACTTCCCAATCCTTCTTTTTTAGCGATTTCCGAGGATAACAAATTCCTTTACGCGGTCCAGGAAACAGCAGATTTTGATTCCTTGGGCGGTGGCATCTCGGCATTTGCCCTAAAAGAGGGCCTGTTGGAGGCAATAAATAGCAAAGGCTCCGGTGGAGCGCATCCCTGCCATGTCGCACTTTCCGGTAAGGGACAATTAGCGGTTTCCAATTATACCGGGGGAAATCTGGCCATTTTTGATTTGGAAGAAGATGGAAGCCTGGGGGGCCGGCAATTGCTTGATCATAATGTCCTGGATACCGCAAAGACAGCACACGTTCATAAGGCACATTTTAATAGTGATGGACTTTTTGCTGCTGATTTGGGACTGGATGCTATCCAACGCTATGCCCAACAACCGCATGGGTGGATCCCGGGGCCGCAGGCCTCCCTTGATCTGCCACGGGGTGCCGGACCGCGGCACTTTGTTTTTAGTACTGATCGGTCTTTTTTATACGTGATCAACGAATTGAATGCCACCATCACCGTTTTTAAACGGGAAGCAGAAGGAAACTATATGCCGATTCAAACGGAGAATACGTTGCCTTCGGAATGGGAAGGCGGCAACTCCTGTGCCGATATTCATTTATCTCCCGACGGAAAGTTTTTGTACGGTTCTAACCGTGGTGAAAATACCCTGGTAATTT
>JANQHL010000201.1 GCA_028277085.1 Flavobacteriaceae bacterium
ATTCAGGAAACAAATAAGCCCGAATATCAATATGATGAAGGAGGGCTATATTGTGGTGTATCAGGATGTTCGAGGCAGATGGATGAGTGAAGGGCATTATGAAAATATGCGAGCATATATCCCCAACAAAACCACTGACCAACAAGTGGATGAAAGTTCGGATACCTACGATACTATAGAGTGGTTGGTAAACAACGTGGAAAACAACAATGGTAGCGTTGGCCTTTGGGGGATATCCTATCCCGGCTTTTATGCGACCTATGGAACCATTGATCCACATCCCGCCCTTAAAGCATCTTCTCCTCAGGCCTGTATTGGCGATTTCTTTTTTGACGATTTTCATCATAATGGTGCCTATTTATTGAGTTATTTTCGCGTGACTTCTCTTTTTGGTACCCCAAGGCCCAATGGGGATCAACCCGTGGATACGGCCTGGTATACTTTTCCCGATATCGGTACCGAAGACCAATACGAGTTTTTTCTGGACGCGGGTTCATTGAAAAATTTGAACAACCACTTTGAATACGATATCAAAGACCAGCCTTCATTAGCTCCGGACGAAATGACGGATGACTTCTTTTGGAACGAACTCAAAGAACATCCGAACTATGACGAATTGTGGCAAAGTCGCGGCTTGATCCAGCATCTGGATAAGACCCAATCCCATGTCGCAACAATGATCGTGGGAGGGTGGTTCGATGCTGAAGATCTATACGGTCCGCTGGAAACCTACAAGAACATTGAAAAGTATAACAAAGGGGCCTATAACACTGTTGTTTTTGGTCCATGGGACCACGGCAGATGGGCAAGACGAAATGGTCGCAGTTTGGTGGGTAACTATTATTTTGGGGATTCCATTTCTGAATTCTACCAGGACAATATAGAGACACAATTTTTTAATCACTTTCTAAAAGGTCCGGCAGATGGGAATACCGGATTACCGGAAGCTTACATGTATGATTCAGGGAGAAAGACATGGGAAGAGTTCAATACATGGCCGCCAAAAGACATAGAAAAGCAGACGTTCTATTTGTCTGAGGATGAGCAATTGACACCTCAAAAGCAAGGAGAAACAGGCATTCGATTTATTAGTGATATCAAAAAACCGGTACCGTACTCTGAAGACATTAAAACTGTCTTTACCCCAAGAAAATACATGACGGATGACCAGCGCTTTGCCGCCCGACGTTCGGATGTACTGGTGTTTGAAACTGAAGAGTTGCAGGAAGATCTTACCTTGGCAGGGGACATTATGGCCCACCTTAAAGTCGCCACAACAGGAACTGCAGCAGATTGGATTGTGAAAGTGATTGATGTGCATCCCAACAACTCAGCAACCAATGAGGAGATGCAGGACCATTTAAAAATGAGTAATTACCACCTCATGGTGCGTAGTGAAGTGCTTCGGGGAAGGTTTCGAAATAGCTTTTCCCACCCGGAACCCTTTGTCCCAAACAAAAAGACTGACGTGGACATTAAATTACAGGATGTGTTCCATACCTTCAAAAAGGGACATAAACTGCAGGTGCAGGTTCAGAGTACCTGGTTTCCCCTTATCGATTTGAATCCGCAGACGTATGTGGAGAACATTTTTAAAGCGGAAGAGTCGGATTTTCAGACCCAAACGCATACTGTTTTTACAGATTCGAGCCTGGAGTTTTCTGTGTTGAACTAAAATTGACTGTCATTAGGAAAAGGAAACCATGGCCTACCAAAGCCGCGATGCAACAGGTTTACCGGGATAGGCTTTGGGGAGATAATGGCACTGAATTTTATTCGGGTTTAGGTTCCCATCATCCGGAAGTAGTAAACCCCTACATCAAAGCCCTAACCAAGTTCTTGAGATCTTTCGCCAAACCCATTACGGTATGTGATTTGGGATGTGGTGACTTCAATATCGGAAAGGAATTGGTACCCTACACGAAGAAGTATATCGCAATAGACATTGTTCCTGAGTTGATCGCTTATAACAGGAAGAAATTCAACTATCCTAATTTGGAGTTTCAATGTTTGGATATCGCAAAAGACAATGTACCTTGGGGGGATTGTGTAATCTTACGGCAGGTACTACAACATTTGTCCAATGCCGAGGTTGAAAAAATTGTGAGCACCCTGTACAATTTTAAATATGTCCTACTAACCGAACATATTCCGGCCGGGGAGTTTGTACCCAACAAAGATATTGTTTCAGGTCAGGGAATTCGGTTGAAAAAGCAGAGCGGCCTGGAACTTTTTAAAGCACCATTTTATTTAAAAGTAAGCGAAAAAAAGCAACTATTGTCTCTTGAGGCCATGGGTTATAAAGGACGGATCGTAACCACTATGCTCAAAATGTTTTGAATTACTGAAAAGTAATCCTTTTGAATTTCTCACCCCGACGAGACGAACTGGTCATTTCGAAATGAGTTCACCGAAGGTGGAGGATTGAGAAATCTAGAATATCAAATAAAACCCTACAAAGCCACTAGGAATTTGTGAAAAATTTCTAAATCATTAGGATTTTAGAAAGTTCTGCCTTTATATTTGTCGTAATAAGTTCAAACACGTATTGAATAGTTATCAAGAAAGGTGGAGGGAATAGACCCTTTGAAGCCTTAGCAACCCTTGACCTCCCGTGTCATGAAGGTGCTACTTTCTACCTAATGTACCAGGATGGATAACGACTATCGGTTTTAAACCGACAATCACTTTCTTATAACTTTTTGATTACGCCTTTACAAATAGAAAGGCTTCGTGTTTTTAAAGTATTTGTAACGCTAAAATTTAAAAAAACATGAGTGATCAAAATTTTTCCAGAGCAACAAATGCCCTCCATGCCGGGCATGATGTTACCGTAAATGCCGGAACAAGGGCAGTGCCTATCTATCAAAGTACGTCCTACGTATTCAATAATGCGGATCATGCCGCCAACCTGTTTTCCTTGCAGGAGTTTGGTAATATTTATACCCGGATTAACAATCCCACCAACGATATTTTGGAACAACGCCTGGCTGCGTTGGAAGGAGGGATAGCAGCTGTAGCAACGGCTTCGGGGACTGCTGCTTTGAATGCAGCCTTATTGGTCCTGCTAAAAGCAGGAGATCACATTGTTGCTTCCAACAGCCTGTATGGAGGAACGTATAATTTGTTGGATGTTACCCTTCCGAGACTGGGAATTACCACAACTTTCGTAGACCCGGATGATCCGGCAAACTTTGGAAGAGCGGTGCAGGAAAATACCCGGGCTATTTTTGTGGAATCCCTTGGAAATCCAAAACTGGATGTTTTAGATCTAAAGGCGATCTCCTCGGAGGCCAAAAAAGCAAAGATCCCATTCATAGTAGATAATACGGTTGCTAGCCCAGCGCTTTTAAATCCAATAGCACATGGGGCTAATATCGTAATTCATTCATTGACCAAATACATTAACGGAAATGGAACGGCTTTGGGCGGTGCGGTGGTTGATGCCGGGACCTTTGATTGGGCAAATGGCAAGTTTCCCGAATTTACCGAGCCTTCCCCAGGATATCACGGGCTGGTATATCATGAAGCACTTGGGCCTGCCGCTTTTATTGCCAAGGTTAGAATAGAAGGCTTACGAGACCATGGGGCCTGCCTGAGTCCGTTTAATGCGTTTCAAATTATCCAGGGCCTGGAAACGCTGGAGGTAAGAATGAAAAAGCATAGTGAGAATGCGTTGGCCTTAGCAAAGTGGTTGCAGGAAAGGGAAGAAGTTACCTGGGTAAATTATCCCGGTTTACCAAGTAGCAAATACAAAGCGTTGGCGGATGCTTACTTACCTGACGGGCAGAGTAGCCTTGTTACTTTTGGTGTTAAAGGAGGTTATGATTCAGCCAAAAAAATTGCTGACAACACCAAAATATTTTCATTGTTGGCTAATATTGGCGATACGAAATCTTTGATCATTCATCCGGCAAGTACCACACATCAACAGTTGGACGATGCTTCTCAAGAAGCTACCGGGGTAACCAAAGACTTGATTCGGTTATCGGTAGGATTGGAAGACCTGACAGATCTACAAGCAGATCTGAAAACGGCTTTTGCAACCATCGACAAATCAGTTTTGACCTAATTTTTAAATAGCATGTGGTCGGGAGTTGCAACCAACTTTCCGGCTACATGCCACCTATCCCTAAAAGATCCCATAGTGCTTCAGCGACTCGTAATAAAAGATTTCATCACCTTTAGTGGCCATCAGCAAGATATAGAACTGTCCTATCAAGCCTTTGGACAACCTTTGCATGCTGCTCCTGTTGTCCTGGTCAACCACGCCTTAACCGGAAATTCAAATGTGACGGGAGAGGAGGGTTGGTGGTCCGATCTCGTAGGACCTGGAAAGTGCATTGCCACCGAAAAGTACTCGGTATTGGCCTTCAATATTCCCGGGAATGGATACGATGGTTTTGTGATTGACAACTATAAGGATTTTATAGCCGGTGATATCGCCAGAATTTTTTTAGAAGGCTTACGGCAATTGGAAATTGAACGGTTGTATGCAATTATCGGAGGCTCCCTAGGGGGTGGCATTGCCTGGGAGATGGCGGCGCTGGACCCTGAGGTCACGGAACATTTGATCCCGGTAGCCTCTGATTGGAAATCTACGGATTGGCTGATCGCCAATTGCCAGATCCAGGAACAGATTTTGAATAATTCCAGTCAACCGGTACATGATGCCAGGATGCACGCCATGCTCTGTTACAGGACACCGGAATCTTTTAAGGAACGCTTTCAACGAAGTACCAACGAAGAGCTTAATGTCTTTAATGTGGAAAGTTGGCTGATGCATCATGGTAAAAAGTTGAAAGAGCGTTTTCAGCTATCTGCCTATAAATTGATGAATCAGTTGTTAAAGACCATCGACATTACACGGGAAGGAGCGGCCGCTTTTGAAGCTTTGCAAAAAAGCGATATGAAAATACATATTGTTGGGGTGAATTCTGATCTATTCTTTACTGCTGCGGAGAATAAGGAAACCCACAAAAGATTTGCGCAAGCCTTTGCTAATGTCACCTATGGCGAGGTACAGTCTTTACACGGGCATGACGCTTTTTTGATGGAGTTCAAACAATTGGAGAATCTTTTGAAAGATGTTTTTGCCAAATCCAAACGCAAGGATGGTGGGCTGAAAATACTGAAATTCGGAGGGAAATCCTTGAGCAATGGGGAAGGGCTAGGGCAAGTACTACAAATTATAGCGGACAAAGTAGCGGCCGGGGAGCAAATAGCGGTGGTGCTTTCCGCTAGGGAGAAAGCGACGGATACCCTTGAAAACCTGCTTTTAAAAGCAGCCCAGGGCCTTAGCTATGCGGAAGACATCTCAGCCTTCCAACAATATCAGGTGGGGGATTTCCCGCATATTGATTTCACAGAGGAAACGGGTGAGGTTTCCAAAAAATTGGAAGGGGTTTCCTTACTAGGGGACTATAGTGACAAAACGAAGGACGCGTTTTTAGCCTATGGCGAATTGATTTCAGGAAAATTGGTCACGCAACTTTTGTTGGAAAGAGGGGTTAACGCTCAATTTTTTGATGCGCGCGAGCTGATCATAACAGATGATACCTTCGGGAATGCCAAAGTTGATGAAGCTACTTCCAGACAAAATGTGATTCAAAAGTTCACGGAACTTTCAGACGATGGAGTACCTGTAATAACCGGGTTTATCGCTGCTAACAACAATGGCGAAACCACAACCCTTGGAAGAAATGGTAGTAATTACACCGCAGCGCTAATCGCGAATTTCTTGGATGCCAAAGAAATGCTTAACTACACCCATGTGGATGGTATTTTTACCGCCAATCCGGATTACGTTTCCGATGCAAAAGTGATTGAAAACCTTTCGTATTCCGAAGCCAATGAATTGGCTAGTTTCGGCACAAAGGTTTTGCATGCCAAAACGATTATTCCCCTTATAGAAAAAAATATCCCGCTTCGGATTTTAAACACCTATAACCCGGAGTCCGCGGGAACGCGTATCAGTTCTAGAACAAAGGGGGATGGGATAAAATCCTTATCGGTTATAGATAAAGTCTCTCTTATCAACCTGGAAGGAAGGGGACTCCTCGGTAAGGTTGGGATAGACGCACGGATTTTCAAGACCTTAGAGCGGAAAAATATCAATGTCAGTATCATTTCACAGGGATCTTCCGAACGCGGGATTGGCCTGGTAGTAGATGCCCAAAATGCTAAAAAGGCAAAACAAGCACTGGACGAAGAGTTTGATGCGGACTACTCCTCTAGTGATATCAATGCTATTACAGTGATAAAGGAGGTCGCCGTAATCTCAATTATTGGAGAAGACTTAAGCACCTTCCATAAACCTTATGATGCGTTGATCAAAAACGGCATCGTTCCTTTGCTTGTGAACAATACAATTTCAGGAAAAAATATCAGTCTTGTTCTTGAAAAAACAGATTTGCATAAAGCACTTAACGTGATGCACGGTCAGATTTTTGGGGTGAGCAAAAAGATCAACCTTGCTATTTTTGGACACGGCAATGTGGGGGGAACCCTAATCGACCAGATTTTGACATCCCAAGGAGCGATCGAAGAGCGTAAAGGATTGCACTTGTCCATTTTTGCCGTTGCCAATTCAAAAAAGCTACTTTTAAAACGCTCCGGAATAGGCGGAAATTGGCGGCAGGCAATGACCAAAGAAGCTGAGAACTATAGTGTTGACGATATCATTGGCTTTGCTGAGAAAAACCATTTGGAAAACCTGATCGCAATAGATAATACCGCCAGTGCGGACTTTGTAAGTCATTATTTTGAATTGATACTGGCAGGATTTGATTTGGTATCTTCTAATAAGATTGCCAATACATTGGAGTATGATTATTACGCCCTGGTTCGGAAAAGCCTGAAAGAAAGACGAAAACGCTACTTGTATGAAACCAATGTTGGGGCGGGCCTTCCTTTGATAGATACCATTACTTTGCTCCACCTCTCCGGGGAGAACATCACCCGAATAAAAGGGGTGTTTTCCGGTTCGTTGAGCTATATTTTTAATGTATTCTCCGAAACGGATCGCTCATTCTCATCTGTGGTTTTGGAGGCGATGGAAAAAGGGTATACAGAACCAGATCCCAGGGAAGACCTTTCCGGCAACGATGTGGGGAGAAAACTCTTGATCCTGGCCCGTGAATTGGATCTTAAGAATGAATTCAATGAGATTTCTATCGAGAACCTTATCCCTCAAGATTTGATACCACTTTCTAAGGAAACATTCTTAACGCAACTGGAGCAGATGGATGTTGTTTTTCAGGGTAAAAAAGAACAATTGCCTCCTAACCATGTATTGCGTTATGTGGGGGAGTTGCACGGAGATTTGCAAGAAGAGAAAGGGGTTCTGGAAGTAAAACTGATCGCTGTACCCAAGACAAGTGCTTTAGGTCAGGTTTCAGGATCTGATTCTATTATCGAGATTTACATGGAGTCCTATGGAGACCGGCCAATCGTTATTCAGGGTGCTGGTGCCGGGGCTGCTGTAACCGCAAGAGGGGTATTTGGCGATATAATACGAATAGCTGAGAAATTGTAGCTTCGACTACGCTCAGCTACCGTTGGATAAACTTTTCGGAAGTATTGTCTTTGGTGGCTGAGCGTAGTCGAAGCCACCTATTTACAAAAAGTATGAAAGGATATGTTTATATCTTGGAATGTTCAGATGGCAGTTATTATACAGGAAGTACCAATGATTTGGACAAAAGAATGATGGAGCACCAGGAGGGTAAAGGTGCAAATCATACAAAGAAAAGATTACCGGTGCGACTTGTTTACGTTGAAGAATTTCTAAGAATCGATGCTGCATTTTATAGAGAAAAACAGATCCAGGGATGGTCAAGAACCAAGAAAAAGGCTCTGATTAAAGGTGAATTGGAAAGTTTACCAAATTTAGCAGAATGCAAAAATGAAACGCATTACAAATATTATCGAGAAGCAGATGATTAGTGGCTTCCACTACACTCAGCTACCTAATTGTTAATAATGACAAACAAAAAATTCGAAACCAACGCCATTCGAAACCAGTTGGAGCGGACGCAGTTTTTGGAACACTCCGCACCTTTGTACCTCACTTCCAGCTACGTCTTTGAAGACGCCGAAGATATGCGGGCTTCCTTTGCGGAGGAAAAGGAACGCAATATCTATTCCCGCTATTCCAACCCAAATACTTCCGAATTGGTAGATAAGATTTGCCAGATGGAGGGAGCTGAAGCGGGTTTCCCTTTTGCCTCCGGTATGGCAGCAGTATTCTCCACTTTTGCTGCACTTTTGGAAAGTGGGGACGAGGTGCTATCTTGTAATAGTGTATTTGGATCCACCTATACGCTGTTTACCAACTTCTTCCCAAAGTGGCAGATCAAAACCACTTTTTTTGACGTCGACGAAGTCGCAAATATTGAAAAATTCATCCAACGGAACACCAAAATTCTTTATGTAGAATCCCCTACGAATCCAGGGGTTGATGTTCTGGATCTGGAGTTTTTAGGCAAAGTGGCTAAGAAGCATGGGATACTTTTTATTGTAGACAACTGTTTTGCCTCCCCGTATTTACAGCAGCCCATACAATTTGGAGCGGATCTGGTCATTCACTCTGGAACAAAACTAATGGACGGGCAAGGACGCGTGCTGGCGGGGATCACCGTGGGAAATGCCGAGTTGGTGGACAAGGTGTACCGATTCTCTCGTATCACTGGTCCGGCCTTATCCCCATTTAATGCCTGGGTGCTTAGCAAAAGCTTGGAAACCCTGGCAGTTCGCGTAGACCGGCATTGTGAAAATGCGCTACGGCTAGCAGAATATTTGGAAAATCACCCCAATGTAAATTGGGTGAAATATCCATTTTTACGGTCGCATCCGAATTATAAGATCGCCAAAAAACAAATGAAAGCTGGCGGAAGCGTGGTTGCTTTTGAGGTAAAAGGAGGTCTGGAAGCGGGGAAGATCTTTTTTGACGCTATAAAATTATTGTCGTTATCAGCCAATTTGGGGGATTCCCGAAGTATCATCACCCACCCGGCTTCTACTACCCATAGTAAACTTTCAGAACAAGAGCGTCATAAAGTGGGGATCACGGATGGCATGGTCCGTGTTTCTGTTGGCCTGGAGCATATTGATGATATCATTGCGGATGTAGGACAGGCCTTGGGATAGTCATTTTTGGCTATCTTTAACAAATGCTTTCTAAGAAGACCAAATATGGTATAAAAGCCTTGACCTATTTGGCAGGGAGGGAGGATCGGGAACCGGTTCAAATCGCAGAGATCGCCAAAAACGAGAACATTTCTCAAAAATTTCTGGAGAGTATCCTGCTCACCTTGCGTCGAAACGGGTTTTTGGGCTCTAAAAAAGGAAAAGGGGGCGGTTACTATCTCATCAAAGAACCCCATGAAATTCCTATGACTGCGGTAATGCGCATTCTGGAAGGGCCAATAGCTATGGTGCCCTGCGTAAGCCTGAACTTCTACGAAAAATGCGACGACTGCCCGGATGAAAACGTCTGCCCTGTACATAATCTAATGTTGAAAGTTCGGGACAGTGCCTTGGAAATCTATCGGAATACTACCTTGGCAAATTTGATCTGCAAAGAA
Source organism: Flavobacteriaceae bacterium (assembly GCA_028277085.1). Classification (GTDB taxonomy): domain Bacteria; phylum Bacteroidota; class Bacteroidia; order Flavobacteriales; family Flavobacteriaceae; genus Croceivirga. The sequence goes on from JANQHL010000201.1 coordinate 9,588, forward strand.
TTCAACAGATAATTGGAAAATTTTAATTAATTATGGGTATTCCCTAATAATCTATTAAAACTATAGGGTAATATGAAATTTATTAGGGCTTTAACGTTCTTAAGAGGGTAAAAGGGTTATGTTTGTATTTCCTACTAAATCTATAGGAATTAAAATTATGATTGCAGACCAACTGATAGTTAGTGCTAAAAAAGAAAAAACCACGTATAAACGGGATAGGAGTTCAGAGTCGCCAACACGGAGTATTGTGAAATCGATAAGCTGGAGAATCATTGGCACATTGGATACCATTGTCATTTCGTGGATTGTTACCGGAACGTTAACTATGGCTTTTTCCATTGGTTTGGTAGAATTGGTAACAAAAATGGCCCTCTATTTTTTTCACGAACGTATATGGAACAACATCAGTTGGGGTAAATAAAAAGGAATATGTCTGAAGATCAATTACCAAAATGGAATGCCCAATTAAAAGGGATCCCTCCTCAGGAAATCATTGCCTGGGCCATTCAACACGGCAATAAATCTGTGGTAACCACCAATTTTCGTCCTTATGAAGTGGCAATTCTGCATGCGGTTACTGATGTGGATCCCAATATTCCGGTGATTTGGTGTGATACGGGGTATAACACGCCTCAAACGTATAAACATGCGGAGGAATTGATCACTAGATTGAACTTGAATATCAAACTGTACGTTCCAAAGCAAACTACAGCGCACAGGGACGTGGTAATGGGTATTCCGGATATCGAAAGTCCAATACATAAGATATTCACGGAACAGGTAAAGCTGGAGCCTTTTAAAAGAGCTATGCGCGAACAGCAACCAGATGTTTGGTTTACTAATCTTCGCAAAGGGCAGACTGCACACCGGGATGCTTTAGATATCCTAAGTTTAGGTAAGGATGGCGTCTTAAAAGTAAGCCCTTTTTATTATTGGAATGATGCGCAGCTAGATGGCTACTTAGCGCATTACAATTTACCCAACGAACATAACTATTTTGATCCCACCAAAGTGCTTGCTAACCGGGAGTGCGGATTGCATACTTAATCAAAAAACAAAATCTTGGAAACATTGCTGAACGAAATAGAAATTGCGGATTTACAACCGACAAAGGTACTGCAGGCAAATGCACTAGAAAATGAAGCGATTTACATCCTGCGGGAGGTAGCGGCACAGTTTGAAAAACCTGTACTTCTTTTTTCAGGAGGTAAGGATTCCATAACGCTGGTACGCTTGGCCCAAAAGGCATTTTGGCCGGCAAAAATACCTTTCCCATTATTGCATATCGATACCGGACACAACTTCCCCGAAACGATTGCATTTCGGGATCAGTTGGTTGGAGAGTTGGGTGTGGAGCTGATCGTAAGAAAAGTGCAGGATTCTATAGATCAAGGTAAAGTTGTCGAGGAGACCGGAAAATATGCCAGTAGAAATGCATTGCAGACTACAACACTGTTAGATGCAATAGAGGAATTCAAATTTGATGCATGTATTGGCGGTGCTCGTAGAGATGAAGAAAAAGCACGGGCAAAAGAGCGTATTTTTTCTGTCCGGGACGACTTTGGTCAATGGGATGAAAAAAATCAGCGTCCCGAGTTGTTTGATATGTTGAACGGAAAAATTGAATTAGGTCAGAACATTCGGGTTTTTCCAATAAGTAACTGGACGGAACTGGATGTATGGAGCTACATCGCAAATGAACAGATTGATATACCCTCCATATACTTTGCACACAAACGAAATACATTTATTCGGGATGGATTGATCTGGTCTGCCCAAGACGATGTGGTATTTCGTGCGGAAGAAGAAGAAGTGCGGGAAAGAACGGTGCGCTTCAGGACAGTAGGGGATATGTCATGTACTGCGGCAGTGGAATCTAATGCCGATACCATCGAAAAAGTAGTTGCCGAAATCCGTGCATCCAAACTTTCGGAACGAGGTGCTCGCATTGATGACAAACGCTCCGAAGCAGCAATGGAGAAACGTAAACAACAAGGTTATTTTTAATTATGGAGGTAGTAAAGATAGCAACAGCAGGAAGTGTGGACGATGGGAAAAGCACCCTTATCGGTAGGTTACTTTATGATACCCATTCGCTGACTGAGGACAAAATTGAGGCCATCCGAAACAGTAGCGAAAAAAAGGGGTATGATTACCTGGATTTTTCCCTGGCTACAGATGGTTTAGTTGCCGAACGGGAACAGGGGATCACGATTGATGTAGCCCATATTTATTTTTCTACACCTGACAAAAGCTACATCATCGCGGATACGCCTGGTCATGTAGAGTATACGAGGAATATGGTTACCGGAGCTTCCACCTCTCAGGTGGCAATAATTTTGATCGATGCCCGAAAAGGAGTAGTAGAGCAAACCTATCGGCACTTTTTTATCAATAATCTGTTGCGGATTAAAGATGTAATTGTGGCGGTAAACAAGATGGATCTGGTTGGCTATGACCAAAATATTTTTGAGGATATACGTGAAAATTTTGAACAACTCAATGCTAATAGTACCTGTTCGGAACAGCGTTTAAGCTACATCCCTATAAGTGCGCTCAAAGGGGATAATGTAGTTGAAAAGTCTTCAGAAATGCCCTGGTACCAGGGAGAAACCATCTTACAGCATCTGGAAGGTTTGGATACTCAGGATGTAAATGAAGCCGGGCAAGTACGGTTTTCCATACAAACAGTAATTCGTCCCAAAACCGAGGAATATCACGATTTTAGAGGCTTTGCGGGGAAACTCAAAGGCGGGAGTCTTAAGGTGGGTGACGAGGTAACAGTGCTGCCATCCATGACAACCTCAAAAATAAAGGCTATCTATTTTCATGATCAGGCCTATACCAAAGCCAGTGCAGGCAGCTCTATTACCCTGTCTTTAGAGGATGAGGTGAATGTCACTCGGGGAGATATGCTCGTAAAGCGCGATGAGCTTCCGAATATAGAGAAGGAAATTGTAGCTACTGTTTGTTGGATGGATAGCAAACAATTACGACCTGGATCGCGATATTTTGTACAGCACAATACCAATAGGGTGCTGTCAAAGATCGCGGAAATCACCAATGTTATTGCCACGAATTTTTCCGGGAATACAGATGCGGAAAACAAACTGGCGCTTAACGAAATTGGAGAAGTCAAAATTAAATTGAGTAAACCCGTTTTTTATGATGCTTACACAGCAAACAAGGAAAATGGCGCCTTTATTTTAATTGATGAACATACGAATACCACTGCTGGTGTAGGATTTATCAATTAATGAATCTGTGATTCCGGGGAGTAGGATATTTTTTTGTTAAAAATCTATAAAAAAGATAGGATAACTAGGAAAATGAGAAGTTTCAGAACAGAAATAGAAAATCCGGTGGTTGAAAAGGACATCCTTGAGCTGGAACAAAAGATCCGGAGGTTTAAAGAAGGAAGTATTGATGAAGAAAAGTTCCGCAGTTTACGGCTGGCTCGCGGAGTCTACGGACAGCGCCAGCCAGGAGTCCAGATGGTGCGGATCAAACTGCCTTACGGCAAAGTAACTACTCATCAATTAAGACGCATTGCTGATGTTTCCGATGAGTACTCAACAGGGCGTTTACACATAACCACCCGGCAAGATATTCAAATTCACTATGTGGATCTGGAGCGAACCCCGGAACTCTGGGCGCAATTGGAGAAAGATGAGGTGACACTCCGAGAGGCTTGTGGTAATACCGTGCGTAATGTCACCGCTTCGGAAACTGCAGGTATTGATCCTGCTGAACCTTTTGACGTTTCCCCATACGCTCAGGCACTGTTTGAGTATTTCCTCAGAAATCCTATCGGACAGGAAATGGGAAGGAAATTCAAGGTTTCCTTTTCAGCTTCGGATGAAGATACCGGACTTTCTTATATGCACGATTTGGGTTTCATTGCCAAGTTACAAAATGGAGTACGGGGATTTAAGGTCATGCTAGGAGGCGGGCTAGGTTCCCAACCCAGGCATGCGGATGTCTTATTCGATTTTCTTCCGTCAGAGCGGATCATTCCTTTGATGGAAGGAGTGATCCGGGTATTTGACCGCTATGGGGAGCGAAAAAGCCGTGCTAAAGCGAGATTAAAATTTCTATTGAAAGATGTTGGGCTCGAAGGGTTTAAGAAACTGTTGTCTGAAGAGCAACAAGCCATCCCTATAAAAACCTATCCTATTCGGTTCGAGGAGTATCCAAGGATCGATATTGCCAATAAGGGGATCCCGCAGGTCGAAATTGAAGATCAGGAAGCCTTTGAACAATGGCAACGGACCAATCTGGTTCTCCAAAAACAGGAAGGTTTCGTAGCCATTGGGATTAAAGTGCTATTGGGCGATTTTTATACGGATAAGGCCAGGCAATTGGCAGACCTAGTGGAGAACTACGCAGCTGGTGAAATTCGTTTGTCACTTCGCCAAAATATCCTTATTCCTTATGTCAGGGAGGAGTTGATTCCATTCTTCTACAAGGAACTGAAAGCGATGGGTTTTGCTGAAGTGGGCTATAACAAGGCCTTGGATATCACGGCATGTCCGGGAACAGACACCTGTAACTTAGGAATTGCAAGTAGTACAGGAATTGCCACGGAGCTGGAGCGGATAATTCAAACAGAATACCCACGGTACATTCAAAATCCGGACGTAGTGATTAAAATAAGCGGTTGTATGAATGCTTGCGGACAGCATACCATGGCACATATTGGGTTTCAAGGAATGAGCATACGCACGAAAGACAAGTTAGTGGCACCGGCCCTTCAGGTGTTATTGGGTGGTGGAAATCATGGGAACGGGAACGGAACCTTTGCGGATAAAGTAGTGAAGATCCCAAGTAAAAGAGGGCCACAGGCCCTACGACTAATTTTGGATGATTATGAGGCCTATGGTAAAGGGCAGCCATTTGAAGAATACTATGCAGAGAAGGGAGAACACTATTTCTATGAATTATTAAAGCATCTTTCCAATGTAGAGAACTTAACTGCGGATGATTTTATCGATTGGGGAAATTCAGAAAAGTATAAAAAGGAAATAGGTATTGGCGAATGTGCCGGGGTAATCGTGGATTTGGTGGCTACACTCTTTTTTGAAAGTCAAGAGAAAATTGAAAGTGCGCGTGAGGCCATAGAAGCGAGTAAATGGGCAGCAAGTATCTATTATTCGTATCAGGCTATGGTGAATGCTGCTAAGGCATTGCTAACTTCAGAGAAAACCAAAACGAATACACATGCCAGCATCATTCGGGATTTTGAAGCATTATTTGTGACCGCTGGGAAGTTGGATTTAGGGTATAGCTTTAGCGAAAAAGTACTTCAACTTAACCAAAATGCTCCTGACGAGATCTTTGCTAAAAGATATTTAGAGGATGCCAAAAAGATTATAGCACAGTTGGTAGCGTACAGAAAGTTAGAATTACAGGAAGCATGAATATCGGAAAACTAACTGTGGTAGGGGCAGGTCCCGGCGATGTAGAGTTGATCACGTTAAAAGGGGTCAAAGCGTTACAGGCTGCAGATGTCGTATTGTACGATGCTTTGGTAGATACTCGGTTGTTGGAATTTGCACCTGAGGCAGAACACATCTTTGTGGGCAAGCGGAAGGGGTGCTATCGCTTTCAACAAGAGCAGATCAATGAACTAATCGTTCAACGAGGAGGTCTGGGTTGTCATGTAGTACGTCTAAAAGGAGGGGACCCCTTTGTTTTTGGTAGAGGCGCAGAGGAAATGGAATATGCAGCGCATTACGGTATGGAAGTAGCCGTTGTCCCGGGAATTTCTTCTGCCATAGCGGTACCAGCATCCCAAAATGTACCCGTCACTAAACGAGGCGCCGCCGAAAGTTTCTGGGTCATTACCGGAACTACCCGAGAACATAAGTTATCAGAAGATGTTGCTCTGGCGGCAAAGTCTTCCGCCACGATCGTGATTTTGATGGGAATGGCTAAGTTACCCGAAATCATGGCGCTGTTTCAGGGTGAGCATAAATCACAACTACCCGTCGCGGTAATTCAGGAGGGTACTACCAAAAATGAAAAAACTGTTATAGGCACCGTTAGTACTATTGAAACCAAGGTCCTTGAGGAACGGCTTTCCAATCCTGCGATCATTGTAATCGGGGAAGTGGTTAACCATCGCGAAAGGTTAAACGCAATCAAAAAAGAAAAAATGGTATTCACCTGATGGAACAGAATACATTATATCCGATTTTTCTAAAGACCTCACAGTTGGACATCCTTATTGTAGGCGGGGGCAATGTTGCCGAAGAAAAACTTCACTTTCTCACAAAATCGAGCCCGGATGCAAAAGTTACCATGGTTGCTCCTGTGTTCAGGGAATCTACTAAGGCTTTGGCGTGTGAATTCCAGGTAAAAATGATCGTGGATCATTATAACGCAAATTATCTGTACGGCAGGCATATGGTGATCGCTACAACAGATAAGCCAGAGGTAAATCTACAGGTGTACCAGGACTGTAGGAAGCTGAATACATTGGTAAACGTGGCCGATAATCCTCCACTATGTGATTTTTACATGGGGGGTATCGTTACCAAAGGACACGTAAAAGTGGCGATTTCCACAAATGGCAAGTCGCCTACTACCGCAAAGCGGTTACGTCAATTTTTTGAAGAGGTTTTACCCAAGGATATCAGCAAAATGGTGGAAAACTTAAATGTATATCGAAAAACAATAAAAGGGGATTTTGAAGAAAAAGTGGACAAAATGAATGAAATCACCCAAAAATTGGTCGAAAAAATATAAAAAACAAGCAAAAAATGATCAAAACAGATATAGTAATTATAGGAGCTGGCCCAACAGGCTTATTCACAGTTTTTGAAGCGGGTCTTTTAAAACTAAAATGCCATCTTATTGACGCACTACCGCAGCCTGGGGGGCAGTGTTCCGAGATTTACCCAAAAAAGCCCATTTACGATATCCCTGCCTATCCGGAGATACTGGCCGGGGATTTGGTTGATAAGCTATTGGAACAAATACGACCTTTTGAACCGGGTTTTACTCTAGGGGAACGCGCTGAAACTTTGGAAAAACAAAAGGATGGATCTTTTGTAGTTACTTCTAACAAGGGAACAAGGCATCAAGCCCCTGTGGTGGTAATAGCAGGAGGTTTGGGTTCCTTTGAACCCCGTAAGCCGCAATTGGAGCGCATTTTAGAATTTGAAGACAAAGGGGTGGTCTATATGATTAAAGATCCTGAAGTCTATCGTGATAAAAAAGTGGTCATTGCCGGAGGGGGAGATTCCGCTTTGGATTGGGCCATTTTCCTTTCAGATGTTGCTGCTGAAATCTCCCTCGTACATCGAAGGAATGAATTCCGGGGAGCATTGGATTCTGTAGAAAAGGCCAGGGAATTGGCACAAATAGGAAAGATCAAGCTATTTACCGAAGCAGAAGTTGCAGAATTGCATGGTACAAAAACGCTGGAGGCCATAGTCATTCGTCCTAACGATGAGGCAGTAGCTCCCACCTATTTGGAGACAGATTACTTTATCCCTCTTTTTGGATTGTCTCCTAAACTGGGGCCGATAGGCAACTGGGGATTAGAAATCGAAAAGAATGCGATTAAGGTGAACAATGCCAGAGACTATCAAACCAATATTCCCGGAGTCTTTGCCATAGGTGATGTCAATACCTACGAAGGTAAGCTAAAACTGATCCTATCCGGTTTTCATGAAGCGGCAGTAATGTGCCAATATGCCTATCAAATTATCAATCCCAATAAACGCTACGTTATGAAATACACCACGGTAGGTGGAGTACAGGGATTTGATGGTACTAAGAAAGAAGCAAAAAAAGAGGTCGTCCAGGCTATCGTTTAACCAAATACTCCATCACAGAAAAGACATTTCAAAACCTTTTGAAAGGTTTTTTTGTATTTGAAGGATTTGCGTTGTTTCTTTGCACACTAGTTCATTAAAAAAATGAAGTTATCAAGAAAGGTGGAGGGAATAGACCCATCGAAACCTTAGCAACCCTCACTACTGAGAAGGTGCTACATTCTATCCCGGCAACGGGAAAAGATGACAAAAGCGAAATACTATTTCGATTTTCCTCTTAACAATTCTTGATACAATCATGTACACTAGAGTGCAAATAGTTTGATATGTCACAAATTGAACAGATTTTACAAGAGCGGATTCTGGTCTTAGATGGCGCTATGGGGACAATGCTACAGCGCTACAACTTTAGCGAAGAAGATTTTAGAGGCTCCAGATTCAAAGATTGGCCGCAATCGTTAAAGGGAAACAATGACTTATTGTCTTTAACGCAGCCCAAGGCACTTGCTGAAGTCCACTCAAAGTATTTTGAAGCCGGAGCAGATATTGTGGAGACTAATACGTTCTCGGGAACTACAATAGCGATGGCTGATTACGGTATGGAGGAATTGGTGTACGAAATGAACTATGAGTCGGCAAAGATTGCCAAAGCTGTGGCCAATGAATTTACTCTGAGAAACCCTGAAAAACCACGTTTTGTTGCGGGGAGTATAGGACCAACCAATAAAACGGCTAGTCTTTCTCCAGATGTGAATGACCCGGGCTTTCGGGCAATAAGCTTTGATGAGCTACGAGAAGCTTATAAGGAACAGGTGGAGGCGTTGTTGGATGGAGGGGCAGATATTCTTTTAGTAGAAACAGTTTTTGATACACTAAACGCCAAGGCTGCACTTTTCGCCATTGAAGAAGTAAAAGAAGCACGAAACATAACAGTACCTGTAATGGTGAGTGGTACCATTACCGATGCCTCGGGAAGAACATTATCAGGTCAGACACCAGAAGCCTTTCTGATCTCCGTAGCACACCTTCCTATTTTATCGGTTGGTTTTAATTGCGCCTTAGGGGCCAAGCAACTTACGCCACATTTGGAAGCAATAGCTACAAAGGCAGATTTTTTCACCTCAGCACACCCTAATGCAGGACTTCCTAATGCATTTGGGGAATATGACGAAACCCCCGAAGAGATGGCAGCTCAGATCAAGGAGTATTTGGAAAAGGGGCTAGTTAATATTGTTGGTGGTTGCTGTGGCACTACTCCAGATCATATAAAGGCCATTGCCGATCTTGTAGGCAATTATCAACCAAGGAAATTCGTTATTCCTGTCTAACATGGAAACTAGCGTAAATATATATGCTCCTAGATATTTAAAATTATCTGGCCTGGAGCCCTTGGTAATTACCCCGGACAGCAACTTTATAAATGTTGGAGAGCGCACCAATGTTGCGGGATCCAGAAAGTTTTTGCGTCTAATTAAAGAGGGTGAGTACTCGGAAGCGCTGGAAATTGCAAGGAACCAGGTAGAAGGAGGAGCCCAGATCATTGACATTAACATGGATGATGGTCTCATAGATGGAAAGGCCGCAATGGTAAGATTTTTGAATCTGGTAGTGGCCGAACCCGATATTGCCCGGGTTCCGATTATGATAGACAGCTCAAAGTGGGAAATCATAGAAGCGGGATTACAGGTCGTTCAGGGGAAATGTGTGGTGAACTCCATTAGTTTAAAGGAAGGTGAGGAAGAATTCATTCGTCAAGCCACCTTAATCAGGCGTTATGGCGCAGCTGTAATCGTGATGGCTTTTGATGAAGTAGGACAGGCCGATAATTTGGACCGACGCATTGAAATCGCGGAGCGGTCCTACCGTATTCTGGTTGACCAGGTAAAATTTCCTCCTGAGGACATCATTTTTGATCTCAATATCTTTCCGGTGGCTACGGGAATGGAGGAACACAAACGCAACGCCCTGGATTTCATAGAAGGGACAAAATGGGTAAGGGAAAATCTTCCCCATTGTAGTGTTAGTGGTGGCGTCAGTAATGTTTCTTTTTCATTCAGAGGGAATACCGCAGTGCGGGAAGCGATGCATTCGGTCTTTCTGTATCATGCAATAAAAGCGGGGATGAACATGGGTATAGTAAATCCTACCTTGCTGGAGGTTTACGATGATATCCCCAAAGACCTCTTAGAGCATGTAGAGGACGTGATTTTAAACCGACGTGAAGATGCTACCGAGCGGCTATTGGAATTTGCTGAAACCGTACAGGGGAAAGTGAAGGAAAGCAAGGTAGATCTGTCCTGGCGTAAGATGCCAATGCAGGAACGGATAACGCGGGCATTGGTAAAAGGAATTGACCAGTTCATAGTGGAAGATGTAGAAGAAGCGAGACAGTCGGTATTAAGACCTCTGGAAGTCATTGAGGGGCATCTCATGACGGGGATGAATGTGGTTGGCGATCTTTTTGGAAGTGGAAAAATGTTTCTTCCCCAAGTGGTGAAGTCGGCCCGTGTTATGAAAAAAGCGGTGGCCTATTTAGAGCCCTACATTGAGGAGGAAAAGAGAAATAACGCCGAAGGATCGGTAAGTCAGGCTGCTGGTAAGATCTTAATGGCCACGGTAAAGGGCGATGTTCACGATATCGGAAAAAATATAGTAAGTGTTGTACTGGCCTGTAACAACTATGAGATCGTGGATTTAGGGGTGATGGTACCCCCGGAAAAGATCATTCAAAAAGCAGTCGAAGAACGGGTTGACATTATTGGCCTAAGTGGATTGATTACGCCTTCGCTGGATGAAATGGTTTTCTTAGCAAAGGAAATGGAAAGGAAGCACTTTCAACTCCCTTTGTTAATTGGAGGTGCCACAACAAGTAAAGCACATACGGCGGTAAAAATAGATCCGGAATACAGTAATGCGGTGGTACATGTTAACGATGCCTCCAGAGCAGTTACTGTAGTGGGCGATTTATTGCAAAAGGATACAGGGGTGACCTATAAGGCAGGGATTAAATCAGACTACGAAAGTTTTCGGGAAAAATTCTTAGCCAGAACAAAGCAAAAGGAGTACTTATCGTTAAGCCAGGCCAGAGCCAATAAGCTAAAGATAGATTTTCAATCACAAGATATTTACACTCCTAATTATTTGGGTATCAGGGCTTTTGAAGAATTTGATTTGCGCCAATTAGAAGCGTATATCGATTGGACACCCTTTTTTCGTTCCTGGGACCTACATGGGAAGTTTCCAGATATTTTAATGGACACTATTGTCGGGGAACAGGCTTCGGAACTATTTGAAGATGCCAAAAAAATGCTCCGAGATGTTCTTGATGAAGGGCTATTAACCGGAAAGGCGATTTTCGGTATTTTCCCAGCGAATCAAGTAAATGAAGATGATATTGAACTAAATGTTGATGGGGACAACTATACGTTTCGTACCCTAAGGCAACAATCTAAGAAACGGCAAGGCGTAGCCAATATAGCGTTAGCAGATTTTATTGCGCCAAAGCAATCCGGACTTGAGGATTATATGGGTTGTTTTTGTGTTTCTGCAGGTTTTGGAACTAAAGAACTCGCTGAAGCCTTTGAAAAAGACAATGATGACTATAGTGCGATAATGATCAAGGCGTTGGCAGATCGCTTGGCAGAAGCCTTTGCAGAGTACCTACATAAGGAAATACGTAAAGAGTATTGGGGGTATTCCGCCAACGAAGGGTTGGATAATCAAGCCCTAATAGATGAAAAGTATCGCGGGATACGGCCGGCACCCGGATATCCGGCATGCCCCGATCACCTTGAAAAATTGACCATTTGGGAAGTCCTTAAGGTCGAGGAGCGAATTGGTGTAAAACTTACGGAAAGCCTGGCCATGTGGCCAGCCGCCAGTGTTAGTGGATATTACTTCGCTCACCCGCAATCAAAATACTTCGGTTTAGGAAAGATTAAATCGGATCAGGTAAAAGACTTTGCAAGCCGAAAAGGCATTGGATTAGAGGAAGCTGAGAAGTGGTTGGCACCAAATTTAGTTGACGGTTGATAGGGAATTGTTGATAGAAGTATGAAATGGAGTACAAAGATCTAGATGTTTGGAAGGAATCTCGAAAGTTGGTTCAGATGATTTATAATCTTTCAAAATCCTTCCCTAAGGAGGAAATATTTGGATTAAGTCATCAAATACGTAGAAGTAGTATCTCCGTTCCTTCAAATATTGCCGAAGGTTGTGGGAGAAGAACATCAGCTGGCACATTACAATTTCTATACATAGCAAGAGGTTCCTTATATGAATTGGAAACGCAATTAATTTTGGCATCCGATCAGGGATATTTAGCAGGTGAAGTATTTGAAAAAACACTTGAACAAATTGTGTCTTGTAAGAAATTGCTAAATGGTTTTATAAACTACTTCACTACCAAATGACCTTTTCCATGAACCAAAAACCATCAACAATTAACTTGTAGAATGAAAGTAACCGATCATATTAACCATGCTAATGGGGAACCCCTTTTTAGTTTTGAGATCATTCCTCCGGTAAAAGGAAGAAGCATCCAGGAGCTCTATAACAATATCGATCCCTTAATGGAGTTTAAACCGCCATTTATTGATGTAACAACATCGAGAGAGGAATATGTTTACATCGATCGGGATGGTTTACTAGACAAGAAACTTACCCGTATGCGTCCAGGAACTTTGGGGATATGTGCTTCTATTAAACACAAGTATGATGTGGATACAGTGCCACACGTACTTTGTGGTGGATTTACCAAGGAAGAAACAGAATATCTCCTGGTTGATTGCCATTATTTGGGAATAGATAATGTTATGGCGTTAAGGGGTGATGCCATGAAGGAGGAAAAATACTTTGCCCCTACCAATGGGGGCCACAAATTCGCATCGGATCTGGTGAAACAGATCCAACAACTCAATTGTGGCAACTATTTGCATGAAGTAATAGAAACCGATAACTGTTCCGATTTTTGTATTGGTGTCGCCGGATATCCCGAAAAGCACATGGAAGCGCCATCCTTAAAATCAGATCTAAAACGGCTAAAAGAGAAGGTAGAACTAGGGGCAGACTATGTGGTTACCCAAATGTTTTTTGACAATGCTAAATTCTTCCATTTTGTAGAAGAAGCCAGAGCAATGGGCATTGACGTACCCATAATTCCAGGAATAAAACCGATTGCAGTAAAACGGCATCTTCAATTGTTACCGCAGGTATTTCGAGTGGATATTCCCGAAGAACTTATTGAAGCGGTTGAAAAATGTAAGGATAACAAAGCGGTGCGTCAGGTGGGAATTGAATGGTGTATCGAGCAGTCAAAAGAACTAAAAGCTGCTGGAGTTCCGGTGTTGCATTACTATTCCATGGGAAAATCGGATAATATTAAAGCCATCGCTAGGGAGATATTTTAATTTCCTACTTTTATCCTTCGTGAAACGCCTACTACCCCCTTTCTTTCTATGTTTGGTAACAGTATGCTTTCCCCAGAGCGAAGGAAGTTCGGCAAAGTATGTCATAGACCTTAACCAGTTTTATGGTTCTGTGCTATTACACAACCCCGATATTTCACATCTGATCACCGAGCATGCTGGTGGGATTATTCTGGGCGTTAGTCGTAAGACCTATGGTTCCAGGGAATGGGAGAGTATATTTAGGTATCCGGACACGGGATTTACGTTTGTATATCAAAATATGAATAATCCTGTCTTGGGAGAACACTATGGCCTTTATGCCCACTACAATTTTTATTTTTTCAAGCGTAATCTTCAGTTTCGTGTTGCGCAGGGAATAGCGTATAATACCAAACCTTATGACAGGGAAACTAATTTTAGGAACTCAGCCTACGGATCCCATTTGCTAAGCTCTACAGTGGCAATGATCAACTATCACAAGGAAAATTTAATTGGTGGTTTGGGACTAAAAGCAGGGATTTCTTTGATCCATTACTCCAATGCTAATTTTAAAGCTCCCAATACCTCTACCAATACTTTCGCTTTCAATTTGGGTGTTACTTATGATTTGAACCAGAATTACGATTTTGAGTATATAAAACCGAAAAAAGAAAAGAAGTATGCTGAACCTCTTGCCTACAACATTGCTTTACGCGGAGGTATTAACGAAAGCGATGTGGTAAATTCCGGTCGTTTCGGATTCTTTGTGCTATCCGCTTACGCCGATAAGCGCATGGGGAGAATAAGTGCAATTCAGGCAGGTACGGATGTGTTCTTTTCATATTTTCTGAAAGAACTTATCCGATTCCAAAGTAACTCCTTTCCGGAAATGAATGTAGCCCCAGATACCGATTTCAGGCGTGTTGGGATTTTTTTTGGTCACGAACTATTCATCAATAAACTAAGTGTGGTTACGCAATTGGGCTACTATGTGTACTATCCTTTTGATTTTGAAGGCAGGGTCTATAATCGCATTGGGTTGAAGCGTTATTTTGGAGATAGGTTTTTTGGGAGTGTTACCTTAAAATCCCATGGAGCTGCAGCTGAAGCGGTAGAATTTGGGATGGGAATTAGATTATAACATCAAGATGTTAGAAAATAAAAGGTATAATAAAAGTAGAATTATCGCTTTGAACGTAGCGGGAGGATCGCTGCTGGCGCTACTTTTGTTACTCTCTTGCAACTCAGAAAATGCACCGGATTGTTTTCAGAATGCCGGGGATTTGGTTAGAGTTCAGGTAGATGTACCTGACTTTTCCAATATAACTGTTTTTGAGCGATTGAATTTGGTATTGATACAAGGGGAGGAGCAAAGCGTAGAGATCGAATCGGGAGAGTTGTTACTCAATGAAATATCAGCGACGGTGGAAGGGGAACGATTACTTCTTAGGAATGAGAATGGATGCAACTTGTTTCGGGAATACGGTTTATCCACGGTGTATGTCACGGCACCAGATATTAAAGAAGTACGTAGTAGTACCGGTTTATTGATCTCCAGTGAGGGAGTGTTGAACTATCCGGATATACGTCTGGTTTCGGAGAGTTTTAGTGAGAATACATCTGAGACCACTTCGGGGAGTTTTGACTTGCAACTTGCAGCCCAAAACGTACAAATTGCGGTAAACGGGATTGCATATCTCAGGTTGCAAGGCACTTCGGAAAACCTCAATATAAATGTACCCGCCGGCGATTCCCGTATCGAAGCAGAAGGACTTTCGGTCAACGTAGTTACGATTAACCATAGAGGGACAAACGACATATTAATAAATCCACAGCAACGTATTTCCGGTGTAATCAGGGGTTATGGCGACGTGATCAGTATCAATCGACCGGAGGAGGTCGCGGTTGAAGAAACGTTTGAAGGGCGATTAATTTTTCGGGACTGATGCGCCTTTATGAATACATTAAAGGACTATTTAGGAACAAGGAAAAGCCTGTTTCTCTGGAGGGTTTAGAGGGGGTACAAAAGGCAGATGCTTTATTGCATAACCTCATCGCGGAGCATAAGATCCCGGGAATGGCAGTAACTATTCTCCGGAAGGGGAAAACAGTACTCGAAAAGGGATATGGTTATGCTGATATCGAAAAAAGGATTGGGGTGAATCCCCAACAAACCGTTTTTCGAATCGCCAGTATCTCCAAATGCATTACTGCACTGGCGTTGGGCAAAATGGTTGAGGAAGGTATGCTGAACTGGGATAGCTCTCTCTATGATTACGTACCTTATTTCCCAAGGAAAGCTTTTGATTTTACGTTACGCCAGTTGGCAGGGCATACCGCAGGAATACGAGGGTATCGCGGAAAGGAATATGGTTTAAATCACGACTTTTCCATTAAGGACAGTATTGCAGTTTTTGAGGAAGACCCTTTGCTTTTTGAACCTGGAAAGGGATATCTGTATAACAGCTTCGACTTTGTACTGTTATCCCTGGCAATGCAGGAGGCTTCCGGGATGTCGTTTGAAGAATATGTTGAGGAAAAGGTACTCCTTCCTCTAGGAATGGAGCACACTTTTCCACCTAGTGAAGAGGAATTGTTATTTCGGGCAAAGCAAGGAATCTCATCTGCCAAATGGTATACTAGACAAAAGGGTTTTAGAGAAGCTATGCCGGTAAACAATTTTTACAAACTTGCCGGAGGGGGGTATTTATCGACAAGTAAGGATATTGCCAGAATGGGTGAGGCCATTCTGGAGCAACAACTACTCACACATGAAACCTATAACCAATTACTCTCTTCACAACACGTTAACGGAAAACCAACCTATTACGGTTTAGGGTTTCAGGTAAGCCAGGATGTCCGTGGTAGGGCATTTGTGGGTCATGTGGGGAATAGTATAGGCGCCTATACTAACTTTTTTGTATACCCGGAAGAACAGTTAGTAGCGACAATTCTAATTAATTGTACCGATCCTAAGATACAGCAGCAATTGGATGAGGTTATTACTTGCTTCAAAAAATGACCCGGCATGTTATAATCCGGGGTTAGCAAGATTCGGGTGTTTTTAGAGAAAAGGTTGCAATACTTTTACCATGTATTCAATACCGGATTACAATGAAAACACAAGCGGAATATAATTTTGAAAGAATTGCAAAAGCTATAGGCTATTTATCTGAAAACTTCAAAGCCCAACCCAATCTCGAAGCGGTAGCAGAAAAAGTCCACTTAAGCCCATATCACTTCCAACGGCTATTCACAGACTGGGCTGGAGTAAGCCCAAAGAAGTTCCTGCAATTTATTAGTCTGTCGTATGCCAAGAAATTGCTCAGAGAAGATATGGCAAGCCTTTCGGCAACGAGTTATGAGACCGGGCTGTCAGGCTCTAGTAGGCTACACGACCTTTTTATCAATATAGAGGGCATGACCCCTGCTGAATACAAAAACGGGGGAAAGCACCTTGTGATCAACTATAGTTTTGCGGATAGCCCATTCGGTACCATTTTGGTGGCTGCTACACCCAAAGGCATCTGTCATTTGACTTTTGCTGAGGAAACCCAAAGCGCACTGTTGGTATTGAAAGAGAAGTATCCGAACGCAAAATTGATTCAAAAGGTAGATGCTCATCAACAAAACGCCCTTTTTATTTTTAGGCACGATTGGAGCAAGTTAAGCGAGATAAAGCTGCATTTAAAGGGTACGGATTTCCAATTAAAGGTTTGGGAGAGCTTGATCCGGGTTCCCTTGGGCAGGTTGGTAACGTACAAATCCATCGCGGCCCATATGGGAAAACCTAAAGCGTCCCGAGCGGTTGGTTCGGCTGTAGGGGCAAATCCGGTAGCCTTTTTAATTCCCTGTCACAGGGTAATACAATCAACAGGGTATTTTGGAGAATACCACTGGGGAGCAATCCGCAAAAAGGCGATGATAGGATGGGAAGCTTCGCGTTTAGCTGCCCACTAACCCTTCAAAAATCATTCAATTTTAATACGAGAAAAGGGTGTAAATGATCACACCATGACAAGTAGCGCCTTTTTCTGAAGACAACATTATGTAACAATAACTAACAACAGATGGAATCAAAAGCACCTTTTGATAAGGTAGATCGGATGCATACCAGTCAATCCCCCTTCTTTGGCCAACCCTTAGAGCGAGTGGGAATCTTTAATGAAATAATTTCCCTTTAACTTTTATAGGATGTTGAATTTGGGAGAATAACATTTCAATGAGCTGATTGAAAATGCGTGCCTTACGGTTTTTACACTTGTGCGCTTTTCAAATTTTATGGAACTTTAGCTAAAATCGGTACGGTGCGATTGCTAAAAAACGTTTTGATCTTCGGTTTGCTTTTAATGGGGTACCCCGCTTTGGGGCAATCCAAGACTGCTGTTTTTCCGGTTGGTGAAATACACAAGGATTCCGGATTTACGGAAATGTCCGTTGCCGAATGGAAAAAGTTCAGGGACTTTGAGAAGAAATTAGCACTGACACCCATTGTCCAATCCCAACAGCGAGATCAGTTACGGGCTTATACCCGGGATTCCTTGCGTATACTTGAGGTAAAGCTGATGGCGGTTAAACTTTTGGAAGAAAAAAAGTTATTAGACATGGACGTGGTAGAAAATCCAACCTACTATCGTACGCTGCTTGTAGAACTTCGCGAAAGTAGCATACCCCAGGCGGAATACCGCTTCTTGGAGGAGAAAATGGCCTTTGTGAATCAAGGGGCAATGGAGAAAAAGCTGGGACAGAATAGAATCATCATCCTCGCATTGGGGAGCTTATGTATACTGTTATTGTTTTTTGCGTTTCACATAAAAGCGGCCCGAAAAAGTACTCCGCTTCCCGAACTTAGCAAGCAAGAGGTGACAGTACGGGACCTTATTTTGCAAGGCAAAACCAATAAAGAAATTGCCAATGAGCTTTTTATTAGTCTTAGTACGGTAAAGACGCATATCACTAACCTTTACGGAAAATTGAATATCACGAACCGGCAGGAGTTGTTGCAAAAACATACGGGTACTAGCACCTAATTCAGACCCTATTCTACCGTTGCTTTTTTTCAATTAATTAGTCCTTTGTTTCAAAACATTGCAAAATGGCCAAGCGTTTTGAACAATGGAACAAGGGTATCGGATGGGGAGTTTTTAGTATCGCGTTGCTTACCTATTACTGTACAATGGCCCCCACAGTAAGCTTTTGGGATTCCGGAGAATATATTGCAACATCAGCGAAACTTGAAATAGCCCATCCTCCGGGTGCGCCTTTATTTCAACTTATTGGGGCCTGTTTTGCGCTAATTGCTTCAGAAAAGACTCAAATCGCTAAAATGATCAACTTTGTCTCGGTGATCGCAAGCTCCTTTACTATTCTTTTCTTATACTGGACACTGGTACGGGTATTGCGAAAGTTAGGGGGTAATGCTGTCGAAGAAGACACTTTTAAAACCCTAACCATTCTGGGTAGTGCCTTGGTAGGTGCGCTGGCATTTACATTTTCAGATAGTTTTTGGTTCAACGCTGTGGAGACGGAAGTTTATGCTATGGCAAGCTTTATCATGGCGCTACTGCTTTGGTTGGGCCTTAAATGGACGGAAGACCTTCAAGATACTAATAAACACAGGTTGTTGTTGCTTATCGCCTTTATAATTGGGCTGACCTTTGGGGTACAGTTCATGGGTTTTTTGGCTATTCCCTCTATTGTACTCTTGTATTGTTTTAAGCGCTATCCCAATATCACAGTAAAAAACTTTATCATCTTCAATCTGGTTGGAATGGGAGTATTGGTGGTGGTATTTAAGTTTTCCCTTACCTATATTCTAAAGATTTTTGGTTGGGGAGAGCTCTTTTTTGTTAATACCTTGGGAATGCCCTTTAATTCAGGGACCATCGGTGTTGGAATAGTATTCCTATTGGGTTTTGGACTACTTATCTGGTATACCCAAAAAAAGGGCCTTCACAGGCTGAATACCTTTCTTTTATGCAGTGTCTTCCTGTTTCTTGGATTTTCTACCTGGTTAATGCTTCCGATTCGGGCTAATGCCCATGTAGCTATTAATGAAAATGATCCTTCGGATGCGCGTACTTTATTGGCGTACTACAATCGGGAACAATATCCAAAACTCAGTCCATTTTATGGCGCATATTATTCCGATAGGTTTGCTCCCTCTGGGGGTAAGAAGGACGAAAATCCAAAGTATGAGCAGGACAAACAGCTCAAAAAGTACATCATTGTGAATCCATACAAGGATGCCCTGGAAAAGTCCAACCCAGAGCATACGGGGTGGTTACCCAGAATGTGGAACTACGAAGATGCCGAAAATTATATGCAACATTTTGGCCTGCTGGACTTTACCATCCGACCCGAATACTCAGGGAACCAGGAATTACGACGTGAAGTCGAAAAGATTAGGCAAGCGGTTGTCCAGCAAGAACTGGGAACGGAAAACTATATCCGATTTCTGGAGGGTTTTGGTGAATACATCACGGTAGCACCACCTTCTATTTGGGATAATCTAAGGTATTTGTTTCAGTATCAATGGGGCTATATGTACTGGCGGTATTTCATGTGGAATTTTTCCGGGAGACAAGATGATATCCAAGGACACTATGACAATCACGGGAATTGGCTGAGCGGGATTGGTTTTCTGGATAGTCTGCGTTTAGGGGGCCAGGAAAACCTACCGTTCGAAAAGCTTCAAAACAAAGGTCGCAATACCTACTATTGTTTCCCCTTGCTCTTTGGTGTCTTGGGGTTTTTGTTTATGGCTACAACAAGGCCGAAGCTTTTTTGGGTACTTCTTGTGTTTTTCCTTCTCGCGGGTCTAGGGATTCAATTCTACACCAATCCCAGTATGTTTCAACCCAGGGAAAGGGACTATGCTTTGGTCGGGTCTTTTTACATTTTTTCTATTTGGATAGGCGTAGGGGTATTTGGACTCATCCAGTTGGTAAAGCGTTTTGTGCCCAATAAGGTTGCTTCAATAGCGAGCCTACTGGGTAGTCTGGTTCTGGTACCGCTCTTAATGGCTTTTCAAAACTGGGACGATCACGATCGCTCTGATCGGTTTACCGCAAGGGCGTCGGCCAAAGCCTATCTGGATTCTACCCAACAGAATGCAGGAGCTATACTATTTACCATCGGTGACAACGATAATTTTCCGCTTTGGTATGTACAGGAAGTAGAGGAATATAGAACAGATGTGCGGGTAATAGTAACGGGATATTTTGCTACAGACTGGTATATTGATCAGATGAAAAGGAGATCGTATGAAAGTGCGCCCATACCGTCACAATTAAAGCACGAGCAATACCGCTATGGAACCAGGGATGTGGTGTATTATCAAAATAGGACGGATAAGCGTTGGGATATTAAGGATTTTATGGATTGGATGGCTAGTGATGACCCCAAAACCAAATTAGGGCACGTGTTGAAACTAAGAGGTTTGGATCCCAATGAATATCCGGAAGGGATCCGAAATGCACAGTATTACCCCACCCACAAACTTCGTATTCCGGTAAATAAAGAAAACGTACTGAAAAACGGATTGGTTAAAATGAAAGATACTGCTTTGATCGAAGAGCATATTGACATAGATATTCCGCAATCGTATTTAACCAAAAACCGACTGATGATGCTGGATGTTCTGGCAAACAATGATTGGGAACGCCCTATTTATTTTTCGGGCGGGAGTTTTGATGATGCCGAATACATATGGATGAAAGAGTATCTGCAGTTGGATGGCCTCGTGTATAAGTTGGTTCCCATTCGCACAAGCAATGAGAATCCTCTGGATATGGGAAGAATTGACACGGATTTAATGTATGACATTGTTAAAAAATGGGATTGGGGAAATTCAGGGAACCCGAAGGTCTATCACGATCCACAAACCAGAAAACAATTTGGCGTCGCATTCCGGCTTAACCTGGCGCGCCTTGTAGAAGCACTGATTAAAGAGGATAAGATCACCGGGGCCAGGGAAATTCTTGATATAGCGGAAACCAATATTCCTTTTGAAAACTATGGGTATTATGCTTTTCAAGAACCATTTTTGGAAAGTTACCTTAAAATAGGGGAAGATGACAAGGCCTGGAACCTTTACCGAAGGTTGAAAAGAGTCTACAATGATAGGTTGGATTATTATTCGGACTTATCCCTGGAGGAGCAACATCTCCGGATCAATAGTATCCTCTCAGACCTGGAGGCCTATCAAAGAACAATAGATATCCTATCGAAATATGCCACTGAAGCCCTGGTACAAATGGAACTAGATAGTTTCAATGCGTTACTCATGAGGTTCTCCCAGTGGGTTGCCATAGAAGAGCAACCTATCCCGTCAATTCCGTAAATAGGCTTTCCAAATTTTTATTCTTGCGACTCAGTTGCAGTGTTTTCAGTTGGTTATCATGGGCGAAGTCAAAGACATTGGAACGCATATCCTTATCCGTTCCAAAGGTGATTTCGTAGACAAAACCCCCTGTATTTTTAACAGCGGTCACATGAGGTAACTGGCGCAATAATACCTCTTCCACACGATAGTCAAATTCTACTTCTATAATTTGTTCTTCGGTTTGCCGTAGTTCCTCTAATTTTTTGTCCGCAACAATTGCCCCTTGATTAATGATAATTACCCGGTCACAAACGGCCTCCACCTCTTTCATGATATGGGTGGATAACAAAATAGTTTTTTCTCGACCAATTTCGCGGATAAGTTTTCGTATTTCAATCAACTGATTGGGATCTAAGCCGGTCGTGGGTTCATCTAAGATTAGAACGTCCGGTTCGTGCAGCAATGTAGCGGCCAATCCTACCCGCTGGCGGTATCCCTTGGAAAGCTGCCCTATCTTTTTACCAGCCTCAGGAGTCAATCCTGTTTGTACAATAACCTCAGCAATACGTTTTTTGGGAACGTTGTAAGCCCGGGCATTGAACAATAGGTATTCTTTTACATACATTTCCAGATAAAGGGGGTTGTGTTCAGGTAAATACCCTATACTTCGCTGTACTTTCCTTGGCTGTGTAACAACATCAAAACCATTCACGCTGGCATCTCCGGAATCTGCTTTATAATAAGTAGTTAAGATGCGCATCATAGTAGACTTTCCGGCACCATTGGGACCTAGGAACCCCACTATCTCTCCTTTATTGATCGCAAAAGAAACCGCTTGTAATGCCTTTTGTTGGCCAAAGGTCTTGGTAATATCACTTACAATGATGGACATTCTTGCAGATTTGGCTTCAAAAATAGAGATTTCTCACAGGTTCCGGATAGCGATAGTGGTGAGTTTGAAATGGCAGACCAGAATTTACCGTTTTTTGGAGTGAAGTTTGGCATAGTAAGAGGAAACCAATAAATTGGATATTGGAAATAATCATAACAAAAAAGGAACAAATTCCTTCAGAATCCGATGATTTTTCTAAAAATCAAAAAAATTTAAAGAATAGTTTTGAATTTTCAACAGAATAGCTAATCTTAGCCTTGAATTACAGGATTATGAAAAGAGTATATTTCTGGAACGCTTTTTACTACTACTTCTTTTTTCAAAGAGGTAAGGGGCTGTTCTAGGATATATTATCGATAAGAAACTTAAGGTCCCGACGTGTTTTCGGGGCTTTTTTTTTGGAATGAAGTTAAAAGTAGCCATACAGGGAATACAAGGAAGCAATCACCATCAGGTAGCTCAAGAGTACTTTGGAGCGGATATTGATTTGGTGGAATGCCTTTCTTTCGATAATCTGATCGATCATCTTTTGGAAGGAACTGCAGACAAGGGCGTAATGGCCATTGAGAACTCTATTGCAGGTTCCATTATCCCCAATTACAATTTGGTGTGCCATAAGAAGTTGCATATCATAGGAGAGCACTATTTAAACATTCACCATAACCTTATGGTGTTAAAGGGACAAAAACTGCAGGACATAAAAGAAGTGCGGACGCATCCCATGGCCCTTTTGCAATGCATGGAGTATCTAAAACAGTTTCCACATCTGAAACTGGTCGAGGATGCAGATACTGCCGAAACGGCTAAGAAAATACAGCAGGATCGTTTGCCACATATAGCAGCAATTGCTCCTAAGGCTGCGGCTGAGCTTTACGATTTGGATATCGTTGCAGCCGAAATACAAACCATTAAAAACAATGCTACGCGTTTTATCATTCTAAAAAGACAGAATAAGGTACTACCTAAAGAGGAGATCAATAAGGCATCCCTCCGATTTATAACGGATCATAAACGCGGTAGTTTAGCCACAGTGTTGAATGTGATGAGCGATTGCAATCTCAACCTTACCAAAATCCAATCCTTACCGGTAATAGAAACCCCTTGGAAGTATGCGTTCTTTGTCGATGTTACTTTTGAGCAGTATGACCATTTTGCCAAAGCCAAATCGTTGTTGGAAATAATGTCCGAAGATTTTACCGTGCTAGGAGAATATAAAAATGCTTTGTTGCCATGACAGTTGCGGATAGATTACATAGTGTTCAGGAGTACTATTTTTCTAAAAAACTACGGGAAGTTAAATCCTTAGTTGCCGAAGGACGTCCTATAATCAATATGGGTATTGGTAGTCCTGATCTTCCCCCTCCGGCCACAGCTTTAGAAGGTCTTACCGATGTGCTATATCAGGATGGTGCGCATCAATACCAAAGCTATCAAGGTCTACCGGAACTCCGTAGCGCCATGGCCCGGTTTTACAAGGAGCGTTTTGGAGTAACTATTGATGCACTGAGCGAGCTTTTGCCTTTAATCGGGTCTAAAGAAGGAATTATGCACATTAGCATGGCCTTTTTAAATATGGGTGATGCGGTTTTGGTGCCAAATCCCGGGTATCCTACCTACACCTCGGTAACCAAGCTTATAGGTGCGGTGCCGCTGCAATACGATTTAGTAGAAGACAATGATTGGCTGCCGGATTTGCAAAAGCTGGAGCAAGAGGATTTGTCTAAAGTAAAGTTGATGTGGATCAGCTATCCCAACATGCCTACAGGAGCGAAAATCACATTCCAAAAAATGGAAGAGTTGGTGCATTTCTGCCGTCGTCATGATATTTTATTAGTCAATGACAATCCGTATAGTTTTGTATTAAATGATACCCCCACAAGTATTTTACAAGTCCCTGAGGCAAAACATTGTGCTATGGAACTCAACTCGCTTAGCAAGACATTCAACCTCGCAGGTTGGCGCGTAGGCATGGTCCTTGGAAGCGCAGCCCATGTGCTGGCTGTGCTCAAGGTAAAAAGTAACATGGATTCCGGAATGTTCTATGGGATCCAAAAAGGAGCAATAGCCGCGCTGGAAAGTGGGGGAGAATGGTTTGCGAGTTTAGATGCAACGTATAGAAAAAGAAGGGATTTGATGTTTAAATTGGTAGATAAGCTGCACTGTACCTATGACCCAAATGCTGCTGGAATGTTCATTTGGGCCAAATTACCACAGGGGTCAAAATCTGCCGAAGACTTTATTGATGATGTACTCTACCAAAAAAATGTATTCATCGCCCCGGGCACAATATTCGGAAGCAATGGAGAAGGGTACATCCGGTTTTCCCTTTGTGTGGCAGAAGAAAAGATTATAGAAGCAATTGAGCGATTTTGAAATGAAGTGTGTAGTTATCATCGGGGTTGGGTTAATTGGCGGTTCCTTTGCCAAAGGACTGAAAAGACTGTATCCAAAAGCCGTCCTATCCGGAT
Source organism: Flavobacteriaceae bacterium (assembly GCA_028277085.1). Classification (GTDB taxonomy): domain Bacteria; phylum Bacteroidota; class Bacteroidia; order Flavobacteriales; family Flavobacteriaceae; genus Croceivirga. The sequence continues at coordinate 34,445 of JANQHL010000201.1, forward strand.
TGGATACGGATAAAGACAATTTGGAAAAAGCAATTCAGATCGGCTTGATAGATCAGCGGGCTACCACAAAGTCGATGGCCGAAGCCGATATGGTTGTTTTGGCGATACCGGTGAATGCTTTGGTTGAGGAACTTCCGGGGATTTTGGATGCAGTGAAAGAGGATTGCGTGGTATTGGATGCCGGATCTACGAAATCGCTGATTTGCCAAACCGTTGAAAATCATCCTAAACGGCATAATTTTTTGGCTTGCCATCCTATTGCAGGAACGGAGTTTTCCGGTCCTCAAGCAGCTTTTGACGGACTCTACGATGGGAAGACGAATATTATTTGTGAAATAGAAAAAACAGCTTTTCCGCTACAGGAGCGGGCATTGCATTTTTTTCAAAAATTAGGCATGCGTATTCGCTATATGAATCCGGTGGCACATGATAAGCATATTGCCTATGTCTCACATCTATCGCATATCAGCTCCTTCATGTTAGGAAAGACGGTGATTCAGAAAGAAAAAAATGAACGGGATATTTTTGATATGGCTGGGAGTGGATTTGAGAGTACGGTCCGCTTGGCCAAAAGTTCTCCGGATATGTGGACACCCATTTTTGAACAAAACAAAGAGAATGTTATTGAAACGCTGGAAGAGTATATTGAAAATTTGGAAGCGTTTAAAAAAATGATGGAGGCCAATGATTTCAAAGGGATCTACAACGAGATGAACAATACAAATCGAATAAAACAAATTTTAAAAGGAATACCGCTTACTAAAACCTTGGATTAGCTATGAAGAACTCAAAGCAACTTAGAAATTGGCTAGATGGCCTGAACTTACCCCACCCACTTGTAATAGCGGGACCCTGCAGTGCCGAAACGGAAGAACAGGTGATGCAAATCGCAAATGAATTGAAAGATTCAGATGTGAGCTATTACCGAGCCGGTATATGGAAACCGCGCACACGACCAGGGAATTTTGAAGGGGTGGGAGCTATTGGGCTCAATTGGCTAAAACGGGTTAAGGAAGAGACAGGGTTAAAAACAGCCACCGAAGTAGCGAACAAAACGCATGTAGACCTGGCGTTGGAGTATGATGTGGATCTTTTGTGGATTGGGGCAAGATCTACGGTAAGCCCATTCATAGTGCAGGAGATCGCCGATGCATTGGCAGGTACGGACAAAGTGGTCATGGTAAAAAATCCAGTCAATCCGGATCTGTCCTTGTGGTTAGGAGCGGTAGAACGGTTGCATAGTGCAAATATTAAAAAGTTGGGAGTGATCCATAGGGGCTTTTCTACCTATGAGAAAACCAAGTATCGCAATATTCCGGAATGGCAATTGGCCATTGAGCTACAAAGCCGCTTCCCGGACCTGCCTTTGATCAATGACCCGAGCCATATTACCGGGAAAAGAGATATGGTCTTCGATGTTTCCCAAACGGCCTTGGACCTTAATTTTGATGGGTTAATGATAGAAACTCATTTTGATCCCGACAACGCCTGGAGCGATGCGGCCCAGCAGGTTACCCCCACAACACTAAAACAGATGTTTATTGATTTAAAGATGCGAAAGGAAACCGACCAAGAAGCCGAATACAATGCACAGTTGGCAAACTTAAGAGCGCAGATAGATGTATTGGACAATCAGTTGATAGATCTCTTAGGGAAACGAATGAAGGTTTCTGATGGTATTGGAGAGCTTAAAAAGAAGCGCAACGTAGCTGTACTTCAGACCAACCGATGGAATTCTATTTTGGGGCATATGATTTTGGAAGGAGAGCAGAGAGGATTAAGTGAAGAGTTCGTGTTAAGAATGTTCAAAGCGATTCACCAGGAATCCATCAATCATCAGGAAAAGATCATCAATGCTTAAATAGCTTGTAAAGACGAAATCCAACCGATTTTCATTTACCTTTGAGTATTGGTAGCTTGGGAAAACTGTAACAATTTGCAAGCAAGTACATCTTTAGGGAAATTAAATAATGGTTACCATGAAGAAGATGATAACGGCAATGCTTTTTTTAGCAGCAATGCAGCTAACGGCACAACGTATTGTTGACAAAAGCGTGGGGAAATTCCACACAGTAAAAGTGTTTGATCTGATTGAAGTAAATCTCATTCAATCTGAAGAAAATAAGATTTTGATCAAAGGCAGGAATGTAGATGATATAAAATGGATAAATAGAGATGGTGTGCTCAAATTACGGATGCAGCTAGACAAAAAGTTTACAGGAGAGGACACTTTTATTGAGGTGCATTATACTGATTTGGATATTATAGATGCCAATGAAGGAGCAGAGATCACGTGCAATGAGATAGTGACGAAAAACAAAATAGAGCTACGCGCTCAAGAAGGTGGGAAAATCATCATTGGTATGGATGTAGCCGTTGCGGAGATTAGGGCGGTGACCGGTGGCATTGTTCAGGCTTCAGGGCTGGCAGAAGACCAGTCTGTGGTAATTAATACAGGGGGTATCTTTGAAGGAAGCAATTTAAGAACAGCTACTTCCAAAGTGAAGATCTCAGCTGGCGGAGAGGCGGAAGTATTTGCCTCAGAGCGGATAGATATTGATGTAAAGGCCGGTGGCGATGTGGTGGTTTACGGGCGACCTAAACATGTGAATAAGAAAACCTTTGTTGGTGGAAGGATACAACTTGTAGATTAACTGGGAAAGGATTTGGATGAATAAAAAAAGCCCTGATTGCAAGCAGGGCTTTTTTTGAATCCAACACTTTTATTTTTTAAAGATATATCGGGTGATAAAGATTCCTTTTCCATCTCCCTTTCCACCTTCACTCTCTACGGCACTTACTACAAATTCAAGACTCCAGCCCTCTGAAATCATGGTGTTGATCATATTGGTGATCAACGCATCATTGGCGGCAATGTTCTGAAAACGGATTCCACCCAGATTATAAAAGTTCAATAGCTTGGTCTCTTCAAAATTTTTCACACGGATATCTCCTCTATCGGATTTATTCCGCGTATTATCCTCTTCCGACCGAACAGAGGTATATTCTTTATAATCTTTCTCTTCAAGTGCATTCACGATACGGGATCTACCTAGTCCATTTGGAACTATAGATTCCACACTGGTAACGACCTTATACTGCTGTGCATTAGAGGGTACTGTGGCAAGCAGGGCAAAGGCGGCTAAAAAAAGAAGTTTTTTCATAATGGGAAAGGTGTTTTTGTTAATTAGATGACAATGTTAAAGGGATTTGGTAAGAAAAGAAAATTGTTTCTTTGCGAAGTATAAATTGTTATCAACAAGCATTTTAAATGCAAGGGACAGTGTATAAATCGACGGGTAGCTGGTACTCCGTGAAAACGGAGTCGGGCGTTTTTTACGAATGCAGGATCAAAGGGAAGTTTCGTATTAAAGGCATTCAAAGTACCAATCCTGTTGCCGTGGGCGACTCGGTTACATTTGAGCTGGAAAAAGTAGGTGATAAAACCCTGGGAATAATCACTGCCATTGGCGAACGTAAAAATTATATCATCAGAAGGGCTGTGAAGCTCTCAAAACAGGTCCACATTATTGCGGCCAATCTCGATCAGGTCTTCCTTATGATTACGCTAAATAATCCTACTACATATACCAGCTTTATTGATCGTTTCCTGGTAACTGCCGAAGCCTATGCTATTCCAGCTATTTTGTTGTTTAACAAGATGGATGACTACGATGAGGATGAGCTGGTGGAAGTCGACTATTTAGTTCAGTTGTACCGCTCGATCGGTTATACCGTTTTCGAGATCTCTGCGCTCACAGGACAGCACCTGGAAAAGGTAAGGGCGATGATGCTGGGGAAAACCAGCATGTTTGCTGGGAATTCCGGAGTTGGAAAGTCTACTTTGATCAATGCCTTGGAACCGGAGTTGCAATTGAAGACTTCGGAAATTTCCGAGCAACATATGCAAGGACAACATACCACCACCTTTGCGGAAATGTATGATCTGTCCTTTGGGGCCGCCCGTATTATCGATACCCCGGGGATACGGGGATTTGGTGTTGTAGAAATGGATAAAGATGAAATTGGGGATTATTTTCCCGAATTTTTTAGATTAAAATCAGAATGTAAATTCCATAACTGCCTGCATCTTGATGAACCGGGATGTGCCGTAAAAGCGGCGCTTGAAAATAATGAGTTGGCGTGGAGTAGGTATAGGAGCTATGTACAAATGTTGGAGGAGGATGCCGAAGAAAGCTATCGAATGGATAAATACCGGGGACGATAATGCGGGCGGTAATTCAGCGGGTTGCTAATGCAGATGTGGTTGTAGAAGGCAAACTGATTGCAAATATAGGCCCTGGATTGCTTGTTTTGCTGGGTATAGAAAATGCTGATGGGGAAGAAGACATTGAATGGTTGGCAAAGAAGATCGCAAACCTTCGCATTTTCAATGATGAGAGCGGTGTTATGAACCGTTCACTTTTAGAAACAGCTGGAGATATCATTGTAGTAAGTCAGTTTACGTTGCACGCCGCTACCAAAAAGGGCAACCGCCCCTCCTATATTAAGGCTGCCAAACCCGATATAGCGATTCCCATTTATGAAGAGTTTGTGGAGCAGTTGGAAAAACTCCTTGGGAAAAAAGTAGGAACCGGGGTATTTGGTGCCGATATGAAAGTAAGCTTATTAAATGACGGTCCTGTGACAATTGTCATAGATACCAAGAAGAAAGAATGATAAATTTGGTCGATTATTTTCGATTTCTTAACATGATTTTAAGAATTTTACGTTGTAGTATTTGACCAAATCTTATTTATGCGTTTACTTATAGGGATTTTATTAGCCCCTTTACTGCTATTTTCCCAAGACTTTGATTATAGTGTTTCCAGTATTCCTGAAGGATTTGGGAAAAGCGCCAATGCGGTTATTCGTTCCGATGTAATGGAGGTAAATATTGCTTCCAGGCGAATGATGCGAATCTCTTGCAAGAGGGTAGTGACAGTTTTAAACGAAGCCGGCAATGACGCTGTTATGGGATATGTTGGGTATGACGATGGTATTAGGGTAAAAGAAGTTTCTGCCAAAGTTTATGACAGTTCCGGAAAACTTATCAAAAAACTGAAGCGCAGTGATTTTGTTGATGTTAGTGCAGTAGATGGGGGATCACTATATACAGATTCCAGAGTATTATTGCTCAATTACTTTCCGGTAGCATATCCGTATACCGTGGAATTTGAATATGGTTTAAGCTCCAACAATACCGGCACAATCCCAAATTGGTTTTTCTTAAGAGGTTTTCTTGTAGATGTCCTTCAGTCCAGGTATACCATCTCCTTTGCTTCCCCAGAATTGAAACCGAAGATTAAGGAAAGGAATTTTGGCGGATATGATATCCAGAAGCAAGTCTTAGAAAACAGCATAGTTTACTCGGCCACGAATATTAATATGGTAAGGGATGAAGCGTTGCGACCTTCACTGCCCAAAGTAATGCCTCATGTTTTAATTGCACCTACTAATTTTTATTATGAGGGATACGAAGGCAGGATATTGAATTGGAAGGATGCCGGGGAATGGATGGATACAAAAATATTATCCGGACAGGGAGCTTTACCGGAAAGTACGATTAGAATGGCCCAACAATTAGTTGCAGGGGTGGAAGACGATCTGGAAAAGGCCAGGAAAATATTTAAGTACGTACAGGAAAACACCAGATACATTAGTGTGCAGGTGGGCATTGGAGGTATTAAACCCATAAGTGCCGCAGAGGTGGATCAATTAAAATATGGAGACTGTAAAGGTCTTTCCAATTATACGAAATCCCTGCTGGCCGCAGTGGGAGTAGAATCTTTTTATGTTCATGTAGAAGCCGGAGAGGACAAAATAGATTTTGAAGAGGATTTTGCATCCTTGGCACAGGGTAATCATGTTATCCTTGCAGTACCATATAATGGAGAGTACTATTGGCTGGACAGTACCTCACAGACAATACCTTTCGGTTATATCGCGGATTTTACGGATGACAGAAATGTGCTGATCATAAAACCCCATGGTGGTGAGTTGCAAAGAACCAAAAGCTACATTGAAGAACAAAATGGTCAATACACCACTGGAGAATATCATCTTACTGCCGAGGGGAAATTACGGGGAAAAGTTGAGATTACTTCCCATGGCCAACAATACGGTAACCATTACTTTTTAGAAACACTTGAAAAGCTGGATATCGATAAGTACTATAAAAACTACTGGTCCAATATAAATAATCTGTTTCTGGTTTCGCATGATTTCAAAAACGATAAAGAAAAGATCGTTTTTAAAGAAACGGTGGAAATTGAAGCGGAGAAATATGCTACCAGCCAAAATGAAAAAATGTTGTTTGTAGCCAACGCATTCAACAATCCACAATATGCTCCGCCACGTTATCGCACAAGGAACTTTCCATTTCAAATTCAAAGGGGTTTTTTGGATGTGGATAAATACAGCGTCCGACTTCCTGAAGGTTACCAGATAGCATCACTTCCCGAAGGAATAACGCTGGATAGTCAGTTTGGTAGTTATCAACTAGCGATTTCTCAAGAGACAGGGGATACAATAACGCTAGAGCGCAGTATGAAACTTAATCAGGGGTATTATTCAAAAGACCTGTATACTACGTTTCGTTCTTTTATGAGAAAAATTGCGAAACATGATAAGTCGAAAATAGTCATCCATAAAAAGGTACAACCATGATAAATAGACAGTTTTTTGCAATTTTTGTGCTACTGACAACTGTTGTAAATGCTCAAAAAATTCAATTTGGTGAGATAAGTAAAGCAGAATTGGAAGAGGCGGAATACGCTTTTGATACCGACGCTCCTGCTGCTATCACCTACAAGTATCAAAATACGTTTTATCAAACCACAAATGGAAACAGTAATCTGGTAACCGAAGTCCATGAGCGCATAAAGATCTACAAAAAGGAGGGGTTTGAATATGCTACGGAGGTTATCAATCTGTATAAGGGACGATACAACGCAGAGACCGTTAGTAAAATAAAGGCTTTTACCTATAATCTGGTGGATGGGAAAGTCATCGAAAACAAGTTAGATAAAGATCAAATATTCAAAACAGAAGCCAGCTACAATTATAACCGAGTGACTTTTACCATGCCTAACGTACAAAAAGGTTCCGTAATAGAGTTCAAATACCGTATTACTTCACCGTTCATATGGAACATTGATGAGTTCCAGTTTCAGTACGACATCCCAGTTAAAAAGATGATCGCCGAAATTAGGACACCCAAAGGGTTTCGATTTAATCAGACCCCCAAAGGATATCTTGATATTGTTCCCAAGACCACAACCACAAGAGACCATAGGATAGATATGGATGTAGTTAAAAAAACATATACTATGGACCAGGTACCGGCCATGAAGGAGGAAAACTACGTGGATAACATCGATAACTATCGTTCCGGTGTAATGTTTGAGCTAGTCTCCATAGATTTACCCGGCTACTATAAAAGCTTCGCCAAGACATGGTCTGATGTGGCTAAAACCATTGGGAATTCTGATGATTATGAAGATGAACTGGACAAAACAAGATCTTTCGATGACGAATTGGACGCCATTTTAGCAAATCACACCGATCAGATAGGGAAAATGAAGGCTGTATTTAGGCATATTAAAGAAAATATTACCTGGAATGGGATGGATGGTAAATACTTCTATTATGGTATAAAAAAGACATTAAAAGAAAAAAAAGGAAATGCTGCGGACATTAACTTAGCATTGGTAGCAATGCTAAGATATGCCGGGATCAATGCAAATCCTGTTGTTATCAGTACCAAAGACAATACCGTTCCATTCTTTCCAACGGTGGAGCGTTTAAATCATGTGGTTGCTTACGCTCTAATTGAAGAGCAACCGTACTTTTTGGATGCCACTGAAGAATTCAGTGATATCAACGTTTTACCCGTCAAGGATTATAACTGGCAGGGAATTTTAATAAACAATCACGATATGGTTTGGCGCCCGATAGATCTGGTTGCCCCACCAAAAAGTAACCGAATGTACTCTTTGAATGTAAAATTAGCAGAAGACGGTAGCTGTGAAGGTACGTATAACTCTCGCTTTGATAAACACAGTGCATTGCGATTTCGTAAACAACTCAAAGACATTGATCTGGAAGCTTATATAACAGAATTGGAAAACCGTTATCAAGGGATTGAAATTAGTGAACACAAACTAACAAACACAGATAGCTATGAGGGATATGTGAAGGAGTCATTTGATTTTTACGATGAAGAAGGCACCGAAATAATTGATGAAAAACTCTATGTAAATCCATTGGCGTTCTTGATTATGGAGGAGAACCCTTTCAAATTGGAGGAAAGAAATTACCCGGTTGATTTTGGTTTCCCATTTCGGGATACCTACATGTTGAATATTGATATTCCGGAAGGGTACGAGATAGCTGAATTACCGGATCCCATGATCATGAAGCTGCCTGATGATTTGGGGGAATTTAAATATACCGTACAGAAAAAGCCAGGGGGATTAGGAGTTGTGGTTAATTTTGAAATCAACAGGGCAATGATTCCTGTGACCAGTTATCCTATGTTGCGGGAATTTTATAAGCAAATGGTAGGTAAAGAAGCCGAAAAAGTGGTTCTGAGTAAAGTGTAATTGAACCTCCAAAATGCCCGGGAGGCTTTGTAAGGGGATTAAAACCATGGAGTGTGCCGTTAATGGGTACATCAATTTGGCCCCGGTTGGCCGAATTATCCTGGCACGTTGCCTAAAGAAAGATAAATGGAATTCAGGGATTTCAGGAAAAAGCATCCGGAAATGAGAATCCCAAAACCCTATTGACCAAAACCTAAATGAATGAATCTTAAATTACTCTTTTTGTTTTTGGTAGCCGCTTTTTGTGCAAAGGCTCAGGACAAAATAACGTTTGGAGAACTTACAGAACAAGAAAAGAGCTTCCAACGGTTTGAAAAAGATACCGCTGCAGCTGCAGTTTATCTCCATGAGTATGGTGATAATTATTTTGAGGTTAGGGATAACTATGTATGGCTAATTACGAACTATCACGCCAGGATAAAGATATTAAAACCTACAGGATTTAAATATGCCACAATAAAGATCCCCTACTATCATAATGAAAGACGAACCGAGAAAGTACAAAAGATCAAAGCAATATCACATACCGATGGGCACAGAAGATATGTGAAGGCTGAAAACATATATTCGATTGATAAAAGTGAACGAAGAAGCGAAAAAACATTCACCTTCCCCAATGTTAAAGTAGGGTCGGTATTGGAATATAGCTATGAAATACAGTCGCCTTTTGACTATAACTTAAGTGGATGGGAGTTTCAGGCAGATATTCCCAAAGTTTACACAGAATACCGCGCAAAAATTCCGGGAAATTGGTATTACAACAGAGCGTTAAGAGGTTATTTGCCTTTGGACGTCAATGAAGCTATTATAGAGCAGAACTGCTTCAAATTACCGGAAAGGCAGGAAGCTGCAGATTGTGAATCACTCTTGTATATTATGAAAGATGTGCCGGCTTTTTATGATTCGGAAGCATTTATGCTGGCGGGATCCAACTATCGTTCCAGGCTGGAATTTGAACTCTCGGAGTATACAAGTTTCAATGGTCAAAAGCGAAAATTTACAAAGTCATGGAAGGATGTGGACAAGGAATTTAGAAGCGATAAGGATATTGGAAGACAACTTAAGAAAAAGAACTTCTTTGAAAGCAATATTTCCCAGGAACTTTTGACCGATGGAGATCCGCTTACGCGGGCAAAAAATATTTACGCTTTTGTACGGCAGCATTTTATGTGGAACGAAAAGTACGGATTATGGCGGGACAACCGGGTAAAAAAGGCCTTTGAAGAAAAAAAGGGAAGTGTAGCAGAAATTAATATTACGCTGATAAACCTGTTGAATTCGGCCGGGATTGACGCAGATATGATGCTTTTGGCTACCCGGCAATATGCATTGCCCAAACGGGAAAACCCGGTGATGACAGACTTCAACTATGTAGTGGCAAAAGCCAATATTGATGGGAAAAACTATCTCCTGGACGCATCAGATAAAATGATGCCCTTCGGAATGCTGCCTTTCCGATGTCTAAATCATTACGGTAGGGTTATGGATTTTGAAGATGAAAGTTACTGGTTCGATATTAGCCCGGAAGATAAAAATAAAAGCGTGATCCGCGGGAAAATGGCCTTTTATCCGGAAGAAGGGATCGCAAAAGGGTCATTGGTTTTCATCAAAATGGGTTATCCCTGTGTAGCGAAAAGAAAGCTACTGGGCAAAACAAATCGGGAGGAATATATTGAGGCACTTGAACAAGATTTCGGAGACGCTTTTTACATTTCTTCCTACGATTTGGATACGGAATATTCCAATGAAAAAAGGTTAAGGGAGACGTTGACATTTGAAATAGAGGATATTCTGCAAAGTGGGGAGCTTTACCTTAACCCCTTTTTGGTGAAATTCTACCGTAAAAACCCATTTTCAGCGCCGGAAAGACACTATCCAATTGACTTTGGACATACTAGACGAAGCGTGTATTCCATAAGTGTAACAATTCCGGAAGGTTATCGCATAAAAGCATTGCCGGAGAGCAAGAATTTTGCCTTGCCCCAAAACTCCGGTTCATTGCGATTTGAGTGTAAAAAACAGACAGAAAATGTTGTCAATGTCTTCTTTGATTTTCATCTGAGTCGTACGCTATATAATGCAGAGGCGTATGATCTCATCAAAGCGTTTTTCCAACATGCTGTCGATGCCCAAACTAAATCGTATATCGTTTTGGAAAAAGTCAAAACCTAGCAGATAGTTTTTACTTTTGATAAAAATCGTATTGCATGAACATTCAAAACGCCCAGGAGGCTGTAGACGCGTGGATTAAGAACCATGGAGTGCGCTATTTTAACGAGCTCACCAATATGGCTCAGCTGACCGAGGAAGTCGGGGAAGTAGCTCGTATTATTGCCCGTAGATATGGGGAGCAAAGCGAAAAGGAATCGGATAAAAACAAGGACCTTGGGGAAGAGCTGGCAGATGTTCTGTTTGTTGTGCTCTGTCTGGCCAATCAAACCGGGGTGGATTTGCAAGGAGCCTTTGAAAAAAAACTGGATCTTAAGGCCAAACGGGATCATGACCGACATCATAGCAATAAGAAGCTAAAATGAGGAAAATATATTGGCAAGATGTGGGGACCCTATTTGCGTTTTTTTAATTTTGGAAAGTTCCAAAATTGTCGCTCTTGAAGCTATCACTTTCTTTTACTTCCGATACGTTGTTGGATACAGCGATCACCATCACCGGCTCTAAAAGTGAGACGAACCGGATGTTACTTTTGCAGGCGCTCTATCCCAGCTTGTCAATAGAAAATGCATCCAATTCCGATGATGCCGAGGCCATGCAAAAGGGATTAGGGATCACACAGGGGAAGGTAGATATCCATCATGCCGGAACAGCCATGCGGTTTCTGACGGCTTTTTTTGCCACCCAGGAGGGAAAAGAGGTAACCCTTACCGGTTCGGAAAGGATGCAACAAAGGCCTATAGGGGTTTTGGTAGAAGCACTTCGGCATTTGGGTGCGGAAATTACATATGCGGCAAAAGAAGGGTACCCTCCTTTGGTAATTAAGGGAACCGTAGTAAGCGGCAAAAAAGTAAGGCTTCCTGCAGATGTGAGCAGCCAGTACATTTCCGCCCTTTGTTTGATGGCCCCTGGTTTTCCGGAAGGGCTTCAAATTGATTTAGAAGGAAAGATCACCTCGGTTCCGTACATCAAGATGACGCTAGCCCTCTTGAATGAGATTGGTGTGGAAACGGTATTTCAAGGAAATCAAATTACTGTTTCGCCTAAGGCTAAAGTAACTTCGAAAACATTAGTTGCTGAATCGGATTGGAGCGCCGCCAGCTATTTTTACAGTATCGTGGCATTGTCTGATATCGGAAGTAAAATACAACTCTCCACCTATAAAAAGGCTTCGTTGCAAGGCGATAGTGTGCTTCAGGAAATCTATCAGGACTTGGGGGTACGGACCCTATTTCAAAATGGGGCTATTGTTCTGGAAAAAATAGCGGTTGCACAAACGGATAAACTTGTTCTTGATCTCTCCAATGCACCGGATATAGCACAAACGTTGGCAGTTACTTGTTTTGGATTGGGTCTTGGAACACACCTTACAGGTTTGCATACCCTTCCGATAAAGGAAACAGATCGGTTAGGGGCGATGAAAACGGAACTGGAAAAATTTGGAGCCCAGGTGCGTATAGATCATGAAAGCCTTAGAGTAGCCCCCTCAAATGTTATTAAAAGGGGAGTGATCGTAGATACCTACAATGATCATAGAATGGCCATGGCATTTGCCCCCCTGGCCCTAAAGGAAGGTTTGATGATTAATGATGCAGGGGTCGTTTCAAAATCCTACCCGGACTTTTGGAAGGACTTGAAAAAAGTGGGTTTTGAAATTACGGAAGTCTCGTGAATTAATTCCATAATTGCTTGACAAGCCCTGTTAGCAGATTGTATATTTGCGCTCTTTTGAAAAACATCATTCCGTAAAATGAAATTATCCAACTTCAATTTTGAGCTTCCTAAGGAGCTTTTAGCAGAATATCCCGCAGAAAACAGGGACGAATCCAGATTAATGGTCATCCACCGCGATTCCGGTAAAATAGAACACAAAATGTTCAAGGATTTGATTAATTATTTTGATGAAGGCGATGTAATGGTGCTCAACAATACCAAAGTGTTTCCGGCCAGACTTTATGGCAATAAGGAAAAGACCGGGGCTCGAATTGAGGTATTCTTGTTAAGGGAGTTGAACGATGAGCAACGCTTATGGGATGTTCTGGTCGACCCTGCCCGTAAAATAAGGATTGGTAACAAATTGTATTTTGGAGAAGACGAAAGTTTGGTAGCGGAAGTGATTGACAACACAACCTCCCGGGGGAGGACGTTACGCTTTCTTTATGACGGCTCTTATACCGATTTCAGAAGAAAGTTGCGGGAATTAGGAGAGACCCCACTTCCCAAATACATAAAACGCGCTGTAGAACCGGAAGATGAGGAACGGTATCAAACCATTTATGCAAAACATGAAGGGGCGGTGGCCGCACCTACTGCCGGTCTGCACTTTTCCAAACACTTATTAAAACGCCTTGAGATAAAAGGTATTGATTTCGCTGAAGTAACCTTACATGTAGGGTTGGGAACGTTTAACCCGGTTGAGGTTGAAGATCTTTCCAAGCACAAAATGGATAGCGAAGAATTGGTTATTGATGAGAAGGCAACGGAAATTGTAAACAAGGCCAAAGCCGATAAGAAAAAAGTGTGTGCGGTGGGTACAACGGTAATGCGCGGTCTGGAGAGTGCAGTTTCTTCAGAAAGAACCTTGAATACCTTTGAAGGTTGGACCAATAAATTCATTTTTCCGCCATACGATTTCAGTATCGCAGACTGCATGGTTACTAATTTTCACTTGCCCAAGTCCACCTTGT
>JANQHL010000209.1 GCA_028277085.1 Flavobacteriaceae bacterium
ATGAGGGAACTGTCCTATTTGAACAAGGGCGTGACTATTAGCCTAACCGATAAAAGGCGAAAGGACGATAAAGGGGAGTTTATCGGAGAAACCTTTTATTCTGAAGAAGGACTCAGAGAGTTTATAAAATTCCTGGATGAAACACGGGTACCCCTGATCCAAAATGTGATTGCCATGGAAGGGGAGAAAAATGGCATCCCGGTAGAAGTGGCTATGATTTACAATACTGGATTTTCTGAAAATCTCCACAGTTATGTAAATAACATCAACACTCACGAAGGAGGTACGCATTTATCCGGTTTTAGAAGGGGATTGACAACTACCCTGAAAAAATATGCAGATAATTCCGGATTACTAGACAAATTAAAATTTGAGATCTCCGGAGACGACTTCAGAGAGGGGTTAACAGCAATAGTTTCTGTTAAAGTTGCTGAACCGCAATTTGAAGGGCAAACCAAGACAAAACTGGGAAACCGGGAGGTGACTAGTGCGGTAAGCCAGGCTGTTTCCGAAATGCTTACTGATTATTTGGAGGAACATCCGGAGGATGCCAAACAGATCGTTGAGAAGGTGAAGCTTGCGGCACAGGCGAGGCATGCTGCTGCCAAAGCCCGGGAAATGGTGCAGCGCAAAAATCCTATGGGCGGTGGCGGTTTACCAGGTAAGCTTTCGGATTGCTCGGATCAGGATCCCGAAAACTGCGAATTGTTCCTGGTAGAGGGAGATTCTGCAGGCGGTACCGCAAAAATGGGCAGAGATCGCAACTTTCAGGCAATTCTGCCGCTGCGTGGTAAGATCCTGAATGTAGAAAAAGCCATGCAACATAAGGTGTTCGAAAATGAAGAGATCAAGAATATCTACACGGCACTTGGCGTAACCATTGGTACGGAGGAAGACAGCAAGGCACTTAACCTGGAAAAACTACGATATCACAAAGTAGTGATCATGTGTGATGCGGATGTGGATGGAAGCCATATAGAGACACTTATCCTAACCTTCTTCTTCCGGTACATGCGTGAGCTTATTGAAGGAGGGCATGTATATATCGCCACTCCACCGCTATATTTAGTAAAGAAGGGAAGCAAAAAGCGGTATGCATGGAATGACAAGGAACGTGATGAGATTGTTGAGACAATGAAGGGAGGAGCCACCATTCAGCGTTACAAAGGTCTGGGAGAGATGAATGCAGAACAACTCTGGGATACTACTATGAATCCGGAGAACAGAACCCTGCGGCGCGTTACCATTGAAAATGCAACAGAATCGGATCGGATTTTCTCTATGCTCATGGGAGATGAAGTGCCGCCAAGACGAGAATTTATCGAAAATAACGCGGTGTATGCCAACATAGATGCTTAGTTTATAAACCATAACGGTAATTTCACAACAAAAATCCTCGACATGTGTCGGGGATTTTTAGTTTCGTAGAGAAGAAAAGTTTTACAAAATGAGAAAAATAGCTTTTTTAGTTGCATTTTGTGGTATTACGATGGCCAGCGCCCAGGATTTGAATGATCTTTTCATATCAGGGGTGGAAGACGCCGAACGTTTTGCCAATGATTACCTAGCTCCTGTGCAAGAGGCAGGTTTGTTCAGTATTTCCAACGGATGGTACAATTCCGGAGAAGCCAAGCCTCTTGGTGGTTTTGAAATCTCTATAGTAGGGAACATAACAGGTTTCCGGAATAAAGACGATAAAAAATCATTTGTGCTGGATCCTGCGGATTATGAAAATCTTGATTTTGTAGATAATCCGGGCCAGGCGCGGGCAGTATCTACCGCCCTTGGTGATATTGAGGGGATCATCGTATTTGTTGAAGATGAAACCGGGTTGGTTCGCGAGGAGTTTGAATTGCCCTCCGGCCTTGAAGCAGAGGATTTTAATTTTATTCCAACAGGTTATATCCAGGCCAGTGTAGGTTTGATCAAAGGGTTGGAGGTAAAAGCACGGTTCTTACCGAAAATAACCTTGGATGATGATGCAGAGATCGGGTTATTTGGTGCTGGTATCCAATACGAATTCACCAAATTGTTGCCGGCGGATAAATTGCTACCCGTAGCCATTTCTGCTGTTATTGGCTATACTGGTTTGAACGGGGAATATGATTTCACGGACTCTTTTGACGTTCAGGGTGAAAACCAACGCATAGATGCCTCTTTCAATACCTGGAACTTCAGCGCTGTAGTGTCCACAAAAAATATCCCGGTCATCAATTTTTATGGCGGAATAGGCTATATCACCGGAACATCGGATATTGACCTTTTAGGAGAATACGTGGTAACCTCCGGACCTTTCCAGGCCACTTATGTGGATCCTTTCACGGTTTCGACGGATGCCAATGGCGTAGCAGCGAATATAGGGACCAAGATCAAACTAGGGTTCTTTAGGATCAATGCAGAATACAACATTGCCGAATTCAACACCTTTACTGCCGGTATCCATTTCGGATTCCGATAAGATAACTATTCAACCGAACCAGAAAAGCCCTGAAGGATACTACCTTCAGGGCTTTGCATTTTCATAAAACCGTGTTTTCATTGTTATTGTCGGGTCGCAAAAACCTCCCCACTAGGTAGTTCCAAAAGATCGTTTTCTTCGGATTGTGTCATAACAACTTCTACCGAAGACAGTTCCGGAATAGCATAACTAATAGTATAGGCGCCGTCCGTTACTTCCCAGCTAAAATCCGTCTCTATGACAATAGAATTCCCAACATAGCGATGATATCTCCCTAAATAGACATCGTTAAAGATCCATTCTTCCCGTTCTACCCCATTTTGGTCTTTAGCATTTTCCGTTATCGTTAGGGTGTTTGACCAAATTCCAAGAACCGGGTCATTGTTATCGGGAATACGGCTACAATTGCTTGCTCCAATTATAGCAATAATGGCCAGAAAAGAAAAGAGCCTCTTCATAAGCAGGTTTCATAAGGTTTGGGACTAAGAGAACGGAGTCGGTACTGTGGGTATTGTAAAATTTCGATGTATGACCTCCTTTGAAATATTTCTTCGATAAAAACCACTTTTTTTTAACAAATGGCTAAGAATTCTTAATTTTTTTCAAAATCCTAAAGAGAAGCAACTAAAGGAAAAAACTATGACATTTTTCATAAAAAAATGGGATGAAAAATCGCTATTTTTGGGCGATTTGAGAACCAAAAAATGTAAAATATGAAAGTCACTGTTGTAGGTGCAGGGGCCGTAGGTGCCAGCTGTGCGGAATATATTGCCATTAAAGATTTTGCTTCTGAGGTGGTCTTGTTGGATATCAAAGAAGGGTATGCCGAAGGGAAAGCCATGGATTTGATGCAAACGGCTTCTTTAAATGGATTTGATACCAAAATTACCGGGAGTACCAATGATTATTCAAAAACTGCTAACAGTGATGTTGCTGTAATTACTTCGGGAATTCCGAGAAAACCGGGAATGACCCGCGAAGAGCTCATAGGCATTAATGCAGGTATCGTTAAAACCGTAGCAGAAAGTTTATTGGAGCATTCTCCGGAGGCCATAATAATTGTAGTGAGCAATCCTATGGATACGATGACCTATTTGGTACATAAAACCACATCATTACCCAAACATAAAATTATTGGAATGGGTGGGGCATTGGATAGTGCCCGATTCAAATATCGTTTGGCAGAAGCCTTGGGCGCACCAATATCAGATGTGGATGGAATGGTAATTGGAGGACATAGCGATACCGGTATGGTGCCGCTTATCGGACATGCTACCCGTAATAGCGTAAAAGTTTCTGAATTTCTTGATGAGGATAAAATGGATTGGGTAGTGGGAGAAACAAAAGTAGGAGGAGCAACGTTAACAAAGCTTTTGGGTACCAGTGCCTGGTATGCTCCGGGAGCAGCTGTATCTTCTTTGGTTCAGGCTATCGCATGTGATCAACATAAAATGTTTCCTTGTTCTACCTTCCTCGAAGGCGAATATGGATTAAACGATATCTGTATTGGGGTTCCTGTTATTTTGGGCAAAAACGGTATTGAACAAGTGGTGGAAATTGCCCTTTCTGATACCGAGAAAGAAAAACTCACTGCTAGTGCCGAAGGTGTAAGCAAGACCAACGGATTGTTGCAATTGTAATAGACCTCGACTTCTATTAAAATGTCATTTCGAGTGGACTGAGAAAGTTCGTTTTGGATTTCTCATCATTCCAATTACCGTTGGGATTTTCTCGAAATGACATTTTTTCTTCGTCTTTTTCAAATCACAATAAGGGCATTTCTATTGGCTTTTCGTATTTGAAATGATATATTTGCACGCTGTTTACAAAAAATTCAAAATCAATGCAAAACAAGGGATTAGTAAGGCTTTTTGCACTGCTTTTTGGCCTGGTGAGCATCTACCAACTTTCTTACACCTTTATTACCGGTAAAGTAGAGAATGATGCCGACCGTTATGCCATTAATCAGATTTCGGAAGCTGAGGAGGATTATGTAGCCAAGCGAGAAGCTTTAGAGGCATCGTATTTGGATTCAATTGGAGGTGAACCTATTTTAGGATATACAAGCTACGATGATGCCAAGACCAAAGAATTGAATAAGGGTCTGGATCTCAAGGGAGGGATCAATGTAACGCTTCAGATTTCCGTTAAGGACATTTTGAAAGGATTGGCCAATAATACCAAGAATCCTGTTTTTAATAAAGCACTCGCAGATGCCGATGAAGCTTCTAAACGAAGTGATGCTACCTACCTTGAACTGTTCTTTGATGCCTTTGATGCGGTAAAAGGAGATACCAAACTGGCCTCACCGGATATTTTTGCCAATAAGACCCTGAGCGATGAGATTAATTTTCAGATGTCGGATGACGAGGTAAAACCTGTTATCCGCAGAAAAATTGACGAGTCTGTAGTTTCGGCTTTTGAGGTATTGCGTAAGCGAATCGATGGTTTTGGAGTAACCCAACCTAACATTCAGCGTGAGGGGAATTCTGGGCGTATTTTGGTGGAATTGCCTGGTGCCAGGGATGTACAGCGTGCCCAGGAATTATTGTCGAGTACAGCGCAGCTGGAATTTTGGGAGACCTATTCTCAGAATAACCAAAGCCTTGGGCAGTTCTTTGTGAATGCCAATGAGCGGTTACGGGACATTCTGGAACCGGTTGAAATAGCAAAAGACACGCTTGCTGAACAGGTATCGGAAATAGATTCCTTATTGTCCGATGTAGCTGAGGATACATTGGATCTTTCTGCCCAATCCAATCCGTTGATCAGTAAACTCTTACCTCCAGTTCAGGGCAGTCATGCCATCGCAAGAGTGGCCATCACAGATACGGCAGAGATAGGTTCCTATCTTAGAATGCCTGAGGTAAAAAGGCTGTTACCTGCAGATGTGCAGTTTACCAAATTTGCGTTCGAAAAGCCCCCTAAAGAGTCAGAATTGGCAGAGTTATATGCTTTAAAATCCAACCGGGATGCGGTACCACGAATAAGCGGCGACGTTATTACCGATGCCCAGGATACGTTTGATCAGTTTAGCAAACCTGCGGTGAGTATGACCATGAATACTCGTGGTGCCCGGGAATGGGAAAAGTTGACGGGGGACGCGTTTAACAATCAAACCGGAATTGCTATAGTACTGGATAATAAGGTGTACACCGCACCTGGGGTATCGTCGGGGCCTATATCCGGAGGACGTTCTGAGATTACCGGTACATTTACGATTAACGAGACGAAAGACATCGCTAACGTATTACGGGCGGGAAAACTTCCCGCTTCGGCTGAAATCATTCAGTCCGAAGTGGTGGGGCCGTCGTTGGGTCAGGAGGCCATAGATAGCGGATTTATGTCCTTCGTCATCGCTATGATCTTTGTTCTGATATGGATGATCTTTTATTACGGGAGAGCTGGTATTTTTGCAGATACAGCATTGATCTTCAATATTTTATTGATCTTCGGAGTGCTTACCAGTCTTGGGGCGGTCTTGACCTTACCCGGTATTGCCGGTATCGTGTTGACAATAGGGATGTCCGTTGATGCCAACGTACTTATTTTCGAACGTATCAAAGAGGAGTTGGCCCGGGGGAAAGGCAAAGCCCAGGCGGTAGCAGATGGTTTTAACAATGCGTTGTCCTCTATTTTGGATGCTAATATCACGACAGGCCTAACGGCTATCATCCTATTTATTTTTGGTTCGGGCCCGATCAAGGGTTTTGCAACTACCCTTTTAATTGGTATTGTTACCTCTTTGTTTACGGCCATTTTTGTGACCCGATTATTGGTAGATTGGTACCTCTCCAAGAAGGGAAGGAAATTGGCGTTTTCTACACCAATAACCAAAGGGCTTTTTACCAATCTAAAGATCAATTTCCTGAGTAAGCGAAAAATTGCCTATGTCGTTTCCTTTATTTTAGTTGGCGTTGGAGCTTTCTCCTTATTCACCAAAGGACTGCAACAAGGAGTGGATTTTATTGGTGGACGGTCGTACCAGATCCGTTTCGAGCAAGAGGTAAACCCGTCTGAGATTGCTTCCGGTTTAAATGAAGTGTTTGGGAGCGGAACCCAAGTAAAAACTTTCGGAGAAGCTAATCAGATCAAAGTTACCACGCCCTACAAAGTGGACGTGGAAGGCATAGAAGTAGACAATGAGATCCAGAATAAACTATTTACCGCTTTACAGCAATACCTACCTGATGGTACTTCTTTTGAGGATTTTACCGTTGGCGCTTCGGAGAAGTCTATAGGGATCTTACAATCGACCAAAGTGGGACCGACAATTGCTGATGATATCAAACAGAATGCGTATTACGCAATTTTGGGTTCTTTAGCTGTAGTTTTTCTATATATTTTACTTCGATTTAAAAGATGGCAATTCTCTCTGGGTGCAGTTATTGCGGTATTCCATGACGTCATGATCGTATTGGGTATTTTTTCATTGACAAGCGCTATCATGCCCTTTAATATGGAAATTGATCAGGCGTTTATTGCTGCGATCTTGACCGTAATTGGGTATTCCCTTAACGATACGGTTGTAGTTTTTGACCGGATACGAGAAGTGGTGAATCTAAAAGGATGGAAGCATGGTGAGCATATTAATCAGGCACTAAACAGTACTTTAAGCCGTACGTTGAACACCTCCTTGACCACCTTGATCGTACTTTTGGCCATCTTCGTCTTTGGTGGTGAAAGTCTTCGGGGGTTCATGTTTGCGATGATTGTCGGGGTGCTGGTAGGAACCTACTCTTCGGTATTTATCGCTACTCCAATCATGTTTGATGCCCTCAAGAAAAAGATTGCCGCCCCTGCCGTGGCATAAGGATGTAAATAATCGCATTAAAAAACCGCATCAGTACTTCTGGTGCGGTTTTTATTTTGGTGGTAAGCTATTCACGTAGTCATACCCCATTTTTAAGAACGTGCCAAGTGCCTTTTGATCGTTAAGAAGTTCGGAGTAACTAGGGCCTACCCTTGAAAAGCCCAATAAATATGGACTTTTGCGCAGTGCGGAGTTTTATGCTCATCGAATAGGTTACTCAATGTAATAAAATGAAGTTCGATTCCCTACACAACTTCAAATAGGGGCGAATGCTAGTATAGGGGTCAGTGTTTAATTAAGATTTTATTGTCTCGAGAAACGTTTCTTTTAAAAGTTTTTCTTAAAAGAAACCATTAATTAAAAAAATTCAGCATTACGAACTTTAATGGTATTATCATTAAACAACGGAAAGCAAACCGTTGTTATTTTTAATATATTGATTGACTAAAGATATCTTTTATTGCATAATGTGGTTACCAAAAAAGGGCATATACTGCGGCCAAAACGATCATGATTGCAAAGCCTCCAATATTGAATAATGGGCTTGTTTTAAACGTATCATTTGATATTACAATACCTTTGTCATCATCCTTACCTTTGTTCTGAAAGTAACTGACCAAGACAATGAGGAGTATTGTTCCTAAACAAGTGAGGCCCATTTGATCCATAAATGGCAGAGAAGGAAACAGATTCTCTAGCGAACTTCCCGAGGCCCATCCTTTGGCCCCAACCTTAAAGAACATGGCAATCGGTATAGAGGCCAAAGCGCCAATAATGGCCCCACGATTGGTAGTTTTTTTCCAAAAAAGACCTAGTAGGAAAATCGCTAAAATTCCTGGGCTTACGATTCCTGTATATTCTTGTATGAATTGAAATGCCTGATCAAGACCATCGAGCAAAGGTGCGATTGCCATCGCGATGACCAATGCAATCGCGGCTGATAGACGACCAACTTTGACCGTGGTACGATCCCGAGCGTTTTTGTTGAAATATTGTCGGTAGATATCCATGGTGAAAATGGTCGAAGTAGAGTTCAACATCGATGCTAAAGATGAAACGATGGCCGCTGCTAAAGCGGCAACCGCTATTCCCTTAAGTCCGGTTGGTAAAAATTGCATTAACCACGGATATGCTTTGTCGGATGCCCCAGTAGAGGGCAAATTGATCATTCCCTGTTC
>JANQHL010000289.1 GCA_028277085.1 Flavobacteriaceae bacterium
ACGAAACGCCTTGCCGAACAGCTGTCACAACTAGGGGTATCCCAATTGAACGCTGCATTTTTTGACACACTGCTTTTAAAAGTTGCTAGTGCCGAAACATTGCGAAAAAAGGCCTTGTCAGAAAAAATAAACCTCCATTACGTTGATTCCCAAACCGTTGCCTTATCGATCAACGAGGCCACTTCTGACGAAGATCTTAATACACTCATTGCTTTGTTCGAAAACGAGGAACACCCGGGGGCCGAAACCTCATATACACAGGGCATTCCTGAAGCCCTTACCCGCACCACTCCTTTCTTAGCGCATGAAGTGTTTAATTCCTATCATTCCGAGACGGAATTGATGCGGTATATTAAAAAACTGGAACGCAAAGACCTGGCGTTAAATCATAGTATGATTTCTCTGGGGAGCTGCACCATGAAATTGAATGCCGCTTCCGAAATGCTCCCCTTAAGTTGGGCGCAGTGGAGCAATCTCCACCCTTTTGTCCCTTTGGATCAGGCAGAGGGTTATCAGATCATGCTTCGTTCCCTGGAGGATTATCTCACTGAGATCACCGGCTTTGCCGCGACTTCTTTACAGCCCAATTCCGGGGCACAGGGAGAGTACGCCGGTTTAATGACGATACGGGCCTATCACGAAGCCCGCGGCGAAGGGCATCGGAATATTTGTATTATCCCGGCCTCTGCTCACGGAACTAACCCGGCTTCTGCGGTAATGGCGGGAATGCAGGTGGTAGTTACCCAAACAGATGAACAGGGAAACATCGATGTCAACGACCTGGAGGAAAAGGTAAAGCAACATGCCGAGCATCTCGCCGCCTTAATGGTTACCTACCCCTCTACCCATGGTGTCTTCGAGTCTTCCATTCGATATATTACGCAACTGATCCACGACCACGGCGGTCAGGTGTATATGGATGGGGCAAATATGAATGCCCAGGTAGGATTAACCAATCCCGCTACTATAGGTGCAGACGTATGTCATCTCAATCTCCACAAAACCTTTGCTATTCCTCATGGCGGTGGTGGACCGGGTGTCGGTCCCATTTGTGTCGCGAAACAGCTAAAGCCCTTTCTCCCCACCAATCCAATTATTCCTACAGGTGGAGAAAATGCAATAACCGCTATTTCCGCTGCCCCCTGGGGTAGTGCACTTGCCTGTCTTATTTCGTATGGTTACATCCGAATGTTGGGTGCTAAAGGAGTAACAGATGCTACTAAAATTGCCATCCTTAACGCTAATTATATCAAGGAACGGCTGCATGGGGCATATGAAGTGTTGTATACCGGGGAAAAAGGACGTGCAGCTCATGAAATGATCATCGATTGCCGCCCTTTCAAAGAAAACGGCATCGAAGTTACAGACATTGCCAAACGTTTAATGGACTATGGATTCCATGCGCCTACGGTATCTTTCCCCGTGGCCGGTACCATGATGATAGAACCTACAGAAAGTGAATCCCTGGCAGAACTGGATCGGTTTTGCGAGGCTATGCTAGCCATTAGAGCAGAAATTGAGGCCTGTACTTTAGAGGATTCAAACAATGTGCTTAAGAATGCGCCACATACCCTGGCCATGGCCACTTCGGATCACTGGGATTTTCCTTATAGTCGTCAAAAAGCGGCCTTCCCGATTCCCTATGTGGCGGAAAATAAATTCTGGCCCACCGTACGACGTACGGATGAAGCCTATGGCGATCGTAATTTGATCTGTACCTGCCCAAGCATTGAAGAATACGCAGAAGTCTGAAAAGCATTGAATACAGTGCCCTAACGGCCCTTGGCACTCTTGGGAGTTCCAGATATATGCTCAATTTTCAATCGTTTTCGCTATTTGAACATCGGGCGGGTTCTTAAACCTACCGTTGTTGTTAGCCCCCTAACTGCTACCTTTCCAGTACGAAAATGGGGCAAAACATGAAAATTGAAATAGCAGGGACAGGTAGTTATATCCCCTCGATTATTACTAGGAATGAAGATTTTCTGGAAAATGATTTTTTGAATTCTGACGGGACCGCCATTGTTCAAAGCAATTCCACCATTATTGAAAAATTTGAATCGATCACAGGGATCAAAGAAAGACGGTATGCCGAAGCGGATCTAAACACTTCAGATCTTGGCCTGTTAGCGGCTGAAAAGGCAATTGAAGATGCCGGTATTGATAAAGAAACGATCGACTACATCATTTTTGCGCACAATTTTGGAGACCTGACGGCGGGGAAAATACAGGGGGATACCTTGCCAAGCCTGGCCACACGTGTGAAACACCTTTTGCAGATAAAAAATCCTTCTTGTGTGGCCTACGATATGATTTTTGGATGTCCGGGATGGGTCGAGGCGGTTATCCAAGCAAAAGCCTTCATACAAAGTGGCATGGCAACCACCTGTTTGGTCATTGGTGCAGAAACACTTTCAAGGATCATTGACCCAAACGACAGGGATAGTATGATTTATTCCGATGGTGCTGGTGCCGCTATTATACAAAAGTCCGAAAGCGGTGGAGAAATTCTGGCACATGCCTCCCAAACCCATGCCAATGGAGAAGCGTACCATTTATTTTTTGACAAAAGTTACCATCCGGATAGTTGCGAGGATACCCGATATATAAAAATGTATGGTCGTAAAGTCTATGAGTTTGCCTGCACCCATGTTCCCGCAGCAATGAAAGCCTGTTTGGATAAAAGTGAAGTGTCCATTGAAGCAATAAAAAAAATATTTATCCATCAAGCAAATGAAAAGATGGATGAGGCCATTGTAAAACGTTTTTACCGCTTGTATAACCAACCACTACCAAAGGATATCATGCCAATGATGATCCACGAAACAGGCAATAGCTCCGTAGCTACCATCCCTACACTCTTTGACCGGGTAAAAAGGGGAGAAATAGCGGATCATAATCTTGAAAAAGGAGACGTGATCCTCTTTGCCAGTGTGGGTGCCGGAATGAATATAAATTGCATCGTTTATCGTTACTGATTGGGATTTGTGATTTGATTTTTGGAATTTCGTCCCCATGTACGAAGGAAAATTTCCCCATAAACGCTACCGGCTTACCCTGGAATTTTTAAAAAAGCATATCACTACTTCCGAATCCATCCTGGATCTGGGTGTGGAAAATCCTTTTTCAGAAATCCTTAAAAAGGAGGGGTATACTGTAGAAAACACAAAAGGCGAGGATTTAGACCTTAATTTTGAACAAGTGCAAGCATCCAAAGCCGAAGTAGTCACTGCTTTTGAGATTTTTGAGCACCTTGTGGCGCCCTATAATGTGTTACGGGAAATTAAAGCGAATAAATTAGTAGCCAGTATCCCATTGCGCTTGTGGTTTGCCACAGCCTACCGAAGTAAGACGGATCCCTGGGATCGTCATTATCATGAATTTGAGGACTGGCAATTCGATTGGCTATTGGAAAAAGCAGGCTGGGAGATCAAGGATACGCTTAAATGGACCAATCCGACCAAAAAAATAGGACTGCGTCCTTTATTACGGCAGTTCACCAATCGATACTACATCGTCTACGCCGAACGAAAATCCAAATGATACATTCCAATTGCCAAATTCCACATCTCAAGTTGTGTTTTTTGTAATTTGTTTTTTGGAATTTTAACCCGATGAAGGTCAGCATTATTATACCGGCCCATAATGAAGAAAAATTCCTTGCGGACTGTTTGCAGTCTTTTGCGGCGCAAACCCAACCCCCGGAAGAACTCATTATCGTGGACGACAATTCCAGCGATACCACCTTCCAAATCGCTACCACTTTCTCACAAAACCACCCCTGGATCAAAGTCGTACAACGGAAAAGCCAGGATACGCATCTTCCGGGGAAAAAAGTGGTGGACACCTTCAACTTTGGTTTGAAATATGTGGATCAGGATTATGACCTCATCGGCAAATTTGACGCCGATATCTTACTCCCTCCCAACTATTTTGAGCAGATGCGAAATCATTTCCGCTCCAATTGGTTACTTGGGATGTGTTCAGGACTGCTCCATGTGGAAAAGCAGGGTAAATGGGTGTATGAAAATATTGCCAATAAAAACCACGTACGAGGCCCTGTTAAACTGTATTTCCGACAGGTCTTTGAACTCATGAACGGACTGCGCCCAGGTACCGGGTGGGACACTGTGGATGTCTTACTCTGTCAATACCACGATTTTGAAGTACAAACCGATGCCAATTTAGTGGTAAAACACCTGCGCCCGACCGGCCATGGATACCACCACAAAAACTATCGCAATAAAGGAGAGGCGCTATACAAAATGCGCTACGGTTGGCCGTTAGCCAAACTGGCGCTGTTTAAAATGGCGGTACAGGCCAAGCGCTCCGAACTCTATTTGCAGGGGATTTTGGGCTATCTCAACGCCTGGCGTCAAGGAAAACCCCGATTTGTTTCCCCAGAAGAAGGCCAATTTATCCGTAGGCTTCGCTGGAGCGGGGTCTTCGGGAAATTCAGTTAAATTTATAGCGGGGATAAAGCAATAGTTTTTATTCCTACGTTGGCAATAATTGGCTCAATTTAAACAACTAGTGGTATATTAAAGAAATTGATCCCAATGAATGTATATGATCTCCATAGAGCTAATCCGGATATTTTCAAGCAGTTTTCCATAAAAGACATCTTGTTTTTATATTACCATTGCCCGCAAAAAGAAAAAATCCTCAAGTTACATTCCCCATACAATCAACTTACCTTTTCTATTTCTGGAAGGAGAATATTTCATCAAGGGGAACATACGTATACAGTAAACAAGAATTCTGGATTTCTTTTGCGAAGGGCCGCTTTTTTGCAAGAAATGGATGATATTATCAAAGGTTGGGAATTAATGGCATTTTACCTAAAAGATGAATTCTTAAAAAAAATATTTAATGAGTTCAGACCACACCTACCGTTAGGAAACCTTCCTCCACCACCAAATGAAATGGTTATTCCGATGAATATCAATAATCGCATCCGAAATTGTTACCTCAGTCTAATTCCATACTTTAATCAATCAGATTCTTTACCACAAGAAATCTTACTAATCAAGTTAAAAGAATTGCTGTACAACGTTTTCATTAATCCCAAAAACCGCATGCTTCTTTCGTATGTCAATAGTCTAGCTAACGGTTACAAAACTCCTATTTGGGAAATAATGGAAGCTAACTACATGTATAACTTGAAACTATCTGACTATGCGCAATTAGCTAGTAAAAGCCTTTCTTCCTTTAAAAGGGAATTTCAAGATTTTTATGGCACTACACCAGGAAAATGGATTCTTGAAAGACGTTTAGAACGTGCCAAAAGACTTATTCAAACTTCTCAAAAAACCGTAAGCGAAATTACATTCGAATGCGGTTTTAAAAACGTATCTCATTTTAGCAGAATCTTTAAAGAGAAGTTCAAATTATCACCAACTGAATATCGTGAGGAAAATTAGATAAAGTAGCAAACCTATATGAACTCCAAAGTAAAAAGATTGACTTTTTAAGAAAAACTAATTCTGAAGTACTCTCCTAGATTTGTGATGTATTTATTAATCGCTAAAATTTAGAATTATGAAGTATTTTATGCTATTACCAGTGTTATTTTTATGTACTATATCATTTGGACAAAACCGGACAACGCTCTCCACTGAAAAAAAGGTTGTAAATGAGAATACAACTATGAAAACCTATGTAATTGAACGCATCATTCCAGGAGCAGGGGACTTAACATCTGAGCAACTGAAAGGCATTTCCCAAACATCTTGTTCAGTTTTAGAGGAAATGGGACCGATAATTGAATGGCAACACAGCTATGTTACAGGTAATAAAGTTTATTGTGTTTATAAAGCAAAAAATAAACAGCTTATTGAAGAGCACGCTAAAAAAGGGGATTTTCCTGCAAATTCAATAAATGAAGTCGCAACTACAATCAGCCCAAAAACCGCAAAACAATAGGTCAAACTATTGCCAACAAGATAAAAGCAATAACGGTTCGGGAATACCCCGAA
Organism: Flavobacteriaceae bacterium; assembly: GCA_028277085.1. Taxonomy (GTDB): domain Bacteria; phylum Bacteroidota; class Bacteroidia; order Flavobacteriales; family Flavobacteriaceae; genus Croceivirga. The sequence goes on from JANQHL010000289.1 coordinate 5,979, forward strand.
CCGTTATTGTGTATTTAAGTATATTGCTTTTTAACTATGAGTGAATTATTCGCTACTGCGTTTATACGAAGCCGTTGTAGCACATTAAAAAAAGTGGACTACAACCCGCAAATCTGAAGAAAATGACCACTAATAAAATGTTACTACAACTGCTACTGTTTTTAGGAATTTCTGCTTGTCAGGAAATGGATCAGCAAGAAATGGAGCCGCTAGACCTGGAAACAAATTCAAACGCAGTGGAGCTTTTTGGAGAAGGAATACTATCTACACAATTATATGAGCGGGATATCGCCATCTCACCAAAGGGCGACGAGCTGGTATATACTTTAGGAGATTATAAACAGCAAAAGAGATGCCTTGTAGCGCTAAAAAAATCGGAGGGAAAATGGGGCAAGCCTAAAATACTGGAACTATCAGGACAATACCAGGATATAGAACCCTTTTATTCCCCTGACGGTCAAAGCCTATTCTTCTGCTCGAACAGACCAACAGCAGAAGGTTCCACACGAAACGATTATAATATCTGGTATTGTAAAAGGGAAGGGGATCAATGGAGACAACCCCAATTGATGAGTGAAAATATCAATACCGAAAGCGATGAATTTTATCCTTCGGTAAGTAAAAATGGTAATCTGTATTTTACCTCTTCAAGAGAAGGAGGAATTGGGAGAGAGGACATTTATATCTCAAAAAAGGTAGATGGCGTTTACCAGAACGCGCAATTGTTGGATAGTACAATAAACACCAACTTCTATGAATTTAACGCTTATGTGAATCCGGAAGAAAACCTATTGCTATTTAGTTCCTTTGGCAGACCAGACGGATATGGGGGTGGGGATTTGTATTACAGTACCAAAGACGACAACGGTCAATGGAAGACGGCTAAAAACATGGGAGAAGAAATAAATTCCGATAAGCTGGATTATTGTCCATTCATTGATGTAAAAAGAAATGTGCTCTACTTTACAAGCGAAAGGATGGAAGTACATCCGGAAAGAATAACCAGCATTGAAGAATTAGAATCTTTTTCGAACAGACCAAAAAATGGAATGGGGGATATTTACCGAATTTCATTAAACGGATTGGAAATAAACTAAGCAAAACGTAACAGGCACTTCTTTTGGCACTATGTTTTGTCCAATTAGCAGGTAATAAAGCATCAAGCCAGAACAATAGACCTCCATGTAAACTATCCGGAAAACTTCAATACGAAATTGAATGTGCTGTATAGTATCTTTAAGGCAGGTATAAAAGGCCAGATGATGAAATGATGAACAGTTCTTAAATCAAAAAAATGGAAATTCAAACTTCGCTAACCTATTTACCGGAAATTCCGAAAGCACAATCCCTATGAACAAACAATCACCCATATTCGTTTTTCTTGTTTTCTTTTTCGGAATTACCGTTTTTGCACAGGAAGAGCTGGCTTCGGTAGCAATGGAATTAAAAAAAACCAGTGCTAGCAACATCCTACCTATAACCGACTACAAAAAGAACATCCACATATTTGCGATCTCAGAGGGGTTTAGTGATGAGGGTATCCTACATATTGTCCACGATGCTGAAACCAATGCATTGACGCATAGTTCCTATGATAAACCGGAAGCGATAGCTACTAAGAAAGCGGTTGGCATAGCAGTAGATCCTTCCAACACCATTAGCCTGTACTTTCATAAAAAAGGTAAGGGAGAATTCCATAGAGCAGCCATCGATGAAAATGGCAAACTGACCTACGATCGTTTCGATCTAAAGCTAAAAAAAGAACGCGTCATACAGTACATTAGTGAGCATAACGAGTTCATGGTGATGACTGTCAATCGCAGTCAATCCATCCTTACTATATATCAGTTTACAGGAAGTAGCCATGAAAAAATTACCTATGATCTAACCGGAGAACGCTTTTATTCCAAGGACTCAAAAATTGTCCCCTTACCGAAGTTGCTAATAGAACAAGATATATCGGTCATATCCAATGAGCTGTCCAGTAACGCAAAGGATTATGGAAAAAGGGTTAAGCTATATCCTAAGAAAGAAGTAATAAGTTTCACCATAAACAGTAATGACAATGGCACACGAATTATCCATTTGTCAAGGAAAGACAATACGGTAAAGGCAGATTATGTTCCTATGCCCACAGGAGAATTTGTAGAAGGTCGTGAGATCTCTATCCGGACCAATTCCTTCCTATGTGAGGATAATCTTTATTCCTTAATAATGTCCAACAAACTTCTTATCGTAGATATTAAGAAGATGGCTAACAAAGAGGTGGTAAAGGTATTTCGATTTAGTCCAGATGACGAAATCAGTTTTACGAGCACACAAACCTCCGTTCTACCCATAGGACCTATTACGTTGTACAATACAAAAACCAAAGAAAAAACAAAAAGCGCCAAGGCTTTTTTTAGAGACCTCAAGAATGAGTGGTACAGTGGGTTGTACGTGAACAAGAGCGAAGCAATCACTGTACTTAAGATTGGTGGTTACTCTCCCCCTTCCGACGTAAGCGCACTCTCAACGGGTTTTGGCCCGGGGGCTGTTAGCGCTGGTGAAGATGCATTTAGTA